>NZ_KZ614149.1:3677784-4010297 GCF_002886255.1 Alteribacillus bidgolensis
TATAAGGTCTTCCGATAACATGGACATCTCCTCTAGTTATTATCTTTAAGGATAGAAAGCAGTTGATCTATTGGCTGGTTTCCTCTCACTTTCTCCATTTCCCGAAAAGGACAGCCATTTATGAGAAGCCTTTCTAGCACGTGTTCCATCGTAAATTGTGTTCGCTCTAAAGAATCAGATACTTCTTCCCAAAAAAGCGGACAGGCTATCAAGGGTTCTGTTTTTCCTCTCAAGGAATACGGTGCAATAATTGTTTTTCCCTGTCTATGTTGAGGGACATCAATATAAAGTTTGCTGCCGCGGTTTTTCTTAAGTCGTTCCTGGGTGAAGAGTTCAGGAGATTTTTTTGTTAAAAAAGCTCCAAATGAAGTTGTTATTTTATTTGTATCATTCCATGTATATGTTTCTTCTGGCAGTGGTAAATAAACTTGCAGGCCTTTATTACCTGAAAACTTCACAAATGAAAATAAACCACATTCATCACAAAGCTCTTTTAACAATAATGCCCCTTTGATGGCAAGTTGAAAATAATCCGGGTCTGGCGGGTCGAGGTCAAAAACAATTTCATCCACATACTTTGTATGATAGCGCTGAAATGGTATATGCCATTCTAAAGCAAGTTGATTAGCCAGCCACAAAAAAGTCTCTACTTTATTACATAAAACATATTGATTATCGTCAAGTTTAACGGTCTCCACAAAGTCAGGAGCATAATCTGGACAATCCTTTTGAAAGAACCCTTCTTCTTTGATTCCATGAGGAAAACGAATAACAGTCAAAGGACGGTCATTTAAAAAAGGAAGAGCAAAAGGAGCGATGTTTCTTGCATAATGAAGAAAATCAATCTTTTTTACGCCTTTGTCAGGCCAAAGAGGTTTGTCAGGATGAGTAATACTGACCGTTTTCGGAAAGCGTAAGTCAGAAAGATACAGCCGTTCTTTCGTGCACTTAGAAACTGGTGATTCTAAAAGAATCCGGGAAAAACGTGGTTCACGCAGTTCTTGTTCTTTTCTGGTGGTGTAGGTTGCTTCTACGACGATAGAAGGGTCTATATAATACATTTTTTTCGATACATCCCAATCGCCATTTTGTTTAATGGTTTCTGTAACGGCTTCTTTTTCATGAGATGAAAAGCCATGTGCACATTTCCCTATTGGAAGTATCTCTTCATCGTCGAAAACACCTAAATGAAAGTAATCATTGGCAGGATCATACGCAGTTATAAAGCAAGGTGTTACAAATGGCGTTTTATATTTTAACCATTGACTGGTACGCCCTTTTTCATAATGAGAGGTTATGTTTTTCATCACGATTCCTTCACTTCGGCAAGTCTTAATTTCCTCGATGATGTTAGAAATATCATTATATGAGGGGAGAAATTGAACGCGCTCTGTGCATTGAGGATCTGGATTTAGGGGGAGGTCTGCATGTATCATCCATTCTTTTAATGCCTTTTTTCGGTCTAGCCAGTTTTTCTCCAACAAGCTTTCTCCATTTATTTTGAGACAATCAAAAGCAAGAAAACAAACAGGACGTTGTTTAGCTTCTTTGTATATAGAATTAGTTGAACGCAAACGATGGCGCCTTTGCAGCATGTAAAAATCCGCTTTTCCCCAGTTGTCCAAAACAGTAAGTTCCCCATCAAGCTCTATGGTCTTATTCACTGGAAAAAATTGTTCTGCTGTTTCAACAATTTCAGGAAATCTGTCTTCTAATGCATGGCCATTTTTACTGCTAAGTACAAGTTTTTTGCCATCCCAAGATAACAAGGCACGGTAACCATCGTATTTTATTTCATAACGCCAATTTTTCCCTTTTAGTATTTCATTTGTACGTGATGGTTTCATCCAGGCCATTGAACGATTCTTTCCCTTCTTCTTTTTAATCTGACATTTAGTATGAATGAGAAAGGCTTCTCTCATGCACAATATAAAGAAAAGAACCTGCAAATTAAAAAGGAGGAAATCGGAGATGCATACGATGTGGAAAGGGAGTATACAATTTGGCTTGGTCAGTATTCCTATTAAAATGCATGCCGCTACAGAAGACAAAGATGTTTCTTTTCGAACACTTCATGAAAAATGTAAAACACCGATAAGATACGAAAAAGTTTGCCCTGTTTGTGAAGAAAAAGTGGAAAAAGACGACCTTGTGAAAGGATATGAGACAACAAGCGGAGGTTTTGTCATTGTTAGTCAGGAAGAAATCGAATCCCTGCGAAAAGAAACGAATGAAAAAGCCGTAGAAATACTGGATTTTATCGATATAGATGAGATAGATCCGATCTATTTTAATCGGAGCTATTACCTTGGACCAAATGAAGGCGGATCAAAAGCTTATTCTCTTTTAAGAAAAGCTCTAGAAGACTCCAGAAAAGTAGGCGTTGCCAAGATTATGATCCGTTCTAAAGAACAATTGGCTTTATTGCGTGTTTACAATAATACACTCCTTATGGAAACGTTACATTATCCCGATGAAATAAGAAATGCAGCTGATGTACCGAATGTACCGGAGGCAGAAAATGTGGAAGAAAAAGAGCTTGAAACGGCCAAATTGCTCATTGATCAACTGACAGCCGCGTTTAAACCAGAAAAATATGAGGATGAGTACCGTCAAAAACTGCTCAATCTAATTGAGGCAAAAGAAAATGGAGAAGAGGTGGTTGAAACAAAAGAGGAACCTAGAAAAGATAATGTTACTAATTTAATGGAAGCACTGCAGGCTTCTGTAGATAAAAATAAGAAGAAAACAACCGATAAAAAGACAAAAAAAGCACCGGCTGCCAAAAAACGACAAACGGCTCCGAAGAAAAAAGCAACATAGGATGACAATTAATACTAAAAAACTTGGCAGCAAGCCAAGTTTTTTAATAGGCAAAGACTTTTGTCTTCCTTGCTTGATGGGCACAAACACCGGGGAAATTGTAGTATGTCTCTTCATATCAGTGGTTTTGAGGAAAAACAAGACTCCATCATTTAATATTTCAAGTTAGGGCCTAAGTCATAAATTGGCCACAAACTTGAAATTCAACGTTTCATTTTGCTCGAATTCGTTAATTTATAAAAATGTAACATCAAAAATAATTACAATCTTCGAAAGGAGATGGCAGACATGGCAAAAAGAGATAATCGTAAAATGAGTTTAGAAGAAGCAGGTCGTAAAGGCGGAAGAACGACAGCTAAACAGCATGATAGAGAATTTTATCAAGATATCGGCCAAAAAGGCGGAGAAACCACTTCTAATGAACATGACAAAGAATTCTATCAAGACATCGGTCAAAAAGGTGGAGAAACCACTTCTAGTGAACACGACAAAGAATTCTATCAAGACATCGGCCAAAAAGGCGGAGAGACGACTTCTAGTGAGCACGACAAAGAATTCTATCAAGACATCGGCCAAAAAGGTGGAGAAACCACTTCTGAGAAACATGACAAAGAGTTCTATCAAGACATTGGTCAAAAAGGCGGAGAAACCACTTCAGAGGAACATGGAGAAGAATTTTATGAAGATATCGGTCAAAAAGGCGGAGAAGCTCGCAGCAGACAACGCAGAAAATAGAATTCAATCTGTTCGAAAGCCGCGTAAAGAAAGGAGAGGTTTTTATGCAAACTATTCAAAAGCATATGACAACCTTTGCCGAATGCTGCAGCCCTTCTGATGATCTCTATACTTTGGCTAAAAAGATGAAAGAAAATGAGATTGGTTTTCTTCCTATTGTCAAAGACGATCATTTAGTTGGATGTGTAACAGACAGAGATGTGGTTATCGATGGACTTGCAAAAGAAGTGCAGCCTAATGAAGTTACCGCAGAAAACATCATGCAGGAAAAAGTCATTACTGGTTACCCTGATATGTCGGTCGATGAAGCCTCTAGGTTAATGCAAGATCATCAAATTCAGCGGTTAGTAGTCACAGAAGATCAAAAAGTGAAAGGTGTCGTTTCTATTGGGGATCTGGCGGTCTCAAAAAATGCTGATCAAGCAGCAGGGAACACACTAAGCGAAATTTCAAAACCACATCCATCATAAAAAATCAACAGCATCCATAAAGCAAGAAATATCCACGCTAATGAATGATCCCTTTATGGATGCTTTGATTTCCTTTATACCAAAATAAAATAATGAATGCAAGAAAACCACCAAAAAATGGGTGGTTTTTCTTTTTCTACATAAGGAAAGAGCAATTTTGCTAAAGGGGAAAGTATAAGGAAATTACGGCTTCCTCCATTTGGACTTGTTCTAAACTATCATAGTTAAATTAGGTGAAATCGACGTTTTTAAGGTGAAGTTTCCCGCAGGTATTGACGTTATAGTTGACGAAGATATTAGGGGGGGTATAAAGAAATGAATGACTAGAAATTAACTTGGAGTTTTTTAAATTTTTAGAAAGAGGTGAGAGCTGGCAATGGAGCAGCTGAAACGGGAGACGTGGAAGCGCTTTGTTCAAGAAGGGACACTTGATACGTCCAGGATGGAAAAAAGAATTGCAGAATCCTGGTTTCATTGTCGTCAAACCGGAGTAGATCCTTATAATGGAAAAGGAGTGCTGCTTTTAAATGGAAGAGAATTAGAAGAGAGAAAACAAAAAAATTCACGCTTGATTCAAGTAGCAATGCCCTTTTTACAAAATCTTGCAAAAATGTATGAACAGTTAAATGTCGTTTTATTACTTGCCGATCGTGATGGTTATGTGCTGCGTATGATGGGAAATACATCCGCATATCAAATCGCCAAGGACATTAATTTTACCGAGGGTGTAAAATGGACGGAAGAAGAAGTAGGAACAAACGCTATTGGTACAGCCATTAGTACTACAGAACCTATTACGATTACAGGTGTCGAACATTACTCTGTTGCTTCTCAAAATTGGAGCTGTTCTGCCTCACCTATCTATGATGAAGACGGAGAACTTCTTGGAGTGTTAGATATTTCTAGTCCGTTTTCAAAAGACACATATGAACACATATTGGGTACAGTCGTCGCTGCTGCTTATGCTATTGAAAACAAATGGAAAAAGCAAATGAAAGAAGAAGAAGTAGAATTGTTATCTTGGGCTTTAGAATCCCCTGCATCAACTCCATATATATTATGTAATCGTAAACATAAAATTGTATACATTCATTCAGACCTTAAAGATTACCCTGTTCAGGTCGGTAAGACTTTACAAGAATATTCTTCCCAAGGCATTATTCATGCATCAAAAACACCAATTTTATCAAAAGGAACAGAAGACATGATCGGTTATAATCTTCAAATCCAAGCACCAAAGCAGTCTGTTCAGAAACATTCTATAACAAATGAATCTGTTTCGTTTGAATATCCAGGTGTAAAAGGCAAAAGCCTAGCGTTTCAAAAAACAATCCATGAAGCAAAGAAGGCTTCGAGAACAGATGTCACAGTTCATTTGCATGGAGAAACCGGAACAGGAAAAGAAATGTTAGCTCAATCAATTCATCAAAATAGTACACGAAAAAAGGGCCGATTTATTGCTGTAAACTGTGGTGCTATACCTGAAAACCTTTTAGAAAGTGAACTTTTTGGATATGCGGATGGTGCCTTTACTGGCGCCCGCCGAAGTGGAAAGGAAGGAAAAATAAAACAAGCGGATGGAGGAACTTTGTTTTTAGATGAGATTGGTGAAATTCCACCATCTATGCAAATTACACTTTTACGTGCTCTCCAAGAAAAACAAGTAGCACCGATAGGAGGAGATCAAACTGTCTCGGTGGATTTTCGTTTAATCACTGCGACAAACAAAGACTTACGAAAGTTAGTGAAGGAATTAGAGAAGATCTATTTTATCGTTTGTATGTGTTCCCAATTGAAATTCCATCATTACGTAAGAGGTCCAATGACATACCTTTTTTCGTTCAACATTTTTGCAAAAAGACAAGTTTCCCAAATAAATGGCCAAAAGAGTTGTTGGAAATTTTAATGAATTACTCATGGCCTGGAAATATCCGAGAGTTATTTAATGTCCTTGAAAGAGCACAAACGATATATTGTGACAGATACCCGTCCGCGTCCGAACTTCACTCTCTTCTCACTTCTGCTTCTCTTGAAAAAAGAAATATTGATGAGAAATCTGAATTTTCCTATCGAGAAGAAATAGAGAAAGATACATTGAAAAAGGCCCTTCAAGAAACCGGCGGGAAAGCTGCTCAAGCTGCAAAATTATTAAATATACCGAGAAGTACATTTTATCGGAAAATAAAAAAATATAAACTTTAAAGGATATGAGACAAAACGAGAAAATATGAGACACAATCTTAATTTGTCTCACTCATGTTTTAGATAAAAACAGAAGCTTGTCCAAAAACGCTTAATTGTAAGCGTTTTCTTTTTTGGCATAAGTTTTGCAAATATTTATGTGTAGAAAATTTGAAGGAGGGTTTTTATATGGGTGTTTCTGAAGTCCAGCAAACGAACCTCACATCAGAAAAAGCAAAGTGGATGTATCAAAAAATGGCAGAAATTCGCAGATTTGAAGATCAGGTGCACGAAACGTTCAGTAAAGGAGTGCTGCCCGGTTTTGTCCATTTATATGCTGGAGAAGAAGCGGTGGCAGTTGGGGTATGTGCTCATCTCGATGATATAGACAGCATAACAAGCACGCATCGCGGGCATGGCCATTGTATTGCAAAAGGCTGTGATCTAAAAGGAATGATGGCAGAGTTATATGGCAAATCCACTGGATTGTGCCGAGGGAAAGGCGGGTCCATGCATATTGCGGACATCGAAAAAGGGATGCTTGGGGCAAACGGAATTGTCGGAGGAGGATTTCCACTTGCTACAGGTGCAGCGTTAACAGCAAAACTAAAAAAATCAGGTGCAGTAGCTGTTTGCTTTTTCGGAGACGGAGCCAATAATCACGGTACATTCCATGAGGGTATTAACATGGCTGCGATTTGGGATTTACCAGTGGTTTTTGTAGCCGAAAATAATGGGTACGCAGAAGCTACACCATTTGAATATGCTTCAAGCTGTGAAAATATTGCCGAACGTGCTGCTTCCTATGGGATTCCTGGAGAAACAGTAGATGGAAAAGATACTATGGCAGTGTATGAAGCCGCAGAAAGAGCAATCGAAAGAGCAAGAGCTGGGAAAGGTCCTTCCCTAATTGAATGTAAAACATACCGAAATTATGGGCATTTTGAAGGGGACGCTCAAACGTACAAACCCGAACCAGAAAAAAAGGAACATTTAACAGAGCTGGATGCAATTATACTTTTTCGTCAATTTGTACTTAAGAATGGATTGGCAAGTGAGGATGATCTTCATACAGTCGATGAAAATGTAAAAAAAGAAATAGAAGAGGCGGTTTCTTTTGCAGAAGAAAGTCCAATGCCGGAAGTGAAAGAACTGACAACAGATGTCTACGTTTCTTATAAAGAATAAGGAGGGGTAATAATGGGTAGAGTTATTACGTTTTCAGATGCATTAAATGAAGCAATGAAGCAAGCGATGCGTAAGAATGAGGATGTCATTTTATTAGGAGAAGATATAGCTGGCGGCGCTGAAGTAGATCATTTGCAGAACGAAGATGCTTGGGGCGGAGTAATGGGTGTAACAAAAGGACTTATTCAAGAGTTTGGAAAAGACAGGGTCTTGGATACTCCGATAGCAGAAGCAGGTTATGTAGGAGCTGCTGTTAGCGCCGCGGCAACGGGAATGCGTCCAATTGCAGAATTGATGTTTAACGACTTTATAGGAAGCTGTTTAGATGAAGTGATGAATCAAGGAGCGAAACTTCGTTACATGTTTGGCGGCAAAGCAAAAATCCCATTAACCATCCGTACGATGCACGGAGCTGGTTTTAGAGCGGCGGCCCAGCATTCACAAAGCTTATATGGATTGTTTACTGCAATCCCGGGTGTAAAAGTAGTGGTCCCATCTACTCCAGCTGATGCAAAAGGGATGTTGATCGCTGCCATTGAAGATGATGATTTAACTGTATTTTTTGAAGATAAAACTTTATATAACACGAAAGGAGAAGTAGAGGAAGAATACTACACTATTCCAATTGGAAAAGCAGATATTAAACGGCAAGGAGAAGATTTAACGATAGTAGCAATAGGTAAACAGGTTCATACGGCTCTAGATGCCGCTGATCAATTAGCTAAAAAAGGGATTGAAACGGAAGTGGTTGATCCACGCAGTCTATCCCCTCTTGATGAAGAAACGATTTTGCAATCAGTGATGAAAACGAGCAGACTTATCGTTATTGATGAAGCAAATCCAAGATGCAATGCAGCCACTGACATATCTGCCATGGTAGCTGACAAAGGTTTTGATTACCTCGATGCCCCTATTAAGATGATTACCGCTCCTCATTGCCCCGTTCCATTTTCTCCGGTCCTAGAAGATGTTTATCTGCCAACACCAGAGAAAGTGGTGGAAGTGGTATCTGAGTTAATTGATGATGACTCCAGCGTAGCAATGTAGAAAAGAAAGAGGACCTGTCTGGCACGGGAAAGACAAGTCCTCTACATATAAAAAGGAGGGTGAGACGGTATGGCTGAACAAATTGTGATGCCGAAATTCGGGATGAGTATGGAAGAAGGAACCGTAGTGGAATGGTTAAAAAGAAAAGATGAACCCGTAAAAAAAGGAGAACCAATTGTAACGATAAGTTCTGACAAAATAACAAATGAAGTAGAAGCGCCTGTTGAAGGTTATTTAATCAAAGTAACGGCGAAAGAAGATGAAGTGGTTAAAGTAGGGAAACCAGTAGGTTATATTGGGGAAAAAGGAGAAGCAGTAGAAAGCACAACATTGGAAAAGGATGTATCAGATAAAGGAAGCAACTCGTCTTCCCAATCCAGCTCTTCAACTGCTGTTAAAGCTCCGCCTTCTGTTCCTGCTGTGAAAAAAACCATTAAAATATCGCCCGCGGCCAAGAAACTAGCAAAAGCGAAAGGAATTCCAATAGAAAATGTAACTGGCACCGGGCCAAATGGACGAATTACAAAACAAGATATAGAAAAGCAGGCGGAGCACACTTCTGGTGAAAACGAAAAAGAAGAGATGATAAAAAACGATCTGTCTGTGAAAGAAGAGATGAACACACAGCCAGTAAAAGGTATGCGCAAAGTGATTGCTGAACGTATGCATAGCAGCCTTCAACAAAGCGCACAGCTTACGATTATGAAAAAAGCGGATATAACTGAACTTCTTCATCTCCAAAAACAAGTTCGTGAAGAGCTTAAAGAAAGCGGCGTTGAATCAAAACTAACTTTAACTGCTTTTGTTGCTAAGGCTGTAACGGAAGCATTAAAGAACCATCCTTTCATAAACAGCTCATTTGAGAACGAGACGATAACTTTATATAGCTCTATCCATTTAGGGATTGCTACTTCATTGGATGACGGGCTGGTTGTTCCAGTCCTTAAAAATGCAGATGAAAAATCTGTCGGTGATTTAAACCAATGCATCCAATTGTTGAGCAGTAAAGCTAGACAAGGGGAGTTGACAGCAGATGAAATGAAAGGATCTACATTCACTATTACAAACCTGGGAGCAGCCGGAGTAGAATTTTTTACTCCTATACTTAATCCGCCGGAAGCAGGAATTCTTGGTGTGGGGATGGCTCAAGAAGCAGCAAAGTTTGAAAATGGAACAGCTGTACCACGACAATATTTGCCACTCAGCCTTACATTTGATCACCGAGTAGTTGATGGAGAACCAGCGAGCCGCTTCTTAAATAATATAGCTTCCCTATTAGAGAAACCGTATCAGCTTTTACTATAGATAAAGTATAGGAGGGAAACCCGTGGGGACGGAAGACAGCGTAGAGACATTGGTAATAGGCGCCGGGCCAGGCGGTTATGTGGCAGCTATCAGGGCTGCCCAGCTTGGTCAAAAAGTTATGATTACAGATAAAAGTAAATTGGGCGGGGTTTGCTTGAATGCAGGCTGTATACCGTCAAAAGCATTAATAGAAGCAGGTCAAAAATACAAAATACCAGAAACCTCTCATACGATGGGGATTCGATTTAAAAAACCAGAGTTAAATGTTAAAGAATTACGTGGCTGGAAAAATAGTATTGTTAAGAGATTGACTGATGGAGTGAGCGGGCTTTTAAAAGCAAATAATGTAATGATAACTCCAGGAAAAGTTTCTTTTGTCAATGAAAATACGGTTCTTATAAAAAATGAACAGGGGCAATCAAAGGTTAAGTTTAATTCGTGTATTATTGCAACAGGTTCAAGGCCGGTAGAAATTCCAACGATTCCAAATGGAAAAAGGATAATCACTTCTGATAAAGCTCTAGATTTTAACGAGCTGCCCTCAAAAATGAACATTGTCGGTGGAGGCTATATTGGAATTGAGCTTGGTACAGTGTTTTCTAACTTTGGAGTGGAAGTAACCATTATCGAAGCAGGAGAAAGGATTCTTCCAGGTTTCTCTGAGGATATGGCAGCCCTTGTAAGTAAAAAGTTAATAGACCGTCCAAATGTAACAATAATGACAAATACTGCAGTCGAAAGTGCAATAGAAAATGATGAAGACGTTCAAGTTACAGTTTCTGCAAATGATACAACGCACGTATTAGATGGAGAGTATTTACTTGTCACGGTAGGAAGAAAGCCCAACAGTGATACACTAGAGTTACAAAATGCCGGTATTGAACGGGATAAAAAAGGCTTTATCCCTGTAAACCAACAATGCCAAACAAATCAAAAACATATTTTTGCTATCGGTGATCTAACTGAAGGTCCTGCTTTAGCTCATAAAGCTTCTCTTCAAGGAAAAATAGCTGTAGAAGCGATTAATGGAGAAATGAATGATTTTACGGATTATCATATCCCAGCCATCGTTTTTTCCGAGCCGCAATTAGCTGTAGTGGGTCTTACTGGACCGCAGGCAGAGGAGAAAGGGTATAATATTGAAACCGTCTCGTTTCCTTTTACAGCAAATGGAAGAGCAATGACCACAAAAGAAGAGGAAGGCTTTACACGTTTAATAATTGATAAGGAGGACGGCACGCTTCTTGGAGCTGAAACAGCTGGTCCTAATGCTTCTGAGTTAATAAATAAACTAACCGTCAGTATTCAGGCTGGATTGACTGCTGAAGATTTATCGCTTACTGTTCATGCTCATCCTACTCTTGGAGAGACTATAATGGAGGCGGGAGATAAAGCTCTTGGGACACCCGTTCATATTATATAATGCAATCTTTCACGTTGCAGCTGGATGAAGTGATCGGCTGCATGTAGAAAAGAAATTATAAAATGGATAAAACAGTAAAAAAACGTCGCAGCTTTTTTAGCTGCGACACTTTTTACTCCAGCGTTCGGTTGTTTTCATCTACTTCAAATGTCGTTTCCGGCTCCGGATTTTCTCCTGCTTGTAAAATGCCGTCTCCTCCACAAACACTGCATGAATACTTCCATTGTTCATCGTCCATCAAAAGGCCTGTGCCATCACATGCTTTACATACACTTTGGTTTAAATCCATTGCTGTTCGCTCCTTTAAGGGAGTACTAACCTATGCATTTCTTATTTGCTTGTCTTTGACCCAATTAATAAGTCCTCCTGTTAACATGATTTCCACTTGACGGTCAGATAATGCATGGAGCATCTTGATTTCTTTATTTTTATCTTTGAGAGAAGCTTTAAGCTCATTTCCTTTTTTGATATTTTCTCTTAAGTTTTTCATTACAATAATGTCTCCCGGGTCAAACTGGTTATAATCATCTTCATTTGCAAATGTCAGTGGAAGAATACCGAAATTTACAAGGTTTTGCCAGTGAATTCGTGCAAAGTCTTTAACAAAAACAACACGAAGACCTAAATAACGCGGGGCCAGGGCAGCATGTTCACGGCTTGATCCTTGGCCGTAGTTGGATCCTCCTACAATAGCATGGCCGGATTTTTCTTTTAGGCTCAGGGAACGGTTGTAATAATCTTCGTCTAAAATTTCGAAGGCAAACTTGCTGATTTCAGGTAAATTGCTTCGGTACGGTAGAACTCTGGCTCCGCCAGCTAAAATTTCATCAGTAGAGAAGTTGTCTCCTACTTTTAAAAGAACGGGAACTTCTATCTCATCTGGGAGCGGTTCCATATCAGGAAGAGAAGCAATATTGGGTCCTTTATGCAATTCTGTTTTTTTCGCTTCCTCTAAAGGCAGCGGTTCTTCAAGCAGACGGAAATCAACGGTTGGTTTATCAGGGTCTTTCACATCTGGATATTTCATATCAAGCGTACGCGGATCCGTGATTTTTCCTTTTAAAGCAGATGCGGCGGCTACCTCAGGACTGCAAAGAAACACACTGTCTTCTCTTGTACCGGAGCGCCCTGGAAAGTTACGAGGTGTCGTACGTAAACTATTTCTTCCTGTAGCTGGTGCCTGCCCCATTCCTATACAGCCGTTACAGCCCGCCTGATGAAGTCTGGCACCAGAAGATAACAGGCTGGCAATATGTCCATTTTCTACTAGGTCTGTAAGCATTTGTCTAGATGTAGGGTTAATATCAAATGACACGCCGCTTGCGATTTGCTGTCCTTTTACGATTTCTGCTGCGACAGCGAAATCACGGTAACCTGGGTTAGCAGAAGATCCAACATAAGATTGGTAAATGTCTTCTCCAGCTACCTCATCAATCGCTACTACATTTCCTGGGCTGGAAGGTTTAGCAATGAGCGGAACCAGTTCAGAAAGATTAACCTCTTCATTAATATCATAGGAAGCGTCTTTGTCAGCAGTTATTTCATACCAGTCATCTTCTCGGCCTTGGCTTTTGAGGAAACGTTTAATTTCCTGATCGGAAGGAAATACACTCGCAGTGGCACCTAGTTCTGCGCCCATGTTCGCAATGACATGACGGTCCATAGCGCTTAATTCTTCTAAGCCTGGTCCATAGTATTCCATGACCTTTCCTACACCACCTTTTACATCATGGCGGCGGAGCAATTCTAAAATGATATCTTTAGCGCTTACCCAATCTGGAAGTTTTCCTGTGAGTTTTATCCCCCATATTTGCGGCATTTTTACATAGAATGGTTCTCCGGCTATAGCCATTGCCACATCAATACCTCCTGCACCCATTGCAAGCATTCCCATGCAGCCGTTCGCGCAAGTATGACTATCAGAGCCAAGCAGTGTTCTTCCTGGCTTGGCGAGCCTTTGCATATGGACAGGATGACTGACGCCGTTACCCGGCCGGCTGAAATGAAGACCAAACCGTTTAGCGGCGCTTTCTAAAAACAAATGATCATCAGGGTTTTTGCTGTCTTCTTGAATGACATTGTGATCGACATATTGAGCGGAAGCTTCTGTTTTAGCCCGTTCAATTTCCATCGCTTCAAGTTCAAGCATTACCATAGTCCCTGTGGCATCTTGCGTTAGTGTTTGATCAATAGAAAGTCCAATTTCTTCTCCAGGTGTCAATTTGCCAGAAACTAAATGTTCATTAATGAGTTTTTGAGATACATTTAAAGCCATGAAGTGATCCCCCTTTTATGAGATTAGCAAAACTTGGCTTACCGCCAAGTCTAAATGGCGGAAGTCGTAGTTTTGTTTATACTTTGCTCCTTTAAAAACTTTAAATTTACCTAAAGTATAAAAAACACATACCAATTTATTTAACTTATTCCTTTTGCAAGGATAGAATAAACAAAGAAATGGTTTCACAAGTAAATCGTAAATAAAAATGTTACAATAAAATCATGAAACGTTGTCTTTATTAATACGTACAAACATAGAGATTTAATACAAATAAGAAAATGGAGGAAATCAAAGTGGGCAGAAGAATTTTACTATTTATCTTAACCAACATTCTCGTTATTACTACAATTACGATTGTGTTTACGCTCTTACGTATGGCTGGTGTAGATATTTCTACGTACACAGCTGACGGCGGCATAAATTATCTGGCTCTTTTTATCATTAGTGCAGTGATTGGTTTCTCGGGTTCCTTTATATCACTGGCTTTGTCAAGATTCATGGCTAAAAAAATGATGGGTGTCCGCGTCATTGATCCGGGCAATAGTACAGGAGCAGAACGCCAGCTTGTCGAAAAAGTTCACCGTCTCTCTAGAAATGCTGGTCTGATGTACATGCCGGAAGTAGGTATTTATAACTCAAGAGAAGTAAATGCTTTTGCAACCGGTCCGTCTAAAAAGCGTTCCTTAGTAGCTGTGTCCACCGGCTTACTAAATTCAATGGACGAAGATGCGGTTGAAGGTGTACTAGCTCATGAAGTTGCTCACGTTTCTAATGGTGATATGGTTACCATGACGCTTCTGCAAGGTGTAGTAAATACTTTTGTCGTTTTCTTTGCACGTATTGCTGCAGCGATCGTTTCCCGCTTTGTGCAAAATGATGCAATGCGAGTATTTGTACACTTTGGCGCTATTATTGTGTTCCAAATTTTGTTTTCTATTCTTGGAAGCATAGCAGTTATGGGATTCTCCAGATATAGAGAATACCACGCTGACCGCGGCGGGGCAGATCTTGCTGGTAAAGATAAAATGACACATGCCTTACAGTCTCTTAAAGCACATGTAAATAAGGTTGATAATAGCCAGACTTCCATGCAGACATTAAAAATAAACAATAAATCTTCTATGGCTATGTTATTTTCATCTCATCCGCCGTTAGAAGAACGTATTCGACGTTTGCAGGAAAGATAATATATAGGGGGATCTCTCGTAAGTCGGCAATAACCGATTTTAGGGAATCCCTTTTTTCATTAAAACGGTGTTAAATTTGCCCTTTATGTTCTTTGTACAGGCTCATCCTTCATATTTTAAAGGGGACTATGAATATGAAGGAGGGCCTTCATTGAAAAATAATTGGGAAAGGGCGGCTCGGGAAGAACACTTATTTTGGCTTCAGATCCTTGGTGACCATGCTCGTTTCATCCACGATACACTAGCGCCTTCAGAAACAGATTATATTGCAGCAGCACAAGGGTATGCCGACTTATTTGATCAGCTGTTAGAAAGAGTCAGGAATGGTGGAAACTCTTTAGAAGAATTAACAGTTCGTGCAGAGCAGGCAGCAAAAGATATTCGGTTTTTAAAACTGCAAATTATCCGAACACAATTGACCGGCAGAATTAAAATTGAACTGACTCCTACATTTATTAATCACATGGTAAATGAAGTGGAAGAGTATTTACGTATTCTCGCTTTTTTAATAAGAAAAGAAGTGCCACCTGTTTGCCACCCGCTTCACCATCATCTTATCTGGCTTATTGATGCAGCTGGGCATGCCGGGGCAATTACAGATTCGCTGGATAAAGTGGAAACCGCATTAAAAGAACGCTCGAAGATGTTTGAAAAAGATTTTGATCACTTTTATTTAAAAGCAGTGGAAATGGCAGGATATTTGCGTTCCAACGTAGATAACTTCCCGGCTCTGCAACGTATGAATCATCAAGTAAGTTTAGAACTCCATATTTTCAGCTGCTTTTTAAATGAATTGGAAGAAATGGGATTGACCAGGGAAATGCTGGGAACTCTGACTCCTCTGATGGCAGATCATATGGCCAGGGAAGAATGCTACTATTTAATGAAGGTAGCTGAATCTGCACATTTACAAGAACCAGATTGTGATCCGGCAAAACCAAGAGTAGAATCATAAATATTTTTTCTCCCTTTTTAGGGAGATTTTTTTGTACTTTAGGAACGTTTAACTTTGTTAAAGGAACAAAGTATAAGCAAAACTACGACTTCCGCCATTTGGACTTGGCGGTAAGCTGAGTTTTTCTAATTCTCATCTGGAAATTGTTTTACCTTTGGAGTAAAATGTAGGCACTCGAAATAAAAATATAGCACGAATGAGGGAGAATGATGGAGGAGAAACAACAGGCATGGGGAGTCGCTGCAGCAAGTCTTGCCTACTTGTTCTGGGGCTTCCTCCCTTTGTATTGGAAACTGGTAGGTCATGTTCCACCAGAAGAGGTTCTGGCCCACAGAATAATATGGTCCGTAGGATTTATGGTAATTGTTTTATTTCTGTTGGGACGTTTGCAAGGAGTTTGGAAAGAAATAAAGGCAACCTTTTCTTCAAAAAAGTCAAGCCTTGCTATAACACTAGCAGCGATACTTATCAGCTTAAATTGGTTTATTTTTATATTTGCGGTTAACAGTGACCGTGTGATCGAAGTTAGTCTAGGTTATTATATTAATCCTCTTATTAATGTACTGCTTGGCACCCTCTTTTTAAAAGAAAAATTATCAAAAGCTGAAGGGGCAGCATTTCTGTTAGCGGCAGCCGGGGTTTTATTATTAACATTTTATTATGGCTACATTCCTTGGGCGGCGCTAAGTCTTGCTTTATTGTTTGGGATGTATGGTTTAATTAAAAAGACTGCTGCTGTGGGGGCATGGGCTGGATTAACGATTGAAACGCTCCTTATGACGCCGTTTGCATTATTATTTTTGTTTTTTATAAGAAATGGAGAAACCCCATTTTTTTATGGCAGCTTGGAAACGGCTTTATTGTTAATAGGAGCTGGAGCAGCAACGGCTATTCCATTACTGTTATTTGCAGCAGGGGCGAAGCATATTTCTTTTTCTTTAATAGGTTTTCTTCAATATTTTGCTCCAACCATTATGCTCATATTAGGGGTCTTTCTTTTTCATGAACCATTTAGCCGTCAACAGTTGATTTCCTTTATTATTGTCTGGATCGGCCTTATTATCTTTACCGTCTCGCGCTCGAATACGACATTGCGAAATCGAAAAGAAAAGCTTGCCGATCAAAAAGCAGGTGCTGGTTAATAAGGTGAAATGTTTGAAACGGTAAGGTTTCTTTCCTCGTAGAGATAACAAATAGAATAAAGAGGAGGGAACCTGCATGCAAGCAGCTGATGAAATATATTTCTCTGATAATTTTTTCTCTGCTGGCATCACAGATATTTTTGATAAAAACGAATATAAAATTGGACAGCTTGATTTAAAAAGTGCGTTTACTTCAAGTGTTGATGTAATAGATCCAAGTGGAAGTATTCGTTTACATGCTGCATTTCCTTTGTTTTCACGTCGCTGGGTCCTAAAAAATAAAGAAGATGAACGGATTGGGGATCTGAGCAGCACTTTTTCCTTTTTTGCAAAAAGATTTAAATATGATGCGGTAGGACGCGGCGTTTACCGTGTGGAATCGGAAGCTTTTTCTCATGAATTTACAATGACAGAAGAAAGGGGAAATAATAAAATAGCTGTTTTTGAAAAAATTAGCGGTTTTATGGGAGCTCCAGCTTATAAATTAGTCAATTATTCAGAGGTATTAAGCAATGATGAACTCATTGCTGTAGTTATGGGAGTACGAATGATACTTAAAAAACGACGAAATAATAACGCTGTCCCTCCTCCCGGTCAGTAATAATGTTTATGTACTGCTGTCCCTTGAGTAAGTCAGGGGATGGCTTTTTTGAATCTGGTTTTTCAGACAACCTGCTTCAGTCTGTGCAAATGAGGCTATAGCATAAACAAAAAGTCATAAGTGTATAAAAATGGTTCAAAAATACACCAATCTAACAAATATCTTCTCGCATGTAATTCAAATGTCAAATACTTCTATTCAAAAAAGTCGGACAGGCCCAAAAGATATTCATAAAAGATAAAAATATAATCATTAAACAGAAAAAGCAGTACATAAAAGCTTCTAATCAAAGCAATTTCCCCAAATCAAGAACAATCCCACCCCTATTACTCAGCATAGGTAAATGTGACTTCCTCTTTCAAGGCGCTTGCGCTTTTGTTATGAGATAGGAAAGTATAAAATTTTGCACTTTGCTGTCTAGCTTCAGCGCCAGCCTCTCGGAGGCCCGTGGCGATTTAAGAAACGTTTGCTAAAATCGCGAACATCGTGTTCGAACCGCAAAAGTCAGTACATCCTTAGGAACCTTCTGCTAAAAACGCACACGTCCTGTGTGCAACGCAGAAGTCACCACATCCAGTGGAAGTAAGAGCGCCTTAACGGCCTGGAGAACATTTACCTGTCAAGGCTGATAAGGGCGCTTGGACTTTTCTTATGAAAACGAAATCTTTGAAGGTTTTATGAATAATTTGTGTTCATTTTGAAACATTTCCGTGAGCGTTATATGAAAAGTGACTGTCCAACCCCTGTTTACCAAGTCAATTTGCTACGATATTCGTAAAGATAGAAGTGTGATAAAAATCACCTGGGAAGGAGTGTGTCATAGGGTGAAAAACATATTACGAGTGAAGCGCTGGGCAATACTGCCTGCTTTTACTCTTTTGTTATTAGTAAGCGGCTGTGCTGAATTAACCGTTTTAGATCCAAAAGGGCCGGTAGGGGAAAGCCAAAAAGAACTAATTGTTTTTTCCATCATTCTCATGTTGTTAATAGTAGCAGTAGTTTTTATTGCGTTTACCTATATGATTGTTAAGTATAGAGAGCGGCCTGGACGTGATGAAAAGGATTATGATCCTGATCATCATGGAAATACAAAACTAGAAATTGTATGGACAGTGATTCCATTAATTATTGTTACTGCATTATCGATTCCTACAGTGACGACAATCTATGAATTGGAAGAACCACCTGAAAGTTCAAGTGATAAAGATCCGCTTGTTGTATACGCAACGGCAGCTGATTGGAAATGGTTTTTCAGCTATCCAGAAGAAGGTATTGAAACGGTGAACTATCTTCATATTCCTACTGATCGAGCGGTAGAATTCCGTCTGTCTTCTGCTGATTCTATGGCTTCTATTTGGATACCTGCTCTTGGGGGACAGAAATATAACATGGCAGGAATGGAAAATACCTTGTACCTTCAAGCGGATGAAGAAGGAACATATCAAGGCAGGAACTCTAATTATAACGGTTCAGGTTTTGCGGAGCAGACGTTTGAGGTACACGCTGAAAGTGAGGAAGACTTTGAGAGCTGGGCAGAAGAAGTGCAGAATGAAGCACCGCAATTAACTCAAGAAGAATATGATTCTCTTCTTACTCCTGGACTATTAGAAGAAATGGAGTTCTCTTCGACTCATCTGGATTACGTGGATCATGGAACAAATGAGGGACGCGACTATTTAATAGAACGACATAAAGGTGCTTTTGAAGAGCCTTTGCATCTTAAAGGCGGAAGAGGTGTCGAGGATGAATAACCTGGGCATTGTGAAAGTTGGTGAGATAACGTGGAATTTATAGATTTTTTGTTAGAAGATTTCTTTGTGACCGGTCAGCCATTAATATATGGGGCAATGGTTTCTATTGTTCTAGTATCTATTGCGATAGTATTTGTTTTAACCTATTTTAAAAAGTGGGGATGGCTTTGGCGTGAATGGATAACAACCGTTGATCATAAAAAAATTGGGATTATGTATATCATTGCAGCTTTAGCAATGCTTTTCCGAGGCGGGGTAGACGCACTTTTAATGAGAACACAGCTGACGCTCCCTGGAATGGAGTTTCTCGATTCGCAGCACTATAACGAAATTTTCACGACACACGGTACTATAATGATAATTTTTATGGCGATGCCGTTTTTAATTGGGCTGATGAACTATATTGTTCCATTGCAAATTGGAGCAAGGGATGTAGCTTTTCCATTTTTAAACGCCCTTAGTTTCTGGTCTTTTGCTTTTGGAGCAATGATATTTAATCTCTCTTTTGTCATCGGAGGTTCTCCCGATGCAGGGTGGACCAGCTATACGCCTATGGCAGGAGCAGCTCTGAATCCTGGGCCAGCTCAAAACTATTATTTAATAGGTTTGCAGGTTGCAGGGATAGGAACGTTAGCAACTGGTATTAACTTTATGGTCACGATTTTAAAAATGCGTGCACCAGGTATGAACATGATGAGACTTCCTATTTTTACATGGTCTACGTTTATTACATCTTTTATTATCGTGTTTGCATTTCCTATCTTAACTGTAGCGCTTGCACTCATGACGATTGACCGTATATTTGGGTCTCATTTCTTTACTTTGACAGGTGAAGGAATGCCAATGATGTGGGCTAACCTCTTTTGGCTTTGGGGCCACCCGGAAGTATACATTGTAATTCTTCCAGCATTCGGTATATTTTCTGAGGTGATTTCTACATTTGCCCGTAAGCAGTTATTTGGTTACAAGGCAATGGTATATTCCATGGTTGTTATCGCAGGTCTCAGTTTTATTGTTTGGGTCCACCATTTCTTTACAATGGGTGCAGGAGGCGGAGTGAACTCATTTTTCTCCATCACTACCATGCTTATTGCTGTACCTACTGGTGTTAAGATATTCAACTGGCTCGGTACGATGTATAAAGGACGCATACGATTTGATACGCCGATGCTTTGGTCGCTTGCGTTTATACCTTGTTTTGTTATTGGCGGTGTAACAGGCGTAATGCTGGCTATGGCAGCGGCAGACTATCAATACCATAATACGTACTTCTTAGTCGCACACTTCCATTACGTATTAATTGCAGGAACAGTATTTGGATGTTTTGCAGGGCTGACTTTCTGGTATCCAAAAATGTTTGGCCACAAAATGAATGAGAAACTGGGTAAAATAAGCTTTTGGCTCTTTGTTATCGGGTTTAATGTATGTTTCTTCCCAATGTATTTCCTTGGATTTGCAGGAATGCCAAGACGTACGTATACCATTGAACCAGAGTGGATGCCATTAAACGTAACCGCATCTATTGGCGCAGTTCTTATGGCTATTGGTTTTGCCGTATTCGTTTATAATATTTATTACAGTTTCCGCTACAGCAAACGAGAAACCCATGGAGATACATGGGACGGCAGAGCGCTGGAATGGGCTACTACGACACCTGTCCCATTTTATAACTTTGCGACCGTACCTAAAGTAGAAGGACCGGAAGCTTATTGGATATTAAAAGAAAAAGGCGGGACCACTTATGAAAAAGACAAAGTAGAGCCTATTCATATGCCGAGCGATTCGGGCATCCCGTTTATCATGATGGCATTTATGTTCGTTGCAAGCTTTGGTTTGATTTGGGAATGGATGTGGATGGCCATTCCAGGCATAATTGGAGTTCTTGTTTGTATGGTTATCCGATCCTTTGATTATGATGATGGTTTTTACGTATCGGTTAAAGAAATTAAAAGAATAGAAGAGAAGGCAAGGGAGGGAGAACAATGAGTGCACACACAGATTTAAATACTGGACCTCTGGAATATCGGTCGCATGAAGGGCGCATGACTATTTTAGGGTTTTGGATTTTTCTTGGAGCAGAAGTAGTATTGTTCTCTACTCTTTTTGCTACTTACGCTGTGTTATTCGGAAAAACAGCTGATGCTCCTGTTCCGGCAGAGCTGTTTGAACTGCCAATGGTTTTAATTATGACCTTTTTGCTTTTAACAAGCAGTTTCACATGCGGTATAGCTATTCATCATATGAGACGCGGATCTTTAAAAGGGCTGTTTGTCTGGCTTGGCATAACATTAGCTCTTGGACTCGGGTTTCTTGGATTTGAAATATATGAATTTGTTCATTATGCGCATGAAGGTGCATCACTTCCATCAAGCGCTTTCTGGTCTGCCTTTTTTGTATTAACCGGAACACATGGTTTACACGTGCTTTTAGGGATCGGCTGGGCTGTTCTTATTTTAATTCAGCTTCGTCAGCGCGGCCTTACGCCGGTAACGTCCAGAAAAGTATTTGTTGTTGGGTTATACTGGCATTTTCTTGATGTAATTTGGATCTTTATTTTTACAAGTGTTTATCTGATTGGGATGGTGGTATAAATGAGTGAACTTACCAAACGCTTCCCTAAACAGCATATTATTGGATTTGCAGCTTCTATTATTTTAACAGTAGCAGCCGCATGGGCAGCTGTTAGTTCTGATCTTCCAACACCATGGGTCATCACTTCAATTATGGTGTTGGCTGTTATTCAGGCAGGTATCCAGCTTTTTATGTTCATGCATATGACAGAAAGCGATGGCATTATACAGACCGGCAATATGCTTCATGGTTTCTTTATTGCTGCAGTTATAGTGGCAGGGTCTATTTGGACGATGTCATTTGGTTTTACCCATGATCATGATGACGGCGGTAATAGTGGCAATAATACTGAAACAGAACAACACGAGCATATGGGTCATTAAAAAAATCCCCGTGTAGGCTAAGCTTCACGGGGATTTTTCCTATTTCATTTGAGAACGCAGCTCAGATCGGAAGGAAGGTAATTTTTTCGTATCTAGTTCTTTAAAGAAATTAATCAAAAGCATAATAAGCGCAACATCTGCTAGTAGTAAACTTCCGTAAAAAGCTATAATAGAAGTAGGAGCATTAAGCACGGTAATAGAGGTGAAATGGCTAAGAAAGTAATCCCACATTCCGAGCATCAGCGCTCCTTGTAAAATGGCAAGGCCCCACATGCGGCGGCGAGCAAAAAATAATGGACTTACCGTAGCAAACAACATAAAAATCAATAAAATATCCATTTTTTAACACCTCTTTAAAAGTAAACGGTTTCAATAGTTTGTTGCTATTATTGTAACAAATCATTCACAAAAAAGACATAAATAATTCAATAAATAAACAAATCTTTTTTAGACGAAAAGCAGGGTAAGATGATATGCAGTGGAAAGGAATACAGTGTTTTAAAACAACTAGATACCTAATTTGCACTCCCTATACAAGACTTTTGTCTGAAATTATCTGTGACAAATATACTAATAAATGCTAGAATTTTTTCTATATGAATTATTAATTAGGAGGTGCTTACTTCATGTCATCTCTGAAATCAAGAGCGGCAGCAAATCTACAGAAAAAAGCCGAAAATAGGGCAAAAGAATTAAGAGACTTGATTGAAACAGGAAAGCTTAAAGAAAACCCAGGAGTAGTTAGAGAAAAGTTAGATGAATTTTTAGAGGATGACGAATATTTGCTTATCGTAGACAAAAATGGATGGAGTCATTTACATACGAATCGATTGCGAGAGGGTCACACTTTTAATGATGAAGTTGGTTTGAAAGCAGCACGAACTACAGAAGCTTTACTTCAATTATATCCCCGAAACACTGGAGAATTACTAATTGATGCGTCTTGTCCAATCGGCTCAAGCCCTGATGGGGAGTCATTTAATTTAAGAGTTGGAAGAGTGGCACATAAAAAACTGCTCGGTCCTGTTATATTCAGTTTAGCCTTTCTGCCTGTTCTTTTGTTTTTTTCGCTGCAAATTCTTTTATCCGGATCTAATGCATTGTGGTGGGCAGGTCTGATTACTATTATTCTTGCAGGAGGATTAGGGTTTTATTTCCACCGAATTCTCACATCTTCCCTACGACAGTGGTATACCGTTACAAGGGCAACATCAGCTGGAAAATTAAACGAACAGGTAAAAAATCAATCAAGAAGTGAATTTCATCAAATTGGCTTTGAGATTAACAAAATGGTAATCGGTATAAGAAATATGATAAAAGAAATTGATCATGCTGCACATTCTGTCAAAGAAATTAGTAATACACAAGAAAAAGAAACGATGGAACTTTCAGCAGGGTTTGAACAAACGGCCTCTGGGATGCAGGAATTTCAAGCTGGAGCGGAAAATCAAATGTCTTCCCTTCAAACAGCCCAAATTACCATGCAGGAAATGATGGGAAACATCACCAATATGAAAAACGGAATTCTTGAAGCAGTAGATCAATCGGAGGAATCAAGCAGGGAAGCAGAGAAAGGCAAATTTGCAGTTGATTCCTCAGAAGAAAAAATGAACCACATTCAAGAAACAGTAGAAAATTCAACAATAAAAATTAAATTTGTTACTGCAGATGCGGATGAAATGATAAAAAAAGTGTCTTAATATTACAGATATTGCGGAACAAACCAACTTACTTGCTTTAAATGCGTCTATTGAAGCGGCTAGAGCAGGGGAGACAGGAAAGGGATTTGCAGTTGTAGCTTCGGAAGTAAGAAAATTGGCGGAAGATACTAATACATTTGCCAATGATATTTTGAAAACGCTGACAAATACTAGAGAAGAGCTTGGAAGTGCCGTTTCGCAATGATAGTGCAGACGTTATTGCAGAAGGTGTAACTATAGTACAGCAAGCTGGAGATTCCATTAGAAAACTATATGATTCTGCTGCTAACACAAGGACAGCAGTACAGGACAATATGAAAATTGCAGACAAATTAATGACAAATGGAGAAGAAGTAAGTGGTATTATGGCGGATATAAATAAAATTGCAGAAGAGTTTACAGATACAGTCACACAAAATGTAAGCAGTATGGAGCAACAAGTTGCAGGTGTACAGCAAATTACGTCTGATGCTGCTAAGCTATCACAAGAAGCTAATCAATTAAACAAAATTGTAAGCCGTTTTCATTTAGATAAAGAAGAATAATTTGACTTAAAAAGAAGCCTCCATTCATGTAGTGGAGGCTGTAATGATGTAATACTCACTGTGCAGTACATCTTATTATCTTAAAACATTTCCCCCGGAGATTTTTACGGATTCACCTACAATATTTGAAGCAGCGTCAGTTAATAAGTAAGCAATAGTATGAGCAACTTCTTTTGGATCGGTTAATCGTCCGGATGGAATGCTGTTTTTGGAGATTTCGAGCTGGTCTTCAAATGAACGGTTCTCTCGGATTGCTTTATTTTTTATAGCGGCTTGCCCCATCTCCGTTTCAACATAACCAGGACATACAGCATTGACACGAACGCCATGAGTAATGGCTTCGACTGCCATGGAGTGAGTGAAGCCAATCAAGGCGAATTTTGATGCAGCATATGCTGTATTTCCACGGGTTCCCCGTAAACCTGATAAGGAGGAAACATTAACAATAGCTCCTTCTTTCTTTTCTCTCATCTTTTCATAAACGAGCTGACTAAGTAAAACAGCAGATGTGTAATTTATATGCATAATGTTCTCCATTTCCTGTTGGGTGAGGTTTTCAACGGTACCACCGCCAATCACCCCTGCAGAATTTACCAATAATGAAATAAAACCGTTAGCGTCACAAGCAGTCTCAACAAGTTTTTTTCTATCGTTTTCATTTCCAATATCTGCAGCAAACGGAAACATGCGGGCATCGGGAACGTTTTTTTCTACGTCGTTTTTTAATTGCTTTAACTTTTCTTCTCTACGACCAGTGATAGTAACAGAAGCTCCCATCGAAGCGAGCACCACCGCAGTTTCATATCCAATGCCGCCTGTTGCTCCTGTGATTAGTGCATGTTTTCCTTTTAAAGCATCGTTTGCAAATACGGGCATAACATTAACTCCCTTCCGCTTTTTAATTTATGTTTTAGGAAAGTAACAAATGACTAAGATCTTGCCATTTGGAGTTAGCAAAAAGCCAAGTTTTTCTCATTATTTAAGAATGTTTAATTTTTACAGGATTAAAGTATATGTAAAACTACGGCTTTCAACATAAGGAGTCGGTGGTCTTCTAATAAAAAGTTAATATAATAAATGCGAAAAGTAAAACAGCAAGGAACATTATGAGAACGTTTATCAGCTTAATAAACAAAATATTCCATTTATCTGGCGTTAGTTTTTAATAAAACAATATAAAAGCTCAGCTTTTAGAAAATTCGATAAATGGCGAGCCTGCCATACTATCTTTATGTATAGTAATAGTATAATAACGCCACATCCCGTGGCAAGGCTGGTATTCTTACCCCTGGCGTCTTTTTTTCATACGGTTTACCAAAAATTATATTTCCCTAACAGTACTAAAAAAGACATGGGGTTATTATCTCTATGTCTTCAAATATTCTACCAGCTGGCCTTTTTGACTCCTGGAACTTGTCCTTTATGAGCAAGCTCACGAAATGCTATACGAGAAAGGTTAAACGTGCGCATATAACCACGTGGTCTTCCAGTCAATCCGCAGCGGTTATGAAGACGGGTTGGAGAAGAGTCGCGTGGAAGCTTGCGAAAAGCTTCATAGTCGCCTTTTTCTTTCAACTCCCTGCGCAGATCAGCGTATTTTTCAACTAGTTCTTGCCGTTTTTGTTCTTTGGCTACTTTTGCTGCCCGTGCCAATATAATTTCCTCCTTTCTTACATATCTTAATGATTTATAGAAAATCGTAATCAATACGATTAATGATAGGTGAAATATCATAACATAATATTACTTAATAGTAAACAATTGAAAGAGATGCTGTAGTAGAAAAAAGGAGAGGTTATTCCCCTCCCTCTAACTGTTTTCGTTCATTGAAAAATACTTTATAACCATTCTGAACAAACAAAATAACCGTGAGAGCAACGGCCCCAGCTACACCGAGAAGAATAGCTATTTGATATTCTATGGCAGTAATTGGGTTTACTCCGGCTAGTATTTGTCCTGTCATCATCCCCGGTAAAAAGACGATCCCTGTTCCGACCATCGAATTAATGGTGGGAAGTATAGCTGAATCAAATGCTTGGTTTACCATTTTTCGAGTTGCTTCCTTAGGAGTAGCTCCTAGCATTAAGGCTGCTTCTACACGAGAGCGCTGGTCTTTCATATTTTCCATTAGTGTTTGTACACCTAAAGTAATACCTGTCATTGAATTTCCTATAATCATCCCCGCTATCGGGATGAAATATCGCGGTTCATACCAGGGGGAGAATTGGATAACAACGAAATTAAAGTAAATTAAACTTGAAAGTGTGCCTGCAGCCATAGAAACAGCAATAATTTTTTTCATTTTTTTGTTTAAGTCAATACGGATGCGCTTATATATGTTCCAAATCGCAAAGGTAACCATAATTAATACGACCGTAATCGTCAGAAGCGGGTGAGGGTTGTCGAATAAATACATCAATATGTATCCTACAATCAGCAACTGAAAAGTCATCCGCAGTGTAGATATTAATATTTCTTTATTTCTTGGAATTTTTCTTAGTTTTACAATGATTAGTAAAAGGATAATAAAGACATATGCAGAAAGGAGCTGCCATAGAGTTAGGTCGATAATGTTATCGTTCACGTTTAACACTTCCTTTTATGGAAAACGGGGTAATGTCCACTATATTGTCGGCAAATGCCTTTGCTATCGCTTTTGAATGAGTTACAAAAACAACGGTTTTTTCATGCTTTCTAGCATGTTCAATAAACCGTTCCATCACCTCATGTTCTAAATTTTCATCGAGTGCTGAAGTAGGTTCGTCTAATAAAAAAACAGAGGAATCTAAAAGTATCATTCGAGAAAGAGCGAGTCGCTGCTGTTCCCCTCCTGAAAGAGTTTCTGCTTTATCTTCTAAGTTTTTGTTTAAATAAAAATAATTCATCGCCTCTATTAATTTTTCCTCATTTACTAAAGTTTTATCGGCAAATATAAGTCCAGCTTCCAAATTATCTTGTACTGTTTCGCCAAAAAGTACAGGTGATTGCGACAGCATAGATATATCTCGTCTTAATTCAACAGGATCTAACTCCTCCACGGGTGTTTCGTTATAAAAAATGGTCCCGCTTGTAGAGGAAATCATATTGTTCATTAATTTTAACAAGGTCGACTTTCCCGTGCCGCTTTCGCCAACAAGACAGGTAATTTGTTTCTTATTGATAGTGAGTTTGTTCAATTTTAAAATATCTTTATAGACCACATCCTGAAAAGTAAACAACGTTGTATCCTCCTCTCTTAATATATTTTCTCTTTATATAGTATCGCCATAAATGCTTTTATACAAAAGAGACGTCCCGTTACTATCGATATGATAAATAATGGAAGGGAGAGATGACTGTATGAGTATACTGCAAGATAAGTTTGTGAAAAACACGATTATTGATGCAATAGGTATTGAATTTGTGGAGATCAATGAGAATAATGTGGTTGCAACCATGCCGGTTCATGATGCATCTCGTCAGCCTATGGGAATGCTTCATGGAGGTGCTTCGGTTGTGCTTGCAGAAAGTGTAGCAAGTATAGGGGCATGGAATCTTGTTGACCAAGAGACTGAGTATGTAGTAGGCCTTGAAATTAATGCAAATCACATTCGAGGGAAAAAAGCGGGGAAGTGACAGCTGTTGGAAAGCCGGTACATAAAGGCAGAACGACAATGGTGTGGGAGGTAAAAATAACAGATGAAAGGGACAAGCTGATTTGTATCTCACGCTGCACGATTGCTGTTCGTAAACAGGCCGATATGTAAGTCGTTTCCCTTTTATTTTCAAAATAATCAGACATATAATATAAGAAACCGTCCTAGGAGGTATAAAATATATGCCAGAAAAAAACAAGGAACAAATTATACAGCTGCTCACTTTGGTAAATGGGAAGATTTAAAAGACTATAAGATAGAAGAACCAGTGAAAGCGAGAGGAAAAGCTTTTTTGAATGACATTTTAGGTCTGAACGGGATGGAAGTTTCTATGAATTCATTTCCTCTGCAGACCTTTATGCCTTTTCACCATAAACTTGGTGAAAATGAAGAACTTTATATTTTTGTCAAAGGTCAAGGGCAGTACCAGGTAGATGAAGAGATTTTTGATGTAGAAGAAGGGACGGTTGTGAGAGTAGCTCCAGCCGGAGTAAGAATTTTTAGAAACAATTCTGATGAAAATTTATATTTTATTTATGTACAGGCAAAAGAAAATTCCTTGCAGCATAATAATATTTCGGATGGAATTGTTGTCGAAAAACCAGTGGAATGGTAGGAGTGGTTTAATAGAGTAGTCCTGCTGGGAATATAAAAAAAGACAACTCTGTAAGGAGAGTGTGACTCATGATTGAAATTGCAAGAGGAGAAGGAGAATTTTATATTTTGAAAAATGGTGAGAAAAAAGCGGAAATCACTTTTTCTCATGACAACAATAGCAATATTGTCATTGAACATACGTATGTTGCCGAAGAATTAGGAGGCCAGGGCATAGGAAAGCAGCTGGTAGCAAAAGTGGTGGAAAAAGCAAGAGCGGAAAATAAAAAAATTATCCCTCAATGTGACTATGCAGAAAAACAATTAAAGAAAAACGAAGAATACCGTGATGTTCTCGTTTCAACCTAAACAAATGATTAGGCAAAAGAATTACCTGTTTCTTCAGTTCTGCATATTTTCTGATTTATATTAAGAATATAGAAGAGCGCGGCTTTATAGGCCGCGCATGTTTATTTAATACTTTAAGAGTGTTTAAATTTTTTAAAGGAACAAAGTATAAGTAAAACGACGACTTCCGCCATATGGACTTGGCGGTAAGCCAAGTTTTTCTAACTACTTGATATTATTGTTATACCACTCTGCTGCACCTTGTACTTCCTCTAAAGTGAGCTGGTGACCACTTTGTTCCCATTGAACGTTTACTTCAGCGCCAGCGCCTTTTAACAGTCTGCTAAGTTCCTCTGTTTCTTCTGGCGGGCAGATAGGATCATTTGCTCCAGCTCCTATAAAGATACTTTTACCTTTTAAATCAGGAAGCCCAATCCCTTTACGGGGAACCATAGGATGATGGAGCAATGCTCCTTTTAGAGAATCTTTATAATGAAACAACAAACTGCCGGCAATATTTGCTCCATTAGAATAACCGACAGCAACAACGTTTTGACGGTCAAATTCGTATTTTTCGGCACTATCATTTATAAATTCATAAAGCTCGTTTGTACGGTATATAAGGTCTTCTTCATCGAAAACCCCTTCTGCTAAACGTCGGAAAAAACGCGGCATGCCGTTTTCCGAGACGTTGCCTCTTACACTCAACACACTAGCTTCGTCGTCAATCATACGCCCGACCTCAAGTAAATCTTCTTCTGTTCCGCCGGTGCCGTGCAAAAGTAATAGTACGGAAGCGTGTTTGTTTTTCCCTTCTTTATAAATATGCTTCATCTTAGAGTCCTCCTTTCTTATCGTATAAAGCGAATATAAATATTCCTCACTCACCACCCATTGGAAACAGATGATTCAGCGCTTGAACATTTCAATTGTTCTTTCAAACGATCAAAACTGCAGAAATCAGCACCCTATATTCAGAAATTCAGAATTTCTTCAATAGGTTTATTCAGGCTTATAATCCAGCGGTTTTAATTTTGCTTCAATTTGTTCGCGCTGCGGCTCAAGGTAAGGGGGGAGCGCTAATGATTCTCCTAGGTGATCTAGATCCTCATCTCCATCAAACCCGGGTCCGTCTGTTGCGATTTCGAATAATATTCCGTTTGGCTCCCTGAAATAAAGGGACCGGAAATAATACCGCTCGACAAAACCGGAATTAGGCAGTCCGATATAACTAATATGCTGAATCCACTTTTCTAGTTCGTCTAAGTCCTCTACACGAAAGGCAACATGATGCACACCGCCCCGGCCTTGACGTTCAAATGGAAGATCTGGATGTTCTTCTAAATGGATTTCTGCCCCGCTTCCTCCTTCACCGGTTTCAAACACGATAATGTCTGATTGTCCTTCTTGGTCAGACGAGTACCTATCCTTTTTCCGAAAACCCATCACGTCAGTTAATACTTTAGTAGTAGGCGCAGCATCTCTAACTGTTAACTTTATAGGACCGAGCCCGGTCACACCATGTCTTTGCGGAACAGGAGCTTTTTCCCAAGGGATGCCTCCAGGAACGCCCTCATTGTTTTCGTCTGATACGAGAATTAAGCGCTGGCCTTCAAAATCTTTAAATGCAATTGTATCTCTGCCGCCGCGTTCTGCAACCTCGTCATGCTCTACGCCGTGTTCTTCGAATCTTTTCTTCCAATAAAGCAGGGCCTCATTGTCCTGTACTCTTAAAGAAGTAGCAGAAATACTGCTTGCTCCAGGATGATTTGGAGCGGCCATCGGTATTTCAAAAAAAGTCAGCTCTGTACCAGGATTGCCGCGTTCATCTCCGTAAAATAAGTGATAGACAGAAGTATCGTCTTGATTGACTGTTTTTTTAACGAGCCGAAGCCCCATAATTTTTGTATAAAAATCAAGATTATTTTTTGCATTAGCTGTGATAGCTGATAAATGATGAATGCCTTTTAAATTCATTATAATTCCTCCACTTTTTCATTTTGCTGCTGAAGCTTTTTTAATAAGTTCAACAGTTGTTTTTGTTCTTCTTTTTCAAGCCCTTGAAATTGAGAAGCTTGAAATTGTTCTTGATGCGGAACTACTTCTTCGAATAAAGAATTACCTGCATCTGTTAAGGATATAACCTTCTTTTTCCAAACCTGCTCCCGCTGGACCCAGCCCAGTTCTTCCATGCGCCGTAGGATCTGGGTTATATTCCCTTTTGTAACAAAAAGTTTAGCTGCCAATTCATTTTGGGTTAATGGCTGATAGGTTCCAACTTGGACGAGCACATCAAATTGGGCAGCACTCAGCTCCCATCTTTTTAAATGCTTATTCGACCGGCGTATACTCTGGTTATAAAAACGAGATAAACGAAACCAGAGAAGAAGGGCCAGCCGCTCGTCGTGCTTGGATAAAGACGGGATATTTTTAAATTGTGACATCATTTATCCATCCCTTTTCCAATCTATTTCCTTATCAGTTTATCCCTAAACTGATAAAGATGCAAAAGATTTAATTTAAAAAAACAGGGTCATAAGACTTATAAATGCAAATCAACAGCTGAAAATATTTTTATTTTTAATAAAAAAGAAACAAGTAAAAAGCTTGTTATAAAAGGAATTTCATCACTAATTTAATAAGAGAAGTTATTAATTAATTATGCCTAATTTACAGCATAATTATTGACTTTCACTTTGCTAATGACATACAGTAGTTGATGAAAATGATATTCGTTATCAATTAACGTCAGCCTTTTAGGAGGGCGTTTTTTAAAATCGAATTATTGATAATGATTATCACTATTGAATAAATAATGAAAAGGGGCTGCATAATGGTTTTGTTAAAAACAAAAGAAACAAAAACAGAGGAAAATATAGACTCCTTTTTTATACAAACAGCTGCAAAAACAAATCAACCGTTTCAAGAAATGATGTTCAGCACAATAAGAATGCTTATGGACACGATGGATAAAACAGAAAAGCCTTATTCTGGAAAAACACCTCTACAAATAAAAGAGATGCTTGAGCAGCCTGACCTCTATTCCTATCGTGGAGAAACATGGGAAACAGTACTCGAAGATGTGAGAAGGTATGCAGTCGAACCAGCCATTAAAGTGCAGCACCCTGCGTGTATGGCTCATTTACAGTGCCCGGTTGTGAACCCTTCCATCGCAGCAGAGCTTATTTTAAGTACGTTGAATCAATCTATGGATTCCTGGGATCAGAGTCCTGCCGCCACTTATTTAGAAGATAGACTTGTGAAATGGATGATAGAGCTTGCTGGTCTTCCAGAAACAGGAGACGGTGTGTTCACAAGTGGAGGCACACAGTCGAATTATATGGGGCTGCAGCTGGCGAGAGACACCTGGTGCCAGAGAATACTCGGCCATTCTGTTCAAGCAAATGGAATGCCGCCAGAAGCTGAACGTTTCCGGATACTTTGTTCTGAAGATGCTCATTTTACGGTGAAAAAATCGGCTGTTCAGTTAGGTCTTGGCGAACAAGCAGTCACTACAATAAAAACAAATAATAATAAAGAAATAGACGGTCAAAGCTGCCTGAGCACTGTAAAAGAATTGAAAAAGGAGGGATTGCTTCCAATTGCCATTGTGGCAACAGCAGGTACAACTGATTTTGGAAGTATTGATTCCTTAATGGAGATTGCTGATATAGCTGAAGCAGAGGGCATGTGGTATCACATAGATGCGGCCTATGGAGGCGGGCTTTTATTTAGTGAAAAACATAAAAAACGGTTAGCAGGAATCGAACGAGCAGATTCCGTTACGATAGATTTTCATAAAATGCTTTTTCAGCCAGTCAGCTGCGGTATCTTTCTTGTTAAAGAAGCTGGCAGCTTAACGATAAACAGCCAAAAGGCTGATTATTTAAGTCCAACAGAAGATGAGGAGTGCGGTATGCTGCACCTTGTTGACAAATCTGTTCAAACGTCGAGAAGGTTTGATGCATTAAAACTTTGGATGACCTTGAGGCAAATAGGGATTGGAACTGTAGGGGAGTGGCTCGAAAATATTATAGAGGTGACAAACGAATTACATGCAGAAATGACACGTCATGAAGCTTTTGAAACAGTATTGAAACCATCTATCAGTACTCTTGTTTTTCGTTATATTCCCCAGAATGATATGCCGGAAATCATAGTGGACCAATTAAATCGAAGCATCAAAAATGAGTTGTTTTATGAAGGACAAGCAGTGCTTTCTAAAACAAAATTACAAAGTAAACAGTTCTTAAAAATAACATTATTACATCCTGATACTAATTTTCACAAAGGAAAGCAAGTATTAGAAGCTATTATCCAAAAAGGCAAAACGTTAGAAGAAAAATGGAGAGGAGAAGAGATATATGGATAGTGGAAAGGCAGCAGAGCAAAAATCTATCGAATGCTTTTTAAATTGCTATGTTAGAGAAACTGGCGAAGGAAAAATGGAAGACGGAATATTACATCTGCCGCTTAAGGAACAAGGAGCAGAAATAAAAGCAAAGCTGCATTATACATCTCTAACAGGCCGGCATCTCTACTCTTTCCCATTGTTTTACCGCATGAGAAATCAACCGGACTGGATAGAAGCAGACCTTGTCACACTGGTCAGCTTGTTATCGAAAGAGCTGTCTCTCACATATAAAGGGCAGTCTATTCACATGCAGGAAATGATGAGGAGAGTGCTGTTTAGTACTGAAAATATGACATTGTTTTTGGAAAAAAGACAAGAAGAAAGCAGTCAGCTTTATGATCCTTTCAGAAGCTTTCTTGAATCTGAACAATCATTACTTTACGGGCACTTACTTCATCCAACACCGAAAAGCCGGCAGGGAATGAATGAAAAAGAAACAAATCAATATTCACCGGAAACACAGGGACAATTTCATTTACGTTATTTTTTAATTCATGAATCCATAGCTGAACTAGGAGGAGAAGAGGCAGAACAAGCTGTTTTATCTCTGTTAACAGAAGAAGAAAAGCAAGCAGCTGGCAGAAAATCTGGTTTTCAGCTTTTCCCAGTCCATCCCCTCCAGGCAGAGCAGCTGCTGGAAACCTCTCCCATCCAAGAATTAATGCAAGAGGAGCTGCTTTTTGATCTTGGAATTATGGGCCAAAAGGTTTCAGCGACTTCTTCGATTCGAACGGTCTATAATGAAAACTTGGATTATATGTTTAAGTTTTCTATACCGGTTAAAGTAACAAATTCCTTACGTGTAAATAAGAAAATTGAGTTAGAGAGAGGGCTGACCGTAAATAAAATTCTTGATAGTAAGATAGGCAAGCAGTTAAATGAATTTTTCCCTGGCTTTTTTGTAACGCGTGATCCTGCCTACTTAGCATTAAAAGGGGAAAAAGAGAGTGGGTTAGAGGTTGTTATTCGGGAAAATCCTTTCAAAAAAGAAAAAGCTGCAGAAACCACATTAATAGCAGGACTATGTCAAGACGCTTTACCAGGTGAAAAACCACATATACAAAGAATCATGGAAGAACTCGCAGAACAAGAAAATAGAAATGTGGAAGAAGTCAGCATCGATTGGTTTAAGAAATATTTAAATATATCTCTGCAGCCTTTATTGTGGCTTTACTTAACGCATGGTATTGCATTGGAAGCACATCAGCAAAATTCCGTTTTAAAAATGAACAAAGGCTATCCAGAATCTTTTTATTACAGAGATAACCAGGGTTATTATTTTGCGTCATCCAAACAGGACTATTTGCAGCAGTTTGTACCAAACTTGAAGGAAAAAAGCGACACAGTCTGCGAGGATAGTCTTGTCGATGAGCGGCTGCGTTATTATTTCTTTTTTAACCATATTTTTGGTTTGATTAATGCATTTGGCTGCAGCGGATTAGTACAGGAAGAAAAGCTATTGCAGATGGTCAAAGAAGAATTGAAAAACTTTATTCCAGTCTCATCTCACTCAAAATCAAATATATTAAACACATTACTTGATCAAGAAGCGCTTCCATGCAAAGCGAATTTGCTGACACGCTTCCATGATATGGATGAATTGGTCGGTACATTAGAGACACAATCTGTGTACACTGAAGTGAAAAATCCGCTCGTTCATAAGGAGGTTAGAGCTGTTGATTACTCACATGAAACAAACGTCGTATAAAAATGAGCTGGCGGATGGACAATCTGTTGAGTTTCGGCCGTTTCAGCGAAGAGAAGACGAAGAACGTCTATTTCAATGGATGCATAAAGAGCATGTTATCCCTTATTGGCAGCTGAATCTCACAAGAGAAGCTTTTCGCTCTCACATTGACAAGGCGGTAAGAGATACTCATCAGCAATTGTGGATCGGATTGGTAAACGGCATCCCTATGAGTTATTGGGAGACGTACGACGTAAAAGATGATGTAGTAGGCCGCCATTATAAATATCAGCTTGACGATCAAGGAGTTCATTTATTATTTGGACCAGAGTCATTTTTAGGAAAAGGACTGGCTGCCCCGCTGGTTAAAGAAATGCTTTCACTTATCTATGACCACTCGAAGGCAGTAAAAATTGTAGCAGAGCCTGACATTAGAAACCACAAAATGATTCATGTTTTTCAAAAGTGTGGTTTTCAGCCAGTTAAACCTATAAATCTGCCTGATAAAATCGGCCTTTTGATGGTTCATTACAGAGAAAAAGGAGGGGAAATGCTTGAGCGCTGAGCAACCAGAGTTACTCGATGTAATAGGGGTAGGCATTGGTCCGTTTAATTTAGGGATGGCTGCCCTTTTAGATAAGATGCCGAATACGAAAGCTATGTTTTTTGACCAAAAGCCGGAATTTAATTGGCATCCGGGAATGTTAATGGAAGGCACCACGCTTCAAGTTCCATTTATGGCTGACTTAGTAACGATGGCAGATCCTAAAAGTCCGTACAGCTTTTTAGAGTATTTAAATCAACACAACCGGCTTTATTCCTTTTATTTTTATGAAAGGTTCCATATTCCACGCCGGGAGTATAACCATTATTGCCAATGGGTGGCCAAGCAGCTCCCGTATTGCCAATTTAACAGCAGGGTAGAGCGAATAGAAGGAGAGCCGGGAAGTTGGGCGGTTTATGTGCGTAGTGTCGATAGCGGATCCTTAGAAAAATATAATGCGAAAAATCTCGTTATGGGAGTGGGCACAGTACCTGTTGTTCCAAACATAGAAGGGTTGGAACCTTCTGAAAATATATTTCACACAGCAGAATTTATGAGTAAAAAAGAAGTTTGGAAAAATGCACCTGTTGTCACGGTTATCGGTTCTGGACAAAGCGCAGGCGAAGTATTTTATGAGCTCTTAAGCAGCAAGTCATCCTCTCAGCAAATAAATTGGGTGACGCGTTCACGGGGATTTTTTCCAATGGAATATTCCAAGCTTGGTTTAGAGCACTTCTCCCCTGATTATAGCAATTACTTTCATTCATTGCCGCAGGATAAAAAAGATAATCTGCTTCCTAAACAGGATCTCCTATATAAAGGAATGAGCACCGATACGATTGCTGCTATTTATGATCTTATGTATGAACGATCCATTGGAGGAGAAAAGCTCAACTTACTGTTAAAACCGTTAAGTGAGCTAGAGAGAGGAACAATAAAGGGAGATCGTTATACGCTTACTTTCCGCCAATGGGAGAAGAACAAATCATTTGATCTTGATACCGATGCAGTCATTATGGGAACAGGCTATAAGCCAACTGTTCCGCAATGTTTAGAAGGAGCCGGCCCCTTAATTGAATGGGATGAAAAAGGGAGATTTAAAGTGAAGAAACATTATGAAGTGTCTTTAAAGCCGACAGCTGCTGGCGGTGGACGGCTTTTTGTTCAAAACGGAGAAGTTCATACCCATGGACCTGGTGCTCCAGACCTTGGATTAGGGGCCCATCGTAATGCGGTAATTATTAATGAAATCACAGGTGAAAATATTTATCCCGTACAGGAAACCAATGTATTTCAGCAGTTCGGATAATTACATAAGAAGGGATGAAAAAAAATGAAGTATGCCGAAGAATTATCACAAACATTAACACCTGAAATGTGGGAAAAAGCTAACCGTTTACTTACTGCTAAAATGCTGCAGGAGTTTATGTATGAAGATATGATAGAGCCTGAACCTGCAGCTGTAGAAGGAGATTATACGGTTTACAGCTTAGAGCTCGATGAGGGTATTGTTTACACTTTTCATGCAAAGAAGCGTTTGTTTGACAGTTATTCTGTGAATGCTGAATCAGTAATGAAACAAGAAAACGGCAGACAAGCTCCATTGAATGCCAAAAGCTTTCTTCTCGAACTTCAATCTCTATTAAACATGGAAAGTACCACTGTCGGCCATTTAATAAAAGAATACGAGCAGACCTTATTAGCGGATTGTCATTTAATGAAGAAAGATACAACGGCCGAAGAATTAACTCATCTGGATTATGCTGAACTTGAAGGCGAAATGTCCGGACATCCTTGGATTACTTATAACAAAGGCAGATTAGGGTTTAACTATGAAGATTATCTTCGTTATGCACCAGAGAAGAAGCAAGCAGTTACTCTTTATTGGATCGCTGTCCATGAGGATATAGCAGAAGGTCACCATCTTCAAACTATTGATTTTTCTTTCTTAAAAGAAGAAATGGGCTCTTCGCTGTGGAAGAGAGCAAATGATAAGTTAAAACAGGAAGCTCGGGAAGGGCAGGAACAATTCTATTACCTTCCTGTTCATCCCTGGCAGTGGGAAAATGTTATTATACAGCGGTTTGCTGAAGAATTGGCTCAAAAGAAAATTATTCCGCTAGGGGAAGGAAATGACCAGTATCTGCCGCAGCAGTCCATCCGTACGTTTGTAAATCAAACGCATCGATCCAAATATCATGTGAAGCTGCCAATGAGTATATTAAACACCCTGGTTTACAGGGGACTTCCTGGAGAACGTACAGTAATAGCCCCTCGGGTTACAAGCTTTATTAAAGGTATATGGGAAAACGATGAATATTTAAAAGACACATGTAAGCTGGATTTGCTTGGAGAAGAAGCGAGTGTTCACGTGTATCATCCGGCCTATGACAACGTAGTAGGCGTGCCTTATCAGTATAAAGAAATGCTCGGTGCTATTTGGCGGGAAAGTGTTTACAATGTACTTGAAGTGAATGAAAAGCCTGTGACGCTTGCAGCACTTTTGCATGAAGACTGGAATGGCGACACATTAGTTGAACACTGGATAAAACAATCCGGTCTCACCGCAAATGAATGGATAAAACAGTTAAACGCCGCGATTTTACCGCCGCTGCTTCATTATTTATATCAGTACGGCACTGTGTTTTCCCCACATGGTCAAAATACCATTATTGTACTTGAAAACGGGAAACCAAAACGATTAATCATGAAAGACTTTGTGGATGATGTAAATATTAGTGATCAGCCTCTGCAGGAACTTCAGCAATTAGAACCAGAGTTAAAAGAAGTACTGAGAAGTGAGCCGCCAGAAGGTCTTACTCAATTTATTTTTACTGGCTTATTTATTTGTCATTATCGTTATCTAGCTGATTTATTAGATAGAAAAGGTTTGCTAAATGAGAATGAATTTTGGAAAGCAGTACGACAGCAAATTATTAATTATCAACACCAATTCCCTCATCTTCAAAAACGTTTTGACATCTTTGATCTTTTTAAGCCGAGAATGACAAAGCTGTGCTTAAATCGTAATCGAATGATGGCTGAAGGATACAGCGATAGTGATGACAGGCCGCACGCGTCTGAGTATGGATTAGTCCCTAATGCTTTGGCAGAGAGCCGCTCAGAAAATCCAGTATAAAAATAAAATAGAGCTGCTTATTACTCTGAATAAACATGAAAAATACAGAAAGAAGCTGTTTCAAAAAGGTTTTTTTCAGCTGAAATACACTTCGCTTTCACCCTCAGGGTACAAGTGCGAACATCTACTCAAACTCTCTTTGATTGTTCTCGTAGTGTCTTCTTTGCCGCGGGCAACGCTTCAGCTTCCTCGTGAGCAAAGACCGCTCACTGCGAGATCTTCAGCTGCTGCTTTTCCGGAGGGAGTCTACGTGTATTTCAGCTGAAATTAATTAAAAAATTTAGCCGACTCAACTTGAACATGTACCTGTTAAGTAGGCACTAATAAAACACTGTCAATCAAATTCTGAGTAGTAAGGACAAATTCATGTGCTAAAATGCCCCATTTCTTAGTTAAGGCGTTCAAGACGACGATCGGGTCATGCCCTGTTAGCTACACGCTTGATGTAAGAAGGATTTGTGAATTGGAATCCCTAGACACTGTGCAGCAGGGTCCCTTTTCCAAATCCTTTTTCTTTTAATTGGGCTAACACGTTATAGACGAGAGACATCCCATTCATTTTCAGACACACAAAAAACCCCTAAAGTTAGTCGATGGAAACTGTCGTAATTATAGAATACAGGCAGTTTCTTTTTCGTGTCTACTTTATGGGTATAATATCAACTTATGAGACAGCTCCTCTTTTTTTTCATGGCCTGTTATGCCGCTATTTTTCATTGGGAAAACGGAACTCATCGGTAGCAGCGTCAAGCTGGTTCGCTGAAGCGGCTACTTTACTAGAAGCTTTTTTAATGGCCTCCACAGATTGTAATAGTTTCTCTAGTTCTTTTTCAATGCTGTCATTTTGATTTTTTGTTTGATTCATAGCATGCAAGATATCATCAAAGTGTTTATCTGTGAATTCAACGCTTTCTGATCCCTTTATGTTCTTTGTTTGAAAAGTACGTTTTTTGCTGCTGTTTAGAAAAAGGTGATAACATTTTCATTGATTTCCTCCAGCCTCTTTTTATTATAAACAAATGTATATTACTAATAACTTCGGTCTATAAAAAATTTTTGAAGTAGATTCCATAATTCGGCCAAAATCCTTACTCTTATTATAAAAAAATTGTAGAATAAAAGAGTTGGCAACAAAGGGGATTATAATATGAAAGCGTACTTGTTTTTACTAATTACTGCTGTTATCTTTTCAGGTAATATTATTGTAGGAAAGGCAATCAATGACCTTCCTCCTTATACGATTGCATTTTTTCGGGTCTTTATTGCACTTTTAGTTGTCCTTCCGATAGGCTGGAGGCAAGCCAAACAGTATCGGCCTGTTTTTCAAGAAGAGTGGAAGCCGCTGTTAGGACTGACCCTCACAGGAGTGGCTTTTTTTAATTCGTTTATTTATGCATCTTTGCAATTTACAAGTTCAACGAATGTAGCGATTATGGAATCTGCCATTCCAGTAGTGACCATTATATTTAGTATGCTATTTTTAAAAGAAAAATTGTTTGGTGTTCAATGCCTAGGTGTGATTTTATCAGTTGGTGGTGCTATTTGGGTGATAACAGAAGGGTCATGGCAGGTAATTCGTGACCTTGCATTTAATATAGGGGACATTATAATGATTGCGGCTGTTCTGACGTGGGTCGCTTATTCTATTTTAGTTAAGTTTCATATGATGAAGTTTCCGATATACGGAAGCTTATTGGTCATGCTTGCAGCTGCCAATGTTGTACTGCTTCCAATTGCTTCCATTGAGTGGATAATAGGTGGATTTCCGGCAGTTTTTCAACTCAATCATTCATTAGGTCTATTATATTTGGGCATCTTTCCTTCTGTTATTGCGTTAATACTATGGAATAAAGGAGTTGAAGAAGTCGGTCCATCACAGGCGTCCGTATTTCTTAATTTACTGCCTGTTTTCACTATTATAGGATCGCTCCTTTTTCTTGGCGAAAAAATTACGATCATTCAAGTGCTCGGCGCTCTCGTGGTGATCAGCGGTGTATTACTTACTACCAAAACGAAAAAAGGGAGGGCTGCAAAAAAAGACAGTTGTCGTAAAAAAGTGACAACTGTTCTTGCCTGTACTTTAGGAAAGTTTTGCTTGTTAAAGGATCAAAGTATAAGTAAAACTACGACTTCCGCCATAGGACTCGGCGGCAAGTCGAGTTTTTCTAATAGCTTAGTTTGAATCTCTTTAGGAAGAAATAAATTCACCGCCATTAATGTGAATAGATTGACCAGTCATATAGGAAGATTCCTCAGAAGCAAGAAATACATATGCACCAGCATGCTCAGATGGTTGTCCGGGCCGGCCCATTGGACTGGTTGTACCAAAATTTGCTACTCCTTCTGCCGGGAAGGTGGAAGGAATTAATGGAGTCCAAACAGGACCGGGAGCCACCATGTTGATGCGAATACCTTGCTTTGCGAGCGGTTCTGCAAGGCTTCTTGTGAAAGCCACAATAGCTCCTTTCGTTGCTGAGTAGTCGATAAGACTTGGATGGCCGCGATAGGCATTAATCGATGTCGTGTTAATAATTGAACTGCCTTCTTTTAGATGAGGAATAGCTGCTTTTGTAACGTGAAAGTAGGAATAAAAGTTTGTTTGAAATGTTTCTTCCAATTGTTCGGCTGAAACCCCAAAAATGTCATCTCTTACATACTGTATAGCTGCATTGTTCACTACAATATCTAACTGTCCAAATTCATCTACGGATTTTTGTACAATATCTTTACAAAAAGCTTCTTTTTTTAGATCTCCAGAAAGAAGTAAGCACTTAACCCCTTCTGCTTCCACCAGTTCTTTCGTTTCTTTAGCATCTTCGTGTTCGTCCAAGTAAGCAATTGCAACGTTAGCACCTTCTTTAGCATAAACCATAGAAACAGCACGCCCGATCCCGCTGTCTCCGCCTGTGATTAATGCAGTTCGTCCTTTTAATTTATCGCTGCCTGTGTACTCTTTTGGCTGAACTGGCAGATGATTCATTTCAGATTCAATACCAGGTTGTCTTGGTTGTGTCTGCGGGGGCTGACCATCTGTTTGTCGTTGTCTGATATCCATGTTTGCTTCCTCCTTTAGGTATCCTGAAAAATGAAACTGTTTTATTTGTTCCACATCATAAGGAAACATAAACAAGAAAATGAAACAAAGCTGGACTCGTTAGGACGAGGTTCCAGCTCTGTTTATGGAATCAGAAGCAAGCAGCATAATGGTCATATCGTCCATTGGCGGATTGTGAAGCCCAGCTCTGACATCCCTGTAATAACGCTGTAGCGGATTTTGGCTGGATAAGCTTTTTGCACCAGCTATTCTCATCGCTAAATCAACCATGGTAATGGCATCATTTACAACGCTGTATTTTACTGCTCCAAGCTCTGGTTTCATTTCTTGTCTTTTTTCGTTAGATGATTCATCCCATTTTTTTGCTACACTGTAAAGGAAGTGACTGCTTTTTTGAGCAAGTAGTTCGATTTCTCCAATTTTCTGTCTTACGTTAGGCAAATCTGATATTGTGCCTTTAATACTGTTGGGAGAATATTCTGTGGCAAATTGAATAGCGTATTCTTGTGCTGCTTTTGCGATTCCAAGATAACAGGCAGGTATGTGAAGCAGCCATCCTGCTGCTGGTTTATCTCCTGGCGCCAGATAAGATACAAGATAGTGTTTTGGAATACATACATTTTTTAACACAAGGTCATTACTGCCTGTTCCTCTCATGGCAATGGAGTCCCATGTTTCTTCAATAGTAAGTCCTTCATTTTCACGAGGAATGAGAAAGTTCGCCACTTTGTCTTCTTTTGGGATGGTGGCGCTTACGACAAAATAGTCAAGCACTGGAGCCATTGTAGTAAATGTCTTACGTCCGTTGATTTTCCACTGATCTGAACTAAATACAGCAGTTGTTTCAGGTTTTCCACCTCGTGTAGGGCTGCCTGTTGCCGGTTCTGTTGCAGTATTGTTTAGCAAAGCGCCACGTTGAAGGGCTTCATTGCAAAAGTACTCATAAAGATCTTCTGGCCAGTTCTTTTGTTCTCCAATGTTTTTCACAATCCCCATATGCCATCCAATGGATAATGCAGTAGATCCATCAGCTTTCCCAATTATTTCTTGTAATTTCACCAGTTCTAAAAGTGATATTTCTTTTCCCCCATAATCTTTAGGGATAGTTAAAGCTGTATAACCGATATCTTTTAAATCCTGAATATTTTCTACAGGAAAAGATCCTTCTTTATCATGTATATAAGCTCGCTCTTTAAAAGGATGAACTGCTTGTTCAAGAGCTGTCAGCCGTTCTTCCATATTGTTTAGATTAAATAGGTCCATGTTTTCACTCCTTTGACTGCGACCATTCTTATTTTATACCACCACAGCAAAAGAAGTCACTCAAATAAAATGAATTGGACGATGACAAATAAAATGTATATCTCTTTAGGAAGAAGATTCTTGTATTTCTTCTTCTAATGAATTCCAGCCTTTGGCTACATCTTCATGTTGGACCATGAGAAAATAGGCTGCAATTAAAATAGCAAAACCGGTAACGATGGAAAAATCCAGGAAATAGCCTGCAGTATTATTTTTCAATTGCTACATTTTTCATTACATCGCGGATTCAGCTACGTTTGTACTTGGTATGCAAACCTCGCGTGGTTCTTTAAAGCCGGAAACAAGAGTGAAATTTATTTAGGGAATTATACTTTTTGCTACAGCAGTTATACTCCTTTATTCGGGGGGATTGCAAGCATTAGAAAACACGATGATTGTTGCAGCTTTCCCTTTTTCTATAATAACGCTGTTTATGATTTATGCCCTTTTTAAAGCTATGAAAGAAGAAAAATCATATTTCAAAAAGCCTCCTAAAAGAGCTAGTATAGAGCTGGTCCTTTATATACGGGCCGTTTTTTTATTTTTTTAATAATTTGGAAACGAAAAGGAGAGTAGTACATACAAACCATTCATTTTATTTCCGTTTGTTAGGACGATTTTATTTGTTTTTTTAAATGTGTAAAAATTGGGTTTATAACGAACGAAAAGGGGGATGGGAATAAGGGAAGGAGGTGACTCGAATGGAAAAAGCGATTTGGAAACAAGTGGTGATCTGGATGATGGCGGGGATGTTTTTTTCTGTCGTTATTGAGAATGCAGAGGCTTACCAAGGTGCTCTAAAAAAAGAGGACAGAGGAGCTTCTGTTAAGGAGCTCCAAGAAGTATTAATCAACATGGGATATTTACATAGTAATGCTACTGGATATTATGGACCGCTGACAGACGAAGCTGTTCAACAATTTCAAAATGACTTTGGTCTTGGGGTTGATGGCATTAGTGGAGCAAACACATTGAGAAAGGTAGAAGACGTGAAACGAATAGCCCAAACAGTACACGGCGAAGCAAGGGGCGAATCTTTTGAAGGCCAGGTGGCAGTAGCAGCTGTGATTCGAAACCGTCTCAACTCTCCACAATTTCCGGAAACGGTAGAAGAAGTGATAACCGAAAGAAATGCTTTTACTGCTGTACAGGATGGTCAGTATTATCTTGAACCGAATACAGCTGCTTATCAGGCCGTAAGAGAAGCATGGCGAGGACGTGATCCATCCCAAGGCTCCCATTATTATTATAATCCAGTTATTGCTACCTCAGATTGGATTTTAACGAGAACAACCAAACTGCAAATCGGCAAACATGTTTTTGCAAATTAATCAAGGGAAGAGATAAGCGGAGCATTCACCTCGATTCCTTCCTTCAATTTAAAAATCCGTTTGTTGGAATAGGAGGAAAGGTATTGGATGTTAAACGACTGCACCGCTTTTACAGCTTTAAAGAAGAAAAAGCGCTGGCATTAAACCAGCGCTTTTTACTGTTCGCAGAAAGCAGAAAAACTTCTAAGAAGGCCGTGTTACTTCGTTTTTAAGAAGTATAACTCGAGGATAAGGATATTCTTCTTCCTCTCCGGCGAAAGGGTAATCGGTAAATTCTACACAGACAGTTCTTTCGTACTCTGCTATAACTCTGCATTCTTTTTGGTCATAAATCAATAATTCACCTTTTTCAAACCAGGATTCTTCTTTATTACTTTCCATTTTAAAGACCCCCTTCACGTATTAAGTAATTTAAATCAAGTTCAAACAGAAATCAAGCGCCTCGTCTATTTCTATATCAAAATGCCAATTAGACATACTTAGAACACTTTTTTTATTTTACGTGCTCAGAATAAAAGATGCAATTGATTAAAAGTGAGCCTGTGTAGTAAAAAATCATCATTTTCTTCTATGCAAGAATGAGTGCGAAAGTTGCAGAATATTCAGGGTTACTCCAGGGAAGGGAGTTTGTAAAGTCTTTACGAACAAAGGTGGTGAAACACAATTTCTGAAGAAGATTCCAAAATAAATAAACAAAAAATAATAGCAGGTGCTGCTGCAGGCATTAGTGTTACAGGAGGAGCTTTATATGTCATGAAAAAAAATGGATTCTCTAAATTAAAAGCCAAAAAAGAAAAAGCAAAAGAAGCAGCCAAAGAAGAAGCTTTAGAACAAGTAGAGGAATCACAGAAGTTAAAAAACGCAGCGGCAGCAACTGTCATAGCTAAAAAGTTTTATGACGTATTTGAAAAAATTCGTAAAGCAAAAGAACACGTGAAAGAAAATTTAAAAAAGGCCAGAGAGCATTTGAAAGATAAAGGACAGCAAGCAAAAGAAAACCTCCAGCAGCTTAAGGGTGAAGTAAAAGAAAAAGGAGAAGAAGCAAAAGAAGAAATCAAAGAAAATATCGGAGGAGATAATGATGACAGTGGTATAAAGAAACCGTCTGATATAAAAGGCCCCGTTGATGTGAAAGGTGCGACAGACATTAAAGGTGCAAATGATTTTAAAAAAGTAACGTAAAGGAGTTGATTTAAAGTGGCAGCTATTCAAAAGAGTACCGATTCTTCCAGCTTAGCAGAAGTGATTGACCGTATTCTGGATAAAGGAATTGTTATTGATTTATACGCAAGGGTTTCCCTCGTTGGAATTGAGCTGATTACGGTTGAAGCACGCGTAGTCATTGCAAGCGTAGATACGTGGTTAAGATATGCAGAAGCAGTTGGCCTTTTAAGAGATGAAGTGCAGGGTGAAATAGATGACGAGTCAAGTGCTAATGAAAGAGGCCAGCAGCAGTTGAATTTTGCATAGTTGGAGGAGGAGACTCTGAAATAGTGTTTTCAGAGTCTCTGGTTCTTACAAATGTAGAGGTGAAAAAACATGAAAATGGAAGAAATAATCTCAACAGTTAACGAGTTTTTTTCTAAGCATGTTCAACCGCCTTTTCGCATTACCTCTGTAGTTAAACAAGAAAATGGATGGGATGTTGAACTAGAAGTAATAGAAGAAAAAGAATATATGAAAGCTTACGCCAAAGACCAACTGCTTGGAGTGTATGAAGCTAAGCTAGACCAAGACATGGAAGTGATTTCTTTTGAGCGGGTCAGCCTGCGTCCTAGAAGTGCACCGCTAGATAAAAATGAAGGGGGGTAAACGTCATGGCAGTTAATAACACAACAACAAAAACAAAAGAACAAACAGATGAGGAAAAGAATGAATTTCAGAAGTCATCTGCTTTTACAGAAAATCAAAAAGAGAACGATTCTTCAAAACAAGAAGAACATTTTATAAAAACAAAAGAAAAAGCAGAGTTACTCTCGCGGACAAAAAAATATATAGAAGCCGGTTTTCCTGTTCACTTCACCGGACCGTCCGGGGTTGGGAAAACATCAATGGCACTCGAATTAGCCCGTCAATTTGATCAGCCTGTTATGCTTCTGCATGGCAACCATGAGCTTTCTAACACGGATTTGTTGGGTGGTTTCACTGGTTATACATCTAAAAAGATGATAGATAATTATGTTAGAACGGTATATAAAAAAGAAGAAAACCTTACAGAGCAATGGAGTCCCGGTCGATTAATGGAAGCTGTTAAAAAAGGATATACCGTTGTGTATGATGAGTTCACTCGCTCTAAACCAGAGACAAACAATTTATTTCTTTCTGTGTTAGAAGAAGGAGTATTGCCTTTGTACGGAATGAAACAAAAGAATTCATTTATCCGGGTCCATCCTAATTTCATGGTGATTTTCACGAGCAATCCGAAAGAATTCGCTGGTGTTTATCATACTCAAGATGCATTGATGGATAGATTGATCACCATTCCTATAGAAAATGAGGATGAAAAAACGGAAACGCGGGTGCTTGCAAAAAAAACGAATATAACATCAAGAGAGGCGGGTATTATTATAACGTTTATTTCCCGCATCAGAAAAACGTGCGAAGAAAAAAAAGAACAAGGACCAAGTTTTCGAACAGCAGTCATGATCGCGGAAATTTGTAGGAAAAACAATATTTCTATAAATAATGAGAATAAAACATTTGCCGATGTGTGCTCGGATATGATCAGCGCTTATATCATGAAGTGCAAAGGATACGAAAATCAGAATAAAACGGAACGATTAATCAAACAAGAGCTCAAGAAAACGGAATAAGGAGTGAAGTAGAATGGCTGAAGAACTTGGATGTTACCTTTTTTGTGCAATACAAACAGAGGGAAATCAAACCTTTGGCAGTGCTGCTCTAGTTGGGGAAGAAAGGAAAGTATATACCGTCCACTATAAAAATTACGCGATGGTCGTGGCTGATGCTCCTATCCAAGTGTACGAACCAAGTCGTAAAAATGCAAAAGCTCATCAGGAGACGATAGCAAAAGTAATGGAAGAGTTTACGGTTGTTCCGATGAGTTTTGGCACCGTATTAAAAACGAACGAAGACGTTTACCTTTTACTAGAGCAGCTAGAGGAGCAATTAAAAGAGATCTTTCCAAAAGTAAACAACAAAATAGAAGTCGGTTTAAAAGTAATTGGAAAAAAAGAATGGCTATATCAAGAAGCCAATCAGCAATCTGATATAAAAAAATTAAAAGAAAAAACGAAATCAAAACAAGAAAGTTATTATGATCAAATTCAGATTGGAGAGCGTGCGGAGTATTTTGTAAGAGGACTGCATGAAAAAATAGAGAACGAAATCTTTTCTCCATTGGAGGAAATCGCAGAGGCTTCAGTTAGCAACGAAGTGATTAGTGAGCGAATGCTTTTAAATGCTTCTTTTCTCATTGATCTAGAGAAAGAAGAAAAGTTTGATGAACTAGTTAATGAACTGTACGAAAAATGGCGGGATAAAACAGAATTTAAATATACTGGCCCTTGGCCTGCTTACAACTTTATAGATATTAAGCTAAAAGCGAAGAGCGCTACATGATACACAAATTATTTACGTGGCCGCTTGATACTGTTATAACCGTAGGGGAAAAAGTGAAAGAAGAAATGGACAAGGAACTTTACGACCTTGATCATATCCAGAAAAAACTTGCTCATGTGCAGATGTTATATGAAATGGGAGATATAACGGAAGAAGAATTTGATGAACAAGAAGAAGAGCTACTTGCACGCTTTCGAATAGCTAAAGAAAAAGAGCAGGAGGAAATCGAGGATTAGAAAGGAGTAAGAGAAATGAATGTATCTGCCCAAACGAATACCTTGATTTATTTATATGCGTTTATACCAAGTAAAGAGTATGAGCAGACAGAGCTTAATTCCTTAGAAGGAATAGAAGCTCCTTATGAAGTGGAATTTATATCATTTCCAGAGATGACGGCAGTTGTGACAAAAGTGCCGGAAGAAGAGTATTCGGAAGCCAATTTACAAAAAAATGTAGAAAACCTCCGCTGGCTGCAGAAAAAAGCATATCATCACCACAACCTGATGAATCAACTACATACACACTTCACCGTTCTGCCTTTAAAATTTGGTACGATTCATGAGACAAAAAGCCGATTGGAAAAAGTAGTTGAGAATCAGGAGAATAACATTCTAACTATGCTCAAACGTTTGAAAAATAAGGAAGAATGGAGTGTGAAAATCTATGCAGATAAAGATCAATTTGTTTCCTCCTTTATGGAAAACAATAGCGACGTAAAAAAGAAAAAAGCAGAAATAAATCAACTGTCTCCAGGAAAGCAATTTTTTGCTAAAAAGAAAATGAATCAATGGATCGATGAAAAAGCCGAAGAAGATATGATCACACTTTGTGAGGAGTTTCATGAGAAGCTAGAACAATACAGCATGGATACGGAGTTAAAAAAGAACTGGGAAAAGAAAATAACCGGCAGAAAGGAAGAAATGTGCTGGAACAGTGTTTATCTTGTAGAAAAAAATCAAAAGGAGCAGTTTTTAGATTGTCTCCAATCAAAAAAAGAAGAAGCAGAAAATGGTAATATAGGGCTTTTCTACGAAATAACCGGCCCTTGGCCTGCTTACCACTTTTCACAGTTTATGGAACGAGGTGAAAGCCATGCAGCAAGAGAGCCTGGAAAATAAAGATGTATCGCTGCTGGATATTTTAGATGCTGTGCTTGATAAAGGGGTTGTTATACGCGGAGATCTTACCATTTCCATTGCTGATATTGATTTAGTTTATTTAGATTTACGTATTTTACTTGCATCTGTAGAGAAGGTAAAAGAATCAGGAGCAAGGGTATATCCGTCTTAATAGAAAGGAGGCAATTTTAAAGTGGATAAAACAAAATCACTTTCTTCCATGCAAACGCACGAGCCGCAAGGGCGCATTTCTCTTGACCCGGGAAAAGCAGAAGAAGGGTTGTCACAGATTGTATTAACTGTTATTGAATTACTGAGGCAGCTAGTAGAAAAGCAAGCAATGAGAAGAGTGGAAGGGGGAGATTTAACAGAAGAACAAATAGAACAGTTAGGAACAGCTTTAATGAAATTAGAGGAAAAAATGGAAGAAATGAAAGAAATGTTCAATCTTGATGATGAAGATTTAAATATAGACTTAGGACCACTTGGAAATTTACTATAAAAAAGTGTTAAGAAGGAGGCTTCCGCATGCCTGTAGAACATCCAGTAGAATCAAATAGTTTAGTAGATGTGTTAGAGACAGTACTAGATAAAGGGGTCGTTATTGCAGGGGATATTAAAATTAATTTAGCCGATGTAGAGTTGTTAACGATAAAAATAAGGCTTATTGTTGCTTCTGTTGATAAAGCAAAAGAAATCGGCATGGATTGGTGGGAAAACGATCCGCACTATTCTTCTCACGCTAATAAAATACAAGAAGAAAATCAGTCTTTGCAAGAGAGAGTAAAACAGCTAGAAGAGCGTCTGAAAAATGAATCTTCCATAGCTGCAGAAGAAAGAGGAAACTCCACATGATTCATCAATTTATGCAAGACATCGGACAGCTGATAAAGGACTTAGAAAAAGAAGGTCAGTCTTCAGTCAGCAGAATGTACGAAGAAACGACAAAAGATAATAAGCCGGTGAGAAGATATGAATATCATTTCACAAGTAAAACTTTAAAGAATGATGATCCTAACTCTAAATAGAAAGGCGTGGGAATTAAAAATTGAAAAAAGACCTGGCGGCGTTAAAGATTAACCAGCTGACTTATCTTAAAAAGACATAAGTCAGCTGGTTATTTTATTTGGGATAATAAGTATATATTAAGTTTTTAAAATGTGGGATGCAGGTTAAAAGATAGAACCGAAAATTCAGCGTATGTATTGGGAAGAATCAGCTTTTAATCAGGAAGACTAGCATTTAACATCATGCTCATTTCTTAAACTTATCCCTGAACTTGTACTATTTAGGTCTTTATTCTAAATAGATAGTCAAACAATGGTCAAAACTATTTTATTATAATATTGGTTTATATGGTTTTTTTAAAAAAGAGGTGAGAAAATAGGGGTGCTCTCCAAAAATAAATCATTCCCCAGTAAAAAAGCAGTACATCGTCTTTTAAAGAGACTTAAGAGAAAAAAGAAGGTGATGGAAATACGTTCAATGACTGCATATGGAATTACTGTAGCTGGAGCATCCTTTTGGGGTCTAACCGGCCTTTTTGTACAAAACCTTTATATTTTTGGTCTTTCTCCAATCCAGGTAGTCACCGTGCGAATGGTGCTCTCCACGATTATAATGTTCACCCTAGTCGGCATCATCCGGCCCTATCTTTTAAAAATATTTATTCGAGACATTCCTCATTTTGTTGGTCTTGGTGTTGTAAGCATTGCGTTGTTTAACTGGTGTTATTTTACGGTAATGGAGCAGTCTTCTCTTTCTATTGCGGTCGTGCTGCTTTACACCAGCCCAGTATTTGTAGCTCTCATATCAAGGTTTATATTCAAGGAGCCCCTAACTCTTAATAAAATCTCAGCAATTATACTTACACTAGCTGGCTGCAGCCTTGTTGCGGGTTTGCTGCCAGGAGGGGCAATGAATATAACGTTAACTGTATTAATGATAGGAGTGGCTTCTGGATTTTTTTGTGCGCTGTATAGTGTTATCGGAAAATTTGTGAGCAGAAAATATCATTCCGTTACCATTACGGCTTATTCTATGTTTTGCGGGAGTATCTTTCTATTACCGATTAGTGATTTGGAAAAAAACATAGAGCCGTTTACTCATCCAATGGCATGGGTCTACGCTGTGGGAAGTGTGATCATTTCAACTATTTTAGCTTATGTGTTATATACTGCGGGCTTAAAGTATATCGAATCCAGCCACGCCGCGATCTTATCTACCGTAGAACCAATTGTAGCTATCATGGTAGGAATTACGGTCTTTAACGACGTCCTGACGATTTGGCAAAGTCTTGGGATAATGCTGGTATTCTCTTCTATTTTGTTAGCTGTATTTTCGAGAAAAAAGAAATTTATTGCAAAGAAGCCAAGAAAAAAATTGTTACCTGTTTTTCATTCTAAAAAATAAAGCCAAGGTACCCTACAGCAGTTTATTAGTATCGAACGATAAAAAGTGATCGATTATAAATGAACGATACGATAAAAGAATTCCGCTTGGAAAACGGTATTCTTTTATATTTTGTTAAACTGTATAAAAACTACTACTGTTTTCACCATGAAACTTGACAAAAAAGCGGGGCAAACGTCATGCAGGGGGTTAAGTTCTTAACATATACGATGTATGTGTTTTTATATGTCATTCATATTTTTATAGAAAATGATTATTTACTTTACGGAATAGGCTTGCTTGGTATTGCTGCTATGTTTATTTCATTTTATGGAGCAAACCGGACTTATCGGGTGTTAGCCGCTGTATTTTTTAGTGTTTCTGTTTTCTTGTTTTTGGTGCATGACCTTCCGGTAAAAGATATTCCATTTTATTTCACCTCAATGGGGTTATTACTTTCGTTATTATACATGATTCCGCTAATAAATCATTTTATGATTGTCGGCAGGTATGAACGGTCTTTATATCGTCTATTACAATCAAATACTGCTGATTTAGCTCAGTTTTATCGTAGAACATCTTTTACGCATTATGTATTGGGGCTGTTTATCTTTCTTTCAGCCATTCCTATTGTGTACCGGTTTGTTGAGAAGCGTTTAACTGGCTTCTCACAGGATGTATTCCATCGTTTTGCAACGCAGTCAATGCTTCGCTCGTTTGCCAGCGTGAATGTATGGAGTCCGATTGAAGTTTATATTGCGCTGGTGCTTGGCATTACAAGTGTTTCTTATTTAAGCATCCTGCCTTGGCTCTTTGGTTTCTCGATTCTTATGTTGATGCTTGATTGGATTCTGGCAGGAAAGTACCATAAGTATTCGTTTGTGAATGAAACTGGTCCTAAACAATTTATCACTAAAAAAGAAGGACGTAAATTGGTAACAATGGTGCTCTTTTTTGTGTTGTTTATTAGTGCGGCATCTATGGTGCATTTGCTTATAGGTATTGATTTTTTCGAAGCTATTATTATTGTTATCTTACCTTACACTTTTATATGGGCTGCAGCTATTAAACGAATGATAACTTTTAGACGCTATAACATTCTTACATGGCCCAGGCAGATTAATACCATGCAAAATTTTATGCTGCTTTTTTTAACTTTAGGGCTTTTTAATGCAATTGTAGAACAAACGAATTTTTTTGCAGCTGTTCGCGAGTCTATGGCGGGGATAGGAGGAACTCCTATTTTGTTATTTTTATTATTACAGCTTAGTGCTCTTGGGTTAGCGTGTACGGGAGTACATCCGCTTGTTACAATTAGTATGCAGGGACTGTTTGTAGAACCATTTTTACAAGAGATAAACCCGCTTAGCATAGCTATTGTGATGATTACTGCTACGCTTGCAAATGATGCAGCAGGAACATTTAACGTACCGATTACTATGATGAGCCAGTATATGAAACGACAACCTTACCAGCTTACACTTTGGAATTTGCCGTTTGCTTTAATATTTGGGGGCACAGGAGTAGTAATTGCTTATCTCCTGTTATAAATGATGTGAAGGTATTTAGGGTTTGAGTGTGGAATATAAATTATAAGCGGAAGACATCGTTTTACGTATACTTTGATCCTTCAATAAACTTAAACTTTCTAAAGGTATTAAAAACTTGGCTGGCCGCCAAGTCCAAATGGCGGAAGCCTTAGTTTTTTCTTTTATTCCTTTAAGGAAAATAAAAAATTTAAAGTATAAAGAAAGAAGGGTAATAAAATGGGTTTCTCTATGGAAATGAACTGGGAAATTATTACTCAAAAAAAAGCAGAACGCTTAGGGGAACGCTCTTTTCGTTTAATAAAAGAAGGGTATCACATGTTTCCGCTCGACACTAAATTACCAATTCAAACGACCGAAGAAAAAGCCCCTTTTGGGAAAGCGATTATTACAAAGATGGAGTGGGGGACAGGTTGTACGACTCTCCACTATGAGCTTGTTTCGTTGAGCTCTGTTAATTAATGGCAGTATGCTCTCACAAGTGGTTGAAAAATCGAAAGAGCTGCCCTCATAAGTATACTTCTTTTGGGATAGCTCTTTCTCTAGAAACAATTCTAAACAAACACCATTTCCTTTGTTTCTCCACGCATGCTTCGAACTTCATCAGGATTAGCAATGACTGTCGGCTGAAAATCAATAAGTATAGCCGATCGTTCTCCTGGACCGTCTGCATCTCCTTTTTCAACCTCACCGACATAATGTGTAACTAAGGGATCATACACACCGTAAGATTCTAAAGGGTTTTCTAAATAAAAAGAAGTCGTTATATCTTTTTCATCCAAGCCCTCCGGCATTTTGCCGCGCTGAGAAGGATTAGAAATAGCATTCATCCCGCCCAAGATATTTCGTCTTCTGATTAAGTGAGCAAAAGTAAAGGGTTCGCCGTCTTGATGAAGGTTGTTTGGTGATGATATTGCCACATCTCCCTCTTTTTCTACTTGCAGTTTCACAAAGTGGACTCCCGCATGGACGGGCATTAACGCATCTTCTCTCATCCAAAACGTTTCTTTAAAATCAAAACGAATAATTTTTTCAAGCAGTCGATTGGCCATTGTCTCCTTTGTCAGTGAAGGAAAACGCCGATATTCTCCGGTATATTCAGGGTTGAAGCTGCCTTGAAAATATTCGTAATAGGCTTTTCCGTCCACTTCGGATTCAGGCAGCCATTGAATTTGATATGTTTTAGGCATGACTACAGCCCTGGCATAACGCCTGTAACGATTTAAATGAGGGGCATATTCATCAGGCGGCAGGTTGTCAAAAGCGCTTGTTAACTTTTCTAGATCTGTTTCTATTCCTTCATATTTAATCATATTTATTAAGTCATAATAGGCAAAGCCAGTTTCCTTTAATTGGCTCACAAGTATTACCTCCAACTGAAATATAACTCATTGACACTATAAAAGTTTATCACGTTTCCTAGAATAGCAAAATGATCTATAATGATGGAAGGAACATTCGTTCTTATTGTAAACTGAATAAAGAATCAAGGAGCGAAGAAAATGCCTGTTATTTTAGCCGAAAAACCGAGTCAGGCAAAAGCTTATGCAGAAGCTTTTCCAAAAGGAAGTAAGAAAGAAGGATTTATAATCATTCCAGCTTGTTCTGTTTTTCCAAATGGCGCCCTGCTGACATGGGGAGTTGGTCATTTAGTGGAATTAAGGTCTCCGGCAGAGTACGAATCTTCCTGGAAACGCTGGAATCTTTCTCAGCTTCCTATGATACCAAACACTTTCAAATTTAAGCCTAGCTATAAAACGAGAAAACAGTTCCAGATCGTTCGAAGGCTGCTCCAAGAAACCAATGAAATTATCATTGCTACTGATTGCGACCGAGAAGGCGAAAATATTGCAAGGAGCATTATATATCATGCGGGGGCAGGGAACAAACCGACCCGGCGCCTTTGGATTAACAGTTTGGAAAAAGATGAAGTGAAAAAAGGATTTGAACAGCTCCATCAGGCCGATCAATATGTAACCCTGTATGAAGAAGCTCAAGCCAGGCAGATTTCAGACTGGGTAGTTGGTATGAATGCCAGCCGTTTATACACATTGCTTTTGCAGAAAAAGGGAATACAACAAGTTTTTAGTGTTGGGAGAGTGCAGACACCCACTTTGAAACTTATTCACGAACGTCAAAAAGAAATTGAAGAGTTCACACCAGAGCCATTTTTTGAAGTGAAAGCTCAATTTAAAACAGATAAGGGCTCATACGAAGGGAAAACCAAAAAACGTTACAAAACAAACGAGGAAGCCAAAAATGTATTAGACAAACATGGAATTGCCTCCAAAGACAGAGGTGAAGTGAAGGAAGTAAACGTTTCACAAAAACGGGTGAAACCTCCCAAGCTTCATTCCCTTTCAACACTCCAGACTTTGGCTAATAAGAAATATAAATACAGTCCTTCTAAAACATTGGAGATAGTGCAATCCCTTTATGACCAGCCGTTAAAACTTGTCACTTATCCAAGGACAGACACACAGCATATTACTAAAAACGAATTCGCATATATTCAAAAAAATCTTTGCTCTTATCAAAAGTTAACCGGTTATATGTTTGAACCTTCGTCCCTTCAGCCCAAAAAAAGATACGTAGACGACAGCAAAGTTAAAGAACACTATGCTATTATTCCAACGAAAAAAGTTCCAACCGAAACGGCTATTCAAAAGTTGCGCACAGATCAAAAAAATATTTATTTTGAAATCGTAAAAAGCGTATTGGCCATGTTTCATTACGATTATGAATTTGAAGAAACAAATGTGATAACCGATGTAAAAGGATTGAATTTTTATAGTAAAGGTAAAGTTGAAAAAGCAAGAGGCTGGAAAGAGCTGTTTGACAGCGGAGTTACTAAACAAAAACAAGGAAAACAGCAGCTTCCAGAACTTCCGCCAGTACACAAAGGCTTACAGGCTGACGCTTTTATCCATATAAAAAAAGAGATGACAAAACCACCTAAACCATACACAGAAGGACAACTTATAAACATGATGAAAACGTGCGGACAGGTGATTGAAGATGATGAAGAAACTAAAGCTGTTTTAAAGGAAGCAGAAGGACTCGGGACAGAAGCGACACGAAGCGGAATTATTAAAACACTCATTCGCCAAGAGTATATTGAGGTGAAAAAGAACATCGTTTCTGTGACCAAAAAAGGAGAAATACTTTGCAAGGCAGTAGAAGGTACACTTTTGTCCAAACCGGAAATGACAGCAAAGTGGGAAATGTTTCTAAAAAAAATAGGACAGGGGGAGGCCCAAAAACAAACATTTATTAGTAATACTGCTGCTTTTACAAAAAAGCTTGTCGACTCCGCACCATTAGAAGTAGATAGTTTAAAAGTCAGTGCAGAAGGTTTGCCTGCGCAAAAAAGAAATTTTAGAAAAAAGACCGCAAATGGTCCAATTGCTCTATGTCCCGCCTGTAAAAAAGGAAACATTGTGCATCGCCAATCATTTTATGGTTGTACGGAGTATAAAAATGGATGCAGACAAACATTTAATAAAACCATATTAGGGAAGGGCATCACGCCTTCGCAAATCAAGCAGCTGTGCGAGAAAGGAGAAACTCGTCTAATAAAAGGATTTAAAGGAAAAAAACTATTTGATGCTAAACTTGTTTTAAAACATAACAAGGTAGAATTTTCTTTCCCGAGCTCCACATAATAAGAAATCATAAGAGTGGATGATAGGGAGGATATTATGAATTTTATTTGGGAGTCAGTCGTGCTTGTATTAGGTGGCTTGCTGCTTTTAAGAGTAGCTGGCAGAAAATCAATCAGTCAAATGACAGTAGCTCAAACCGTCATTATGATTTCTATTGGATCACTGATTATTCAGCCTATAGTAGAAACTTCCATCTGGAAGACGATCGTTTCTTCGGCTATCTTTATTGGTTTTTTGCTTCTCATGGAGTACTTGCAGGTGAAATGTAATGCGATTGAAAAGCTTTTGACTGGAAAATCCAAAGTAGTGATTAGAGATGGTCAAATTCAGTATGATCAGCTAAAACAGCTTCGATTTACAGTAGATCAATTAGAATTGAGATTAAGGCAGCAAGGGATAACTAACCCAGCTGATTTGAAAACAGCAACATTAGAATCAAACGGACAGCTAGGTTTTGAATGGATGCCTAAAAAACGGCCTGTAACAGTCGGAGATCTTGAACAGCTTTTGGGTAAATCGTTAACAGAGGTTGAAGATCCGCAAAATGTATTTACAGAAGCAGCGACCAAGCATCATCCTGTTTCAAATAACAAGCAATTCAAATAAGGGAGGACCATAAAAGGTCTCTCCCTATATTTGTTATACGGTTACCCCTTGAGGAGCATTCATATGAAGCGGCGGTAAAACAAGCCAGCCTTTTTCTTTGTTCATTCGCAGTACCTTCGCACCTGCTTGTGCTTTATTCGTGTGATATTGACCGAATAACATAGCAATGTCTTCACGGGTACTTTCGCCAATGATTTGGCTGCAGCCAACTAAACCAGTCGCTATATCTCTGGCAATCAATGCTGATATTTCCGGATCGTTAAAACGCGCTCCTATCGGTATATCTTCCGGGTGAGAGTAAGCTCTTTCCGGAGGAGAAGGAGGCAGCCCAACACCGTTTTCTTTTAACACTTGTTCAATTTCCATTTCTTCCCGTCTTGCGCCATCTACCATGTCTTCAAGCAATTTAAACAAATCAGCGTCTCCTGCGTGGTTCATATAGGTCTGATAGCTAGAAATAGCGCCCTTAAGTCCAGTTAAATAGGTCCACAAACTGAAGACTTCCCCGTAATGCATCGGTTCTTCGTGTTGGTTTCCACTTAATATACCCATGATCATCCTCCTCAATGAGATCATTATAGGTCTCCTTTTAAAATTTCAGGTCAACTGAAATGGGGTGTTGAACCGACATTAATTAGGTTATGTAGATCACTCATAAATATAAAAGGAGATAGGTGGTATGAAAACCAATAGAAAAAGCATTGTAGTTACTGTAAAGAAGTATAATTTAGAATACAGAATAAAAAATTAATGGTAAGCAAAATTTTTATAACACTAGTTCTGTTTTTTCGTTATAATAAAAATACAAATTGTTTTCTAGGGTTCCGCTTATTTAGGCCTGGTCCGAGAGAAAACACACAGTACAAACTGTGGCACGGAGGGAAAAAAGCCCGGGAGATCTTCTGAAAAATGAGGACTCTCGGGCTTCTTTTGAGGTGAATTGTATAATGAATATGGATTGGTTAAAGGTCGTTACGGCTGCTGTATTTGAAGTCATGTGGGTAATTGGTTTAAAGTACGCTTCTACTGTTTTAGAGTGGGGAGGAACACTCTTTGCAATGTATGTCAGCTTTTATTTATTAGTAATGGCTGGAAAAAATATACCTGTCGGCACCGCTTATGCTGTGTTTGTTGGACTAGGAACAGCAGGAACCATTCTAGCTGATATTATTTTTTTTGGGAAACCTGTAAAGATAATGAAAATAATATTAATCCTTGTTCTGTTAATTGGGGTTATCGGCCTCAAATTGGCAGCTGATGATACTGCGCAGGAGCAGAAGGGGGTTCGAATGTAATGGCATGGTTTTACCTAATAATTGCTGGATTATTTGAGATGACAGGGGTTACCATGATTAATAAGTTACATACCGAAAAAAGTAAAACAGCTTTTGTTTTGATGACAGCGGGGTTTGGTTTAAGTTTTTTATTTCTGTCTTTAGCTATGGAAACCCTGTCAATGGGGACAGCCTATGCGGTATGGACAGGAATAGGAGCAGCGGGGGGAGCACTTGCAGGAATTGTTTGGTACGGTGAACCTAAAAGTTTATTAAGATTAAGTTGTATAGCATTAATCGTATCAGCAGTAATTGGATTAAAGCTTATATCATAACACTTGTGAAAAAAGTGATACTTCTTTAACAATAGGGGTAATCCCTTGCAGAGGGTTTTTTAGTTCTATATGCTGAGAAGAGAAGATGAAGTAAAAAACATGTAATACTTAAATTTTTTAAAAAGGAGAAATGAGCACGATGGAAAGCATTTTTTACGAATCTCACGCAGGTTCATGGTTTTTCCTTATTTTGTTTTTTGTTATTAGCTATTTTTTCACAAAACAAAAGATCACATTGATGCTGCAGCGCTTGTTCGCACTAATCATGATAATAACAGGTATTGGAACTCTCTTCTTTTACAATTTTCCGCTTCTTTATATTTTAAAAGGAGTGCTTGCCATTATACTTATTGCCGTGATGGAAATGCTGGTTGCTCGTAAGAAGAGAAATGAACCTCAAGGCGGTTTGTGGGCTGCTTGTATTATTTTAATTATTGTTGTATTACTTCTAGGCTTTAACGTTATTGGATAATAAAAAGCCAGAGCCCCAGGTTTTTACAACCTATGCTCTGGCTTTTCTGCACTATAGGAATATTTAACTTTTTAAAGTATCAAAGTATAAGCAAAACTACGAGTTCTGTAATTTGGACTTGGCGTTTTCTAATACCGTCAAGGATGCTGTCCTTCCTCTTGGTTATGATCTTTCAAAGTCCCCGTTTTTACCGCCGGTTTTCTTTAACAAGTAAGTTGGACCGATAATCATGCCCTTATCTACTGCTTTACACATATCGTAAATCGTGAGTGCTGCAGTTGAAGCGGCTGTGAGAGCTTCCATTTCAACCCCTGTGTTCCCTTTTACTTTTACTTCAGATGTAATGAGAATGGTATATTTTTCATCCTCCGAAATAGACCATTCAAATTGAATATCCACTCCATTTAAGGAAAGCGGGTGACACATTGGTATAATATCTGATGTTTTTTTGGCTCCCATAATTCCTGCTACCTGAGAAACTGCAAACACGTCCCCCTTTTTGTTTTTGCCTTCCTGAATCTGGTCGTACACTGCTTTGGTCACTGTGATACTAGATCTTGCTATTGCTATTCGTGCTGTTTCTTTTTTTTCTGTAATATCAACCATTTTGGCACGGCCTTGTTCATTAAAATGAGTAAACTCCGACACATTTACCATTCCTTTTTACATGAAAATTTTTACCTGCTGAGTTTTTAATGCGGTAAATAAATGAGCTGGAACAAAAATAGGAAAGCGAATATATAAACAAGCGGGTGAACAGTCTTTCCCTTCCCTTTAACTAATTTAATCAGTGGATGAGAAATAAATCCAAAAGCGATTCCAGTAGCAATGCTTGAAGTTAATGGCATGCTTAAAATTACTAAAAAGGCAGGAAAAGCTTCATCAAATGCTTGCCATTTGATTTGTGAGACGGATCCAAGCATCAGGCTCCCTACAATAATTAGGACAGGAGAAGTGATAGCAGGAAGTCCTGAAACAGCACTAACTGCAGGTCCAAAAAAGATCGCCAGGATAAACAGTACTGCAACAGTTATGGTTGTAAGTCCTGTTCTTCCGCCTGCTGCTACTCCTGAAGAGGACTCAATATAAGCACTGGTCGGACTTGTCCCAAAAATAGAACCGACTGTTTTTGCAACCGAGTCAGCTAATAAAGCCTGCCGTACTCTTGGCATTTTATTTCCTTTCATCAATCCTGCTTGCTCTGCAACACCGATCATTGTACCAGTGGTGTCAAAAATAGTAACAAGTAAAAAAGAAAATACTACAGCGTATAGACCGTATTGAAAAACATCGATAAAAGCTTCCAGTGGAGACCCGAATATAAACCATTCTGGATTAGGCGGAGCCGAGGCGAAGCCATCTTCAAAACTCAAGTGGCCGGTAAAAAATGCAATAATACCGGTAATAACCATCCCTAAAAATAAGGCACTATTTACATTCATGGCCATGAAAACAATAGTAATACCAAGCCCGATTAATGTAAGAATCACTTGAGGAGACTGCAGATCACCTAGACCTACTAAATTTTCTGGATGAGCTACAATCAGCCCGCTCATTCTTAAGCCGATAAAGGCAATAAATAACCCGATGCCAGCTGTTATGCCATATTTTAAGTTGGAGGGAATGGATTCAATTAATTTTTCCCGAAAAGGAGTCAAGGAAAGTATGACAAATAACACTCCAGACACAAAAACAGCCCCAAATGCTGCTTCGTATCCGATTTGGTCATTTGCTCCGACTACAGAGTAAGCAAAATAAGCATTTAATCCCATCCCTGGTGCTACCGCGATTGGATAATTAGCAAAAACAGCCATCCATAATGTCCCAACAACCGTAGCTATAATGGTTGCCATAAAGACATGTTGAAAAGGAACGCCTGCATCGGAAAGAATGATCGGATTAACAACTACAATGTAAGCCATTGTTAAAAATGTTGTTATTCCGGCGAGCAGCTCTGTTTTTGTGTTTGTATTGTTTGCCTGTAGTTTAAATAGTTTCTCTAACATAAATAATCACCCTAAAAACGAACTTTAAAAAAACCATGTTTAATAATATTCGTTTTTAGGGTTTTTTACAAGGGCTGCATCAAGAACTTTTTAAGAGCGGACTCGTTGTAATATATTTCTTTGTTCAAACAATTTAAGTAACGCATATGCAAGAATACCTCCAGCGAATGCACTCAATAAAAAGGAAGGTACAAATGCAAATAAAGCAGTTGCTTCCCCGAGCAGAATGCGGGCAATAGGATATGTAAGCAGAGCTCCAATAATTCCTGTACCAATAACTTCTCCTGCTGTACTAATGTTTAATTTTTTTGTGTATTTATACAAAATGCCGGCAAATAGAGCTCCTACCATACTTCCAGGAAAAGCAAAGATGGAGCCTGTCCCAAACATATTCCGAAGAAGGGAGGTGCCAAATGCTTGAATGACGGCGTAGCCAGGCCCAAGCAGAACGGCAGAGATTACATTGACAAAGTGCTGAACGGGAAAAATCCTAGCGAACCCTATTGGGATAGAAACAAAAGGACTTGTAACGGTAGCAATCGCAATTAATAAAGCAGTATAAGATAACTTTTTTGTGTGATTCATGTGCGGTCCCTCCTTCTTTAACTATCTCAAGAAAAAAGCTATTATTCAACAAACATTAGGCTTTTTCAGAGGAAGAGAGAACAAACACAAGCATAATTGGAAACAGATATCCGATCACAGATTGAATGGTAGCTACAAGCTGGGAATAACCGACAGGGGTAATATCACCGTAGCCGACAGCTGCCATCGTAATTACACTAAAATATATCGATTTCCAGACAAATGTGATTATTGTAAGGTCTTTGTGCTGTTCATAGTGATCAATAACATGTCCCAATTCAGTCACTTCTAAAACCATGTAAATGACAGCAAAACTAACAGAAACGTTTATAAAAAACATGGAAAGGACTAAAAGAGCAGTCCACTTGTTTTTAAAAAAACTCATGTTTATCCTCCCCATAAATAAGACTTGATTATTTTATGGTTTTTACATGGAAATAATGAGTCGCACTAAGCGTATATTCAGATTTTTTTTCTAGCATGTGTTACCATGAAAGTAACATAATATAAGGTCAACACAGTTTTTTGTAACTAATGGAACAAAAGGAGCACATATTAATGGAGTATGTAAGGCCCATAAAAGAAATAGAAGTGATTTTTTTAATGAAACGTGAGTTAAAAAAACAATCTTCGAGAAATTATTTGCTGTTTGTTATGGAGATTAACACAGGGTTAAGAATTAGTGAAATTCTTAGTCTCTCCATTAAAGACGTGTATCAAAACAGAGAACCAGTGGATTTTTTAAAATTAAAAAGAGAAGATGTGTATCTTAATGCGCAAGTGAAGCGTGCCCTGAGATGGTTTGGGAAAAAACATCCATTTAGTAATCCAGAGAGTTATTTGTTCCTATCTTCTCGAGGGAAAACAGCGATCAGCAGGCAGCAGGCTTATCGCATTATTAACCGGGCAGCAGAAAATGTGGGTTTGTCAGAAAAAATCGGTCCCCACACCTTACGAAAGACGTTTGGTTACCATGCCTATAAGAAGGGGATTGCTGTTTCTCTAATACAAAGACGCTTTTGTCATCACACGCCAGCTGAAACGCTAAGATACATCGGGATAAATAAAGAACAAGTAAAACCTCAGCTGGATATAAATTTATAGAGAGGGGGAACCAGCGTGTTTGTCGGCAGTTTTGATATCGATTCCTTTGTCTTACTAGCCGCTTTGCTTTTGATTGTCGGCGTCAGTGTCACAAAATTTTCATCACGTCTTGGTATGCCCTCCTTGGTGCTGTTTATTTTAGTAGGAATGTTAATTGGAAGCGATGGATTAGGAATTATTTATTTTGATAACGCAGAACAAGCTCAATTAGTAGGTATTATTGCGTTAGTTATTATTTTGTTTGAAGGTGGTACACAGACAAAATGGCCAACCATCCGGCCGGTTATGTGGCCGTCTATATCACTGGCTACAATCGGAGTATTAATAACTTCCTTGATTGTTGGTTTTGCCGCTCGATTTGTTGTCGATCTAACTTGGCTTGAAGCCCTTTTACTTGGAGCCATTGTCGGTTCAACAGATGCTGCAGCTGTATTTGCCTCGCTTAAAGAACGTAATATCAGCACAAAAGTTGGGGCAACAATGGAAGCTGAATCAGGCACAAATGATCCAATGGCTGTCTTTTTGACTTTAATCTTTATCGAATTGATCACTGTTAATCAGCCTAATTATTTACTTTTGTTTGGCTCCTTTTTTTGGCAGATGGGGCTGGGTTTATTAATTGGGCTTGCACTTGGTAAAATTGCCTCTATCTCCATTAATCATATTAACTTGGATTCGAGTGGACTTTATCCTATCTTTGCCCTTTCGTTTGCACTATTAACATACAGCACAGCTTCCTTAATAAATGCCAGCGGTTTTTTGGCTGTATATGTTGCTGCTCTGGTTATTGGGAATTCAGAGCTGACGTATCGACATTCGATTTTTCGTTTCAATGAAGGTTTTGCATGGATGGCACAAATATTAATGTTTATTATTCTTGGTTTGCTTGCTTTTCCAGAACAAATTCTATCTGTCCCTGTAATTATAAACGGCATGCTGTTATCTGCCGTTCTTATTTTAATAGCACGTCCGGCCGCAACATTTTTATCAACCATTGCAATGAACTACTCGCTAAAAGAAAAAACATTTTTGGCTTGGGCAGGCCTGCGAGGAGCAGTGCCTATTGTACTGGCTACATTTGCTATTGTGGCAGAAGTAGAAAAGGGACAAATGATCTTTAATATTGTATTTTTTATTGTACTAACTTCTGCTCTTATTCAAGGTTCGTCGCTTTCGTTTATGGCAAAAAAGCTTGGATTGTCTGGTCCGAAAAAAGAAACGCCGCATCATTCCCTTGAATTAATTTCCATAGGCAAAGCAAATGCTGAAATTATAGAATTTAAAACGGATGAAAATACGCCTATTGTCGGGAAGAAACTTCAGGATATTGAGTTTCCAAATACAGTACTGATAAGTGCAATTGTTAGGGACGAAAATTTAGTTACTCCTTATGGAGAGACTGAAATTAAAGAAGATGACTTCTTGTATATTCTTGTTTCACGCAAACAAAAAAACAAGCTCCGTCGGATGTTAAAGCGTGAACATTAAACGATTAACCTACTGGCGCAGGTGGTGTGATAAAATAAAGGCGGCAATATTTTTAAAGGCTTAGTGTTTGAGGGGTAACAGCATAAGATAAACCACGACACGACATTCGCCTTAGGCACTTGGCGACGAGCCGAGTTTTTCTAATGGATTTAATTAAAGGTGGTTTTGTATGACTGTACTTTTTGACGTTTTAATACCGATTGCTCTTATCTTTTTAACAGGTTTTTATCTGCAAAAAAAACAGATGATAGATGTGCGTTCCGTCTCATCTGTTGCTCTTTATATTTTAACACCTGCTCTTGTTTTTCGAACATTTTATACAACAGAACCTGATGGGGACTTATTTAAAATTGCTGTTTTTTCTGTGTTGTTCTTATTAATTATGCTTCTCGTTAATCGATTATTTGCTTACTTTTTTAAGTGGAATTCCAAAGAATCAAGCGGTATGGGACTTGCTGTGACTTTTATGAATGCTGGGAATTACGGTGCACCGTTGATTTTATTCGCTTTCGGTGAAACAGCTTTTGCATATTCCGTAGTATTTATGGTTATTCAATCGCTCTTAATGAGTACAGCTGGAGTATATTTGGCGAATCGAAGCAGTTTAACAGCAGCTGATGCTTTCCGGGTTGTGTTAAAGATGCCTGTTTTTTATGCATTAATACTTGGAGTGTTGTTTCAAGCTTTACATATAGACATAAAAGAAACGTATATGGATGCGGTTAGTATGGTGGCGGAAGCTGCTATTCCTGTTGTAATGGTGGTTCTTGGGATGCAGCTGTCAAAAATATCAATTTCTTCGCTGGACTGGAAACTAGTCAGTATAGGTACCTTGTTAAGGCTTGTGATTTCCCCTTTAATAGCTTTTGGGCTTACTGTTTTGCTTCAAACAAACAGCACGTTAAGCATTGTATTGATTGTTTCTACTGCCATGCCGACAGCAGCGACCATAGCGATGATTGCTGTTCAATTTGATTCCAGTCCACAGCTGGTATCAAGTATTACATTAGTGACAACACTTTTAAGTGTGCCGTCTTTGTGGATTTTGCTTACAATCATTGGAGTGTAAAAGAAGTGTCATAGGTGTTAAACGAAATATAATTTTCAAACTGGTACAATAATTACTAGAAATACTATGGAAAGAAGGGAACAATATTGAAAAAGATAAGCGGCATCTTTCTATTAAGTCTTCTATTAACGGCTTGTGGTCAAACGGAGGAAAAGGACGGACAAACGAGTGATAACAATGATCCTGAACAACCAATAGAAGTAGAAATGGAAATGGCAGAAAAAGCAGAACAAGGGGAAGAAGTAGAAATAGGGGCTTTTGTTACTCAAGGAGAAGAAAAAGTGACAGATGCTAATGAAGTGCTTTTTGAAATATGGAAAGAAGGCGACAAGGCGGAGAGCGAAGAATTTTTGGCTGAAGAACCTGAAGATGAAAAATATTCGATTACACACACCTTTGAAGAGGAAGGTATTTACCATGTTACTGCGCATGTGACAGCTCGAGGAATGCACAGCATGCCAACGGAGGAAATTACAGTAGGTCAGTCCGTTGAAAAAACGGAAGATAATGGTGAGGAAACAGATATTCATGCTGGTCATCAACATGGTTCTCCGGTAACAGCAGATTTGCAATCTCCATCTGAATTAAAAGCAGGAGAAGAAATGGAGATATCGTTTCAAGTTGCTGAAGAAGGAGAGCCGATACGTAATGCTAGAGTAAGGCTTGAGATATGGCAAAAAGGAGACGAGACGCGGGAGTGGGTTGATGCTGAGGAAGAAAGTGGTTTATACATTGCTTCTCATACCTTCGAAGAATCAGGGGATTATATGATGACCGTTCACATTGAAGATGAGGAAGATTTGCACGAACACGTAGATAAAATGGTATCGGTAAAATAAGATAGAAGATCTTATCAAGAGGCTGGCTCCATCGTGTAAAGAAGCCAGCCCTGCTTTTGAATAGTTATTCTCCTCTTTTTCTCCGTTCTGTAATAGGTTCTGCTCCAATGCCCCAGTTGTCTGTTTCTACTTCATCAATCACGACCACAGTAGTGTTAGGATTTTTACCAAGTACGTCTTGTAACAACTTGGTACTCCCAGCAATGAGCTCCTTTTTTTGTTCAGCAGTTACTGGCTCTTGTTCTTTTGTAATTTTAATATTAATGTATGGCATACATATTCTCCTTTCTATCATTTCAGTGAAGGGTAAGAAACTTTTGATTTCATCTGTTTTTTTGCAGTCCTTGTGCTATCCCAAGACACCCCATTCCAGTTAAAAGTACAGCACCTGCAAAGTAAAAAGAGGAAGATAGAGCTGCTGTTGCCGATATGAGTAAGCCGGCAGCAATGGGTCCGATCATTTGGCCAAGGCTGTAAATGAAAGTAAATCCTCCAATTATATTATTACTTTGTCCCGCAGCAGCATTCCTCGCTTCTGCCATAGTTAGTGTCACAATCCCCATAAAGGTTGCTCCAAAGAGAAAAGAGCCAACTAATGCTCCGAAACCATTAAAGAAAATCACAGGGAAAAGAACACCTGATATTTGCAGAAAAAAAGCAGCCTGCAGTGCAGCAAGGTTTCCAATTTTAGAAGCAACTCCAGACCATATAACGCATGAGGGAGCAGCAGCCGCACCGACTAAAACCCAGCTTAAAGAAGGGTTCGATTGAAGCATCGGAATTTCAGCTGCAAAAGCGACCAAATAAGTCCCGCTGATTATGTAACCGATTCCTTCGAGTCCATAAGCGGCGCAAAGCCACGGTAATATCGTTTTCGTTTTTGACTGTACTAGATTATTTTCTGCGTTTTTTATTTCAATGCTCTCTTTTTCAGGTGCTTCAGAAAGTCTTTTCCAGGTAAATAATCCTAGAATAGTGGATAGTATTCCAAGAGCAATCCAAATCCCTGCCCAGTCAAATGAAATGGATAATAGCGGTACAAGAAGTCCAGTTGAAAATATACCTAATCCTACTCCTCCAAATAGGTATCCTGTCCAAGAAGCATGTCCTGCGCTGACTAGGTAATCTATAACAATACTTGAAACAAGAACAAAAACAATACCGCTTGTTACCCCAGATAAAAAGCGTAAAAGATGCCAGATTAACTCATTTACAACAACTCCCATCAAGAAAGTAGAAGCTATGTTCAAGATCAAATGAAAATATGCATAATAGGCTTTTCCTTTTTTCCATGCCATTTTTCCTGCTAGAAGAGCACCTACAAGATAGCCAAAGTAATTGCTAGAAGCCAAGTATCCGGCTGTTTCATTATTTAAATGTGTTGCTTCTACCATTAATGGCAGGATGGGAGTGTAAGCGAATCTGCCAATACCCATTACGACAAACAGAGCTGCCATTCCTGCTGTTAATATAAGTATTGCATATTTTTTTGAAGGAAGTACTTGTATCATAAATAACACGTCCTTGCTTTAACTTCCTATATTTTACCACAGTTGCCGTTAAAATCACTTTTCTTAGTTTGACAGATTCGGCATGTTTGTTTTAAAATTTAGAAAAATACTAAATACAACCACTAGGGGTGCCTTAAAGAAAGGCTGAGATTAAAGTGAACCTTTAAAACCCTCAGAACCTGAACTGGATTATTCCAGCGGAGGAAAGTGGAGCGAAATGGACATAACAGACAAAGCTGACCAGACCGCTTTCCACTTTCAGGAAAGCGGTCTTTTTAAATGAAGAGGAGGTATTATGAAACCGTTCTTACACGTTATTTCTACTGGAAATCAATCCCTAGAAAGGTGGTTGGATATAACCGCCAACGTTCATTCGTACGTAGATTTCATTCACATTCGTGAAAAGCTGTGGGATGAAAAAAAAATGGACGCTGCAATATTGGGATTATTAAACGCAGAAGTACCTCCTCATAAAATTATTCTTAATAATCGGCCGGAGTTGATAGCTTCGTATGGTTTAGGAGGCGTTCATTTTCCTGAAAACGTACCTATTCATAAAACTGTTGAAGATAAATGGTTAACAGGCTGTTCTATTCACAGCAAAGAAAGCGCTGTAAAAAAAGAAATGGATGGTGCAGACTATTTATTTTTTGGACATGTTTTTGAAACAAACAGTAAACAAAATACTCTTCCAAGAGGTTTAAAATCGCTGCAGCAGGTTGTAAGTTCAGTAAAATGTCCGGTTATAGCGATAGGAGGAATCACTTCTGAAAGAGTGAAGGATTGTGTTTCTCACGGAGCCAAAGGTATTGCTGTAATGTCTGGCATCTATGGAGCAGCCCAACCAATCGAGAAGGCAAAAGCTTATCAAAAAGCGTTAAAAGAGGAGGCATTACATGAATAAAGCATATGATGTGCTGATTATTGGCGGCGGTGTCAATGGCTGCTCTATCGCTTATCAAATGTCCAAAAGAGGTTATAGAGCAGCTGTGCTTGAAAAAACTAGAGTTGGTGCAGAAGCATCCAGCGCAGCTGCTGGAATGCTTGGGGCACAGGTTGAAATCAAAGAAAACGGTCCTTTTTTTGATTTTGCGAGAAAAAGCAGAGATATGTTCTCTGAATTGGTACCTGAATTAGAAGAAACGTCTGGAATTCCCGTGTCTTATGTACGGAATGGAATGCTGAAAGTGGCTCAGGCTGATACGGAAGTAAATCATCTTTTAGACATGCTCGCTTTTCAAAAAAAGGCGGGAGAACGAGCAGAGTGGAGGGATCCGAATGAAATCTCTGTCCAGGAGCCTAACATAAAGGGTGATATAAAAGGAGCCCTTTATATTCCTGGAGATGGCCAGGTGAAAGCTAAAGAATTAACCCAGGCCTATGCACGCGGAGCAAACCTATTAGGAGCAGATATATACGAATTTACTCCTGTCACAGGATTGTTGGAGGAAAATGGAAGAATAAATGGGGTGACGACGCCTTCTGGCTGTTTTTATGCCGAACATGTAGTGCTTGCTGGCGGGGCCTCGACTGATTTAATTCCAACTGCACAAACGTATATCCCTTCTATGATTCCAGTAAAAGGCGAGTGTATATCAGTCAAACCTGCAAAACCAATAATGAAAGCAACCATTCATGCTTCTGATCTTTACCTTGTTCCAAAGCCCGGCGGAACCATTATTATAGGTGCAACCGAACAAAATGGCCGAATGGATAAACCGGTTAGTGCAGGAGCTGTTCAGGAACTTCTTTCTAAAGCAATCCGGCTTGTCCCTGACCTTCAGAACGCTGAATGGATAGAGGCATGGAGCGGTGTGCGGCCGCAAACGATTGACGGTATGCCGTATTTGGGCGCTGTTTCCATAAAAGGATTGTGGATGGCAGCTGGCCACTACCGTAACGGTATATTGTTATCTGCATTAACTGGGGAATGGATGGCAGATTTGATAGAAGGTACTGCTGAAAATGAGGAATGGATCAGGGCATTTGATCCATTGCGTTTAAAAGAAGGAAAGGAGGATCTAGTTGAAACTAATCATTAACGGCACGACAAAAGAAATACCTGATAATAATTCCACTGTGACATTACTGCTCAGCCATCTACAAATCGGTCAAAAAAAAGCTGTAGTAGAAAGAAATGGAAATATTTTAGTCAAAGAACAACATGACAATGAACCCGTGAAGGACGGGGATAAATTTGAAATAGTTCATTTCGTTGGAGGAGGATAATACGATGTTAAATATCGGTCCATATACTTTTCAGTCGAGGTTATTTCTAGGAACCGGAAAATATGCTAGCGGGGAAGTGCAAAAGCAGGCGGTAGAGGCTTCTGAAACGGGAGTGCTTACGTTTGCCGTAAGACGAATGAATATATTTGATGACAGTCAGCCAGACCCATTTGAAAGCATGGATCTCAGCGGGTTTAAACTGCTGCCAAATACTGCAGGTGCAAAAACAGCAGAAGAAGCTGTACGAATTGCAAAAATGGCTCAAGCAGCTAATATGTGTGACATGATTAAAGTAGAAGTTATTGGGTGTGACAAGACGCTTTTACCTGACCCGATAGAAACGATAAAAGCTACAGAAATGCTGCTTGACGAAGGTTTTATTGTTCTTCCTTATACGTCTGATGATGTTGTACTGGCCAGACGTCTGCAGGAGCTTGGCATTCATGCCGTTATGCCTGGCGCCTCCCCAATAGGTACTGGGCTTGGGATTATAAATCCATATAATTTATCTCACATTATCGAACAAGCTGAAGTTCCTGTTATTGTCGATGCTGGGATTGGCAGCCCTAAAGATGCCTCTTACGCAATGGAACTAGGAGCTGACGGGGTACTATTAAACACTGCAGTGTCTGGAGCTGGAGATCCTTTGAAAATGGCGGAAGCAATGAAATATGCAGTGGAAGCTGGCCGTTTAGGATTTGAAGCGGAACGTATTGAAAAGAAAATGTATGCCCAAGCAAGCAGTCCGGTTGAAGGAATGAGCAAGCTTTGATGGAGAGCCGTTATTCCAGGCAAGAACTCTTTTATGGAATCGGTAAAACTGGCCAGCAGCTCTTAAATACCAAGCACGCAGTCATTGTTGGAGCCGGAGCACTAGGAAGTTCAGCCGCAGAAACACTAGTACGAGCAGGAGTTGGGAAAATTACGATTATTGATCGTGATTTCGTTGAATACAGCAACTTGAACCGTCAGCAGCTTTATACTGAACAAGATGCAAGAGTAAAACTGCCAAAAGCAGAAGCAGCTAAAAATAGATTGCAAGCAATAAATACGGAAACAGAGATAATAAGTGTTACAGGAGAGGCTGACTTTTTTGTATTAGAGCAAGCACTTCCAGCAGATTTGTTTATTGATGCGCTGGACAATTTTGATACGAGAATGCTTATTAATGATTTTTGTCAAAAACATGGCCTGCCATGGATATACGGAGCTTGTGTGGGCAGCTATGGCATTACTTTTACTATTCTGCCTCAAAACACCCCTTGCCTTCATTGTTTAATGGAAGATATTCCACTTGATGGGGAAACGTGTGATACAGCAGGGATTATTGCGCCGGCCGTACAAATGGTCAGTTCGCATCAATCCACAGAAGCGCTGAAAATTTTAACAGAAAACTGGTCTGCCTTACGAATGAAATTATTATCATTTAACCTTTGGAACAATGAATCTTCTGCTATTGATGTTAAGTTGTTAAAAAAAGAGGACTGTCCATCTTGCGGTAAAGAAGCCTCATATCCATTTTTGGAATACAAAAACCGTGCAAAAACAGAGGTGTTATGCGGGCGTAATGCCGTACAAGTCCGGCCGGCAGAACAGCAATACCTGGCATTACCTGATTTAAAAAAGAGATATTCAAAAGCCATTCAACAAGAAAATAAACATCTTATTGTCCTAAATCTTGAGGGCAAACGATTTGTTATTTTTCAGGACGGCAGAACGATCATACACGGAGAAAACGATAAATCCAGAGCTCGGGTCTTGTATCAAAGATATATAGGTGGATGATTTTGTAATATCGATGCATGGAGCTGTTCCAAGTTAGGTTGAACAGCTCTTTTTAGGTATAGACCGACACTTTTTGTCTTCAACGGATCTAGTTAATTAGTTCTGCAACGTAATCGCAAGTTTTAAAACACAGGCCACAAGGAAGGACATTCTCTATTTTTTAATTGCTAAGCGGATTGTGAGAATATAGTTAAAATTGATAAAAGGGTACAATGAGAATGGAGAGAAAGTATTAGAAGGAGTATATTCTTTTAACAGTGTAATATTTGCGAAATACAGCAGAACATGATACCTTTTCTATGGTCCCATATTTTAAAGCTTAAATATGAAAAAACGTCTTTACGGCGTTCATATAGAATCAATTTTAGTAATAGAAACTATTTCAAGAGTGGAGGTAGTAACGTGAATATTATCGTTGCTGGCGGAGATGGATTTTGTGGATGGCCCACGGCCTTGTATTTATCAAAACAAGGGCATGATGTGTCAATTATTGACAATCTGGTAAGAAGAAAATATGACGATGAGTTAAGGTCAAACTCAATTACTCCAATTGCTTCATTAGAAGAGCGTGTTCAAAAATGGAAAGAACTAACTGGTAATGAAATCCGTACATACGAAGGCGATCTCAACCATTACGACTTCTTAAAGGAAGTACTTAAGCGCGAGAAGCCAGAGGCATTCGTCCATTTTGCCGAGCAGCGTTCAGCTCCTTACTCCATGATTGACCGTGAACATGCTATATATACCCAAGTTAATAATGTTGTAGGCACCTTAAACGTTTTATATGGCATCAAAGAAGTAGTTCCTGACTGTCATTTGATTAAACTGGGGACAATGGGAGAGTACGGAACTCCAAATATTCCAATTGAAGAGGGTTATTTAGAAGTGGAGCATAAAGGGCGTAAAGATGTCCTACCTTACCCAAAACAGCCAGGCTCTTTTTACCACCTTTCCAAAGTGCACGACAGCCATAATATAATGTTTACATGTAAAATTTGGGGGATACGAGCAACAGATTTAAACCAGGGAATTGTTTACGGTCTTGATACCGATGAAACACAAATGGATCCAGTTTTAGCTAACCGTCTCGACTATGATGGGGTGTTTGGAACAGCTTTAAACCGTTTTATTATTCAGTCTACGATTGGACATGATCTCACTGTATATGGAGAAGGCGGACAAACTCGTGGCTTCCTTAATATAAGAGATACCGTTAGATGCATTGAAATCGCAGCAGAAAACCCTGCTGATAAAGGAGAATTCCGCGTATTTAACCAATTCACAGAAGAGTTCACTGTTTTAGATCTTGCCAATAAGGTTCAAAAAGTTGCAAAAGAAGAAGGTTATACCATAGATGTGGCGCATTTGGAAAACCCTCGGGTAGAGCTTGAAAATCATTTCTATGAAGCAGTTAATACCAAGCTGAGAGATCTTGGACTTGAACCTCATCTTTTAACTGATGAAGTTATTCGTGAAATTTTAAAAACGGTAGTGAACCATAAAGACCGGGTTATTAAAGAAAATGTATTACCAAACGTTACGTGGAAATAAAGCAAAGCCATCGCACTAGGCAGTAAGGATTGAAATATCCAAAAAAGCTTGGCCTGCTGCTGAATCCTTATGCGAATGCAGTTATTTTGTAATAAGGGAACAGGGAGTGTACTCATTGTGAAAATTGCTATTGTAACGGAAACGTTTCTTCCCTCTACGGATGGAATAGTTACTAGGCTTACAGCATGTATAAGATGGCTGCTTCAAGACGGGCATGATGTCAGAATTATTGCGCCGGATCTTGGTGTATATGAATTTGAAGGAGCGGAAGTTAAAGGGGTGCCAGCGAGCACTCTTCCTTTTTATCGCTCTAAACAGTTTGCTCTTCCGAACCCGATTGTAAGAAAATATCTGAAAGAATATGAACCTGATGTTGTCCATGTAGTAAACCCTGCTATTCTTGGTTTTTCTGGTGTAAGAGCCGCAAAAAAGCTTGAGTATCCATTAGTAGCATCTTATCATACGAATGTAGCTCAATATTTAGATTACTATAACCTCTCCCTATTTAAAGGTTTAATATGGTGGTATTTTCGAAAACTCCACAATGAAGCGGATTTGAATTTATGTACCTCTAATACAGTGCAACAGGAACTTACAGAACGTAATTTCTATAACGTGCATGTCTGGCAGCGAGGCGTTGATACGGAAATGTTTCATCCGCAAAACTATGATTCCTCGATTCGTGAGAAGCTTACAGACGGACAGCCGGATCGAAAGCTTCTTCTGTATGTAGGAAGACTTGCCGCAGAAAAGGAAATTGAAAAGCTTAAACACGTATTAGATACGTCTGAAGAATTTACTCTTGCTATTGTAGGAGACGGACCGCACCGAGAAGCGTTGGAAAAACATTTTGAAGGGACAAAAACTGTTTTTACCGGCTATATGCATGGAGATCAATTAGCCAAAGCTTTTGCCTCTGCTGATGTGTTTGTTTTTCCATCTACGACAGAAACACTTGGACTCGTTATTTTAGAGGCTATGGCTTCTGGTCTTCCTTTAGTTGCTGCGAAAAGCGGGCCGACTTGTGAACAGATCGAAGACGGCAGGACAGGTTTGTTGTATGATCCGCATAAAGAAGGAGATTTCACGGAAACTATCCGTTGTTTTGAAGATGAAATGCTGCGTAAAAGGCTTGCGAGAAATGCAAGAGAAGATATTAAGGCGTTAGGCTGGTCTGGAGCAGCAAAGCAGCTGCTTACACTCTATGAGGAAACTGCAGGAATAAACGTGGAAAGCCAAAAAACCCAACAACTGACATAGCAAAGGTACAGCTGTCAAAACAGAAGGGATAACATGAAAAGAAATAAAATAATGCGTGGACCTTTTCAATTCATGCAGTTTAGTGTGATCGGTCTTACAAACGCAGGTGTGGATATAGGCACTTTAAATCTTCTGCTTATTTTGTTTCCAACAGATGACCGAGGAATGCTGGCTCTTTTTAATACAATTGCTTATTCATTAGCCGTAGCGAACAGCTATTATTGGAATGCTCATATTACATTTCGCCATTCTGCGGAAGGCAACAATCGACAGAGGCTGGCCTTTATTGTTCAGGGCGTAGTAAGCTTAGGCGTAAATAATTTTGTTTTCCTTGGAGTTAACCAGCTGTTCCAGGTTCTTGAAATTCCTCGCTGGGTCCGTTACAATACAGCAAAAGGATTAGCAATGTTTTTATCTTTTACTGCAAGTTTTTTTATGATGAAATTTTTCGTCTTTAAAGAAACAAAGGAAAAGAATAGAGGAAAGATATAGGCCCCTCATGACAGAGAGGGCCTTTTTGTTAGCTCTATGTAAGTGAAGGGAAAGAGGCTCAAGATTTTCACGACGAAGCAATTCCATAATTCGTTTCCGCACCGAATCTGGAGCTTGTTCCCATTCGTATTTTCGATTTTCTGTCATTCCCATATGGCCAAGTTCTGATTCATACATAAGGTAAACATTTTGAATTCGATAATGAAGAGAAGCTTGGTATGCTTCTTTAATCCCAATTCTGTTAGTTGCAGCTCTCCCTCATTTGTTAATGTAATAAGCTTATTTTTTTGCAGAAGAGCAAGCATTCGCGATAATTTTCGATTAGGGTTTTTTGGGAGTAAAGCAAAATCCATAAAAAACACCTGTTGTAAAAAAATCATTTTCACAACAGGTGTTCTTCATTTGAAGGGATTTAGGAACAGCCCTTTCTATTTTTCTATTCTGTTAGGGAATCATAAATCATGTCCATATTCCATTCCATCATTTTAATGTACGTATCGCCATCTTCCCCCGGTTCATCGAGTGAATCAGTAAAAATTTCTCCGGCGATGGGAACATCGGTTTCTCTAGAGACTTGCTCCATACTGCGTGGATCGATACTTGTTTCGACAAAGAGAGCTTTCACGTCTTTTTCTTGAATTAGATCAACAATGCTTCGAATTTGATCTGGACTTCCTTCGTTTTCTGCGTTAATTTCCCAAATGTAGCCTGCTTCAAAATCATACGCATCAGAAAAATATTTGAAAGCCCCTTCGCTTGTTACTAAAAAGCGCTCTTCTTCAGGAATTTGATTGAATTTCTCCACAGCTTTTTCGTGTAACTGTTCTAATTCTTCGATGTATGCCTCCGCATTTTCCTCATATCGTTCGGCATGATCAGGATCGATTTCGATTAGAGCATCCCGTGCATTTTCAGCGTATTTTATACCATTACGTACATCCAGCCATGCATGTGGATCTTCTTCTCCTTTATTTCCTTCTGATGTTAAATACTTTACTTCAACACCTTTGCTCATTTCAAATACAGGTGCATCTTTTCCATCTTTTCCTGTTGTAGAAAGAAGTTTTTCAAACCAACCATTTCCAGTTTCTAAATTTAACCCGTTATAAAAGATGATATCAGCATCGGTTGCTTTTTGTACATCTTGAGGCAGCGGTTCATATTCATGAGGATCAGCGCCAATTGGTGCAATACTGTGTACCTCGACTTGGTCCCCGCCGACATTTTTTACAATGTCATATAGAATCGAATACGTTGTTACAACTTCCACTTTTTCTTGAGACTCTGTTTGTTTAGTTTCTTGAGATTTTTCGTCATTTCCACATGCAGCAAGAATCACCAAAAATAAGCTAAAGAATATGAATGAAAAGGTTTTTCTCAATGCTGACTCCTCCTAGGTTGTTATAAAATGTTGTCAACTTTCGCAGGAAGCCCTGGAAGTTTTGACGGACATAGAATCCGTTATTTCCCCAAATGCCTTCCTTTCAGGGGTCCTTGTGGGCACCTGTTCCGTTATTGATTTCAAATCGTGTCATTTAAGCCGATGCAGAACAGAATAACGGAACTCATGTCCGTTCCAATCCCGTCCTTGTAAAAGGCAATTGTTGCGAAAGTTGAATAATATATTAATCTGCTAGCGCAGCTCGATTTCTTTTTACCTTAATCCACCGCCACACAAGGCCATGTTTTGGTGAAAAGAAGAAAGCAATCGTGAACAGCAGCGTTGCCGTGAGTACAATCGTTGCACCCGACGATAAGTTATATATAAAGCTTAAGTACAGGCCGATGACCGAGGAAACAACCCCGACTCCTGCCGAAAGAAAAATCATGATCCATAAACGATTGGTCAATAGATATGCTGTAGCGGCTGGTGTGATCAGCATCGCCACCACTAAAACAATCCCAACGGTTTGTAAAGAAGCAACCGTAACCATGGTTAGAAGTGTCATTAACGCATAATGAATCATCTTCGTGGAAAGACCATACGCCTGTGCCATCGTTGGATCAAATGATGTGATAAGCAGTTCTTTGTAAAAAAGGTAAATGGTTATAAGAACGATGCATCCAATGATTAAGGTCAGCCACATATCGGATGGTTTTACTGCTAAGACGTTGCCAAACAAAATGTGATAAAGATCGGTGCTGCTTTTCATCATGGTGATTAAAATAATTCCAAGTGCAAATGCAGCGGTAAATAGAATCCCAATCGATGTGTCATGTTTAATACGGCTATTTTGGCTGACAAACCCGATTCCGATGGCTGTTAAAACACCGGTTAATACCGCACCGAAAAAGAAGTTAATCCCGAGCATATAAGATATCGCAACCCCTGGTAAAACAGCATGAGAGATGGCTTCGCCCATTAACGCCATGCCGCGTAATATAATGAAGCAGCCGATGACACCGCAAATAATCCCGACCATAATCGATGTTAATAACGCTTTTTGCAAGAATTCATACTGTCCAATGGTTTCTATAAAGTCGATCATACGTTGATCCCCACTTCATTTAGGAATGAAAATTGATCTTTATACGCTTTTGCCATCACTTCAGGACGGAACACACTTTCCACTTCTCCGCATTCAATTAATTCTTTATTAATTAACACCAGTTGATCGAAATAAGAATGCGCTTTGCTTAAATCGTGATGGACGACAAATACGGTTTTTCCTTCATCACGCAGCTCTTTTAAAACGTTGATAATCGTCTTTTCACTCGAAACGTCTACACCAACAAAGGGTTCATCAAGGAAAAACAGTTCTGATTTTTGCGCCAGTGCTCGAGCTAAAAAGACTCGCTGCTGTTGTCCGCCAGACAACTCCCCAATTTGCCGATGAGCGAAATTCTCCATATGAACTTGTTCTAAGCATTCATAGGCCCATTCTTTTTCCTTCTTTTTTGGACGTTTTAATAGGCCTAACTTCGGATAGGTACCAATAAGGACTGCATCAAGAACCGTAATCGGAAAATCCCAATCAATGTCATTACGTTGTGGAACATACGCCACTTTTTTTCTTATTTCATGGATTTGCTTTCCGCATATTCTGATGTTTCCTTTATCGATCGGAATAAGGCTCAGCAATGCTTTTAATAATGTTGATTTTCCTGCTCCATTCGGGCCAATAATACCAACTAGGTTGCCTTTTTCAATCGTAAAATTAACGTTTGTAATCGCCTCATTTCCGTAATAGGATACGTGCAAATCGCTTACTGACAAGGCAATATTCATAGGTGTCACCCTTTCTGGAATACATCCGTTCGTTGAAAGAAGCAAATGTTTGTTTTAGTTATAAAAGTTTCCCTAGGGAAACTTTTAAGCAAAAAGAGGTGGAATAATTAACGCAATAGCATCCATAAAGATAAGTTGTAAAATAAATTACTTTCTCTCTATTACGTTAATCATTCCATGTCAATCCATTGAAATGGAATAAAAATTCAGTACTATCCTATATTAAGTAGGTATCTATGAAAATAGGTATCTGTTTCCCTATAGAATAATATATGCCTAAACCTAAAAAAGTTTACCCTATACAAAATATAGACTGAAAAATTTTTTTTGTCAAATTTTTATTGAGAACTTTTGAAAGAAAACATCTAATGGCATAAAAGCCTTTACCTGAATATACTTGAGGCAAAAAAGAAAGAAAAGAAAAATCTAGTTCCAGTCTAATCTTAAAAACGCTGCTTCTATCAGCGTCTGCATTATCTGCATCCTAGAGGGCTTACTATTTTCGCATATGTTTTATGTCAATTTATGTTATTTGGGCAAATGAAGTGCTTGATTTTTACAACTTTTTAAAATGAACTTTGTCTTAGTGAATAAATGTTTACCATAGGCAAAAAATACCGCAAAAGAAAAACCAGTTTTAACCTGGTGCTAATAAGTTTCCCTAAGGAAAGAATAGATCAAATATAAATAAACGTCAATCATTTTTTACTTTCAAGCAATGATTTTTTTAACCTTTTGAAAAATTTAATGTTTGTTAAAGGATCAAAATATAAGGAAAACTGTGACTTCCGCTATTTGCATGGCGGCAAGACATTTTTTTCCAATAGTGTCGAGTCGATCACTTCAGCTTTTGTTACAAGGACATACCATGCATGATGTGGTGTTTTTATGATGACTTGCACAATATGCTTTTACTCGCTATTTTCAGATTTTTGAACCCCCCTTTTTCAGTTTCAATTAATTCTATGCTCTTACATAAAAAATATTTTAAAATGACAGTTCTTTTAAATAAAAAAGATAGTAAAATCAAAGGGAAATAGAAAAGTGCTATAGAAAGTAATAAATAGAGGGAAAATGACCCTATAGATATCTTCCGCTCGGCGGGAAAAGGGGGAATTGCTTAATGAATCGTGAGCCTGTTCATTTATATCTTTCCCGCTACAAAGACCACATTAAATATTTGCGGGACACGGGTCAGGAAACTCCTGGCTGGAGAGATTTGAGAGAAGAGGAGCTTCCAGACTTTTTGGCAATTAAAGATTCAATTGTAGAAATACAAGGGGATACACCAGTTAGAGATTACGAAAAAGAGGGTACTTGGAAAAGAGGAAGCATGCTGCACATGCGAATAGTATTGTTAGATGGAACGAAGTATGCCATGCATGGTTATTATGTAGAGGAGAAACATGATTGGTATCCTAATGAAAACCCAGTTATTCATAAAAGCAGTAAATGCGGATTTTGCCAATCCATCATCGGATTGGGAGGAGAAGGAAATGTGAAAGAAGAATTTTGTATGCTCCCGCTGCCTGAGAAAAAGTATTTATTTGAAGAAGTATTAAAAAGACATAAGAAAGAATTGTATTAGAAGAAAATCGCAACTTCAACCTTTCTTAAAAAATTATTTTCAAAAGACTACTACCTATAAGGTGCACATCGTAGTCTTTTTATTTTGTACTTTAGAAATATTTAACTTTGTTAAAGGATCAAAGTATAAGCAAAACTATGTCTTCCGCCGTAAGGATATGGAGGCAAGCCGAGTTTTTCTAATCAAAGGAGAGAAATAATGAAAATAGTTATAGCACCTGATTCATTTAAGGAAAGTATGACGGCTCTTGAAGCTGCACAAAGCATTGAGAAAGGGTTCAAAGATTTCTTAGGCGAAAAAATCACAGCTGCGTTAATTCCGATGGCAGATGGAGGAGAGGGAACGACTCGTTCAATGGCAGATGCCTTAAACGGAACGATACATACAAAAACCGTCACGGGTCCAAATGGTAACAAAGTACAAGCAGACTATGCGATTCTCGAAGAAAAAAATACAGCTGTTATGGAAATGGCAGAGGCTTCTGGGATCGGATTGACAGCTAAGGAAAAACGAAATCCTCTAAAAGCTACTACTTACGGCACAGGAGAACTTATCAAAGCTGCACTTGATCATGGCGTAGACAAAATTATCCTAGGAATAGGAGGAAGTGCAACAAATGACGGTGGAGCAGGGATGGTGCAAGCTCTTGGCGGAAAGCTATTGGATGCTGATAATAATGAATTAGAAGCTGGAGGAAGCGCACTTTCTCAATTAAGAAAAATTGATGTGTCTGATTTCGATAAGCGTCTTGCAAAGACAAGCATTGTTACCGCGTGTGATGTAAATAATCCTCTTACGGGTCCAAACGGAGCTAGTGCTGTTTATGGCCCTCAAAAAGGAGCCGATGAGAAAATGGTGGCATTATTGGATGATGCATTGCATCACTTTGCAGAGGTTATTCGCTCTGATATTGGCAGAGATGTGGAGAATCTTCCTGGAGCTGGGGCAGCAGGGGGCCTCGGGGCTGGGTTGACTGCTTTTTTAAATGCTTCTCTTGAACCTGGAATAGACATTGTTCTGAAAGAAACAAACTTTTATGAGAAAGTAAAAGGGGCCGAGCTTATTATTACAGGAGAGGGAAAAATAGACCATCAAACAGTTTATGGAAAAACCCCGATTGGAGTAGCGAAAGCTTCTGCTAAAAGCACAAACGCCCCTGTCATTGCATTGTGCGGACAACTAGGACAAGGATATGAAGCCGTTTTTTCACATGGCATTACGGCTGCCTTTAGTATTATGCCAGGACCGGAAAGTGCAGAGGCAGCAATGGCTAATGGGAAAGAGTATATATCTAAACTTGCTAGAAATATAGCAGCGGTTAAATTTTCTGATCGTTAAAAATGAGGCTGATCTTCCTCGTCCCTATAGAATTGGTATTCCTTTAAGATGTCTATGCGGATAAAGTATTGTTAGCATCTTGAGAAAAACTTGCCGTTCCTGTTTTTGGGCGGCAAGTTTTAATACTATCAATTAACATAATCATAAATACAGATATACAACCGTATTTGTCTTGCTTTCTTTCCACTGGGGAAGTTTGGTATCATAAGGCGCTCTGTCAAGTCAGAAATGGAACGTTTTTATTACAATATAGGAGATAATAAGTGCGAAATGGATTCTTTGAAACGTATCCATAACGAACGTTTTTTATATTCAGTGAATGTTAGTTCTCTTGAATGTTCCATATCCTGTTCAAAAATTAAAGCTAGTCGTTCTACGGTTGGTCTATGATACAAAAAGACATTAACTTCAAAGTTCAGCCGAAAACTTCTAACATCAATGTTAGCAGTACCGACAGAACCCACTTTGCCATCCACTACAATCGTTTTTGCATGAATAAATCCATTTTCATAAATGAAGACCCTTGCTCCTGTCTTTAACAAATCACCTATATGAGAGAGCGTAGCCCAGTAAACGAAAGGATGGTCTGGTTTATTAGGAATCATTATTCGAACGTCTTTTCCAGATAAGGCTGCAATCCGCAATGCATCCATTAAACTCTGGTCTGGAATAAAATAAGGAGTTTGAATATATACCGATTCTTTTGTAGAGGTAATCATTTTAATATAGCCATTTTTAATCTGTTCCCATTCTGAATCAGGGCCGCTGGATACAATTTGAGCAGCCATATCGCCCGCTGCTTCCATGAACGGAAAATACCGTTCATCATAGTGAATATAATGATGATGAGTTGCTTGATTCCAGTCTAAGATAAATCTAGTTTGTATAGCTTTTACTCCTTGGCCTCTCATACGAAGGTGGGTATCTCTCCAATAACCAAACTTTGGATTAAGACCAAGGTATTCATCCCCTACATTAAAACCTCCGACATATCCGATTTTTCCATCAATAATGACTAATTTCCGGTGGTTGCGGTAATTTAATCGAAGGTTAATAAAAGGAATGCGTTTGGGAAAGAAAATTTCCACTTCTCCGCCCGCCTCTTTAAGGGATCGAAAGACTTTTTTAGAAAGGCTTCTAGATCCCATTTCATCGTACAATACTCGAACTTTAACGCCTTCTTTTGCTTTTTTTGTTAAAGCCTGTAATAACCTGGATCCGAGATTATCGAATCGAAAAATATAATATTGAAGGTGGATATGATCTTTTGCATTTTCGATATCGTTTATCAGCTGATCAAACTTTTCTTTTCCGTCTGTAAATAAATCAACTTCATTATCTTGTGTAAGAAGGGCGTCATTGTTAACAAGCTGCATGTATATAAGATCTCTGTATTCACGGGAGTCAGGGTCAGAAAAATGAAAACGCTGATCACGAAGAGATTCAATTTGTTCTTTTATCAAGTCTTCAATACCGATTTTTTTAATGTCTTCCCAATCGAACAGCCTTTTTCTGCTCATGTTTTGCCCAAATACTAAATACAGGATAAATCCAAGAAAAGGGATAAAAAACAAAACCATAAGCCAGGCCCATGTTGATGTAGCATCTCTTCGTTCTAAAAAAATAATGATTCCTGCAAATATGAAATTTATAAAAAACAGAAAACTAATTAAAACTGAGATTACGTCCATTTCGTTCCCTGCCTAACTGTCATGAATAAAGGGACAACAAAAGATGGTTCATGACAAATTTTTCCCTGATTAATAAATGTACTGATTTTCTCAGTATAACAAAAAAGATATTTTTAGTCTTTTCATTTGTCCACCTATCATTTACTTTGTATGATGGTATAAAATAAAGGAAGTAATCATGTATAAGACATTATAAATAAAAGGTATAATATACGTTTGGGAAGAAAGGGGTTCGTCAACTAGATGAATAGAGAATATCTAGGAGTGGACGTTGGAGGAACGTTATCTAAAATAGTATATACGACAGGTGATTATTGGGAATATAAAAAAATGCCGACAACTCAAATCAATGCAGTCGATCATTGGATTAATAGTCATTTCAATAACCCTGTTATACATATTACGGGAGGAAAAGCGGGATTGTTCACCCAAAAATCAGCGCTGCCTGTAAAAAAAATAAATGAATTTGAGGCTACTTGTGAAGGGGTAAGATGGCTTTTAGAAGAAAAAGGTCTGCTTTCACGAACAGGATCTCGATTTATGGTTACTAATGTCGGTACAGGAACTTCTATTCATTTTGTGAACGGTGATTCGTATGAACGAATAGGCGGAAGCGGTGTGGGCGGCGGCACCCTGCTCGGGCTTTCTTATTTGTTAACCGGAGAAGATAATTATGATGAAATTTTGACATTAGGTCAAAATGGAAAAGGCGAAAACTTAAATATAACAGTTGGCGATATATATTCTCATGAAGTACCGCCGATTTCCGGGGATTTAACCGCCAGTAATTTTGGTAACGTTTCCCGAATGAAAGAAGAGTCTTTTTCAAAGGAAGATTATATTTCTGCAGTCGTTCGTATGATCGGAGAAACCATTACAACCATGGGTGTTCAAGCAGCTGAAAGATTAAAAACAGACTCAGTAGTGTATATCGGATCGACTTTTTCTCATCACGACACACTGAAAGATATAATTAAGGGCTACACTGAATTAAGAGGAAAAAAAGCATTTTTCCTCGAGCATGGAGAATACAGCGGTGCGATAGGGGCCTTTCTAAATAAGGGATTAAAAAAAGCAATTTTATAAACTTTTCATGTAAAAGTAAGGTTTTAGAGCAGGAGATGAATGCATTGAGTAATATTGATGATTATAAACAAGTATTTTTAGAGTCCATTTATTCGCTTGAAAATATATCAAAATATCTACAGCCAAAGATGCCGCTGTTAAGTGAACTGCAGTTAACTTCACGCCAAGAAACGATAATGATTTTATTTATTCGAAACGAAAATATTACTTTAAGTGAATTGTCAGAGCGGCTCGGGATTTCCAAGAGTGCGATCAGCCAGGCATTGAATAAACTTGAAAAAGACAATTTGCTTATTCGTTCTATTAATGAACAAAATCGTCGCGAAATTACAATGACCCTTGGAGAAACAGGCAAGGAACTTAAGGAGCAATTTGAAGCCTTTGAAGCTTCTATTATTAAAGATTATATTTCCCAGCTTCAATTAGAAGAATTAAAACAAGTTAGAGATGTTATTAAGAAACTTGAAGGCATTATTCAGCACGGTGAAGAAAACAATGAATAAAAATCTTTGGAAAGCTGCTTCCTTAAAAGATGGGGGGAGCTTTTCTTTTGTTAAGAGTTGAAATTTTTAACGGAATTGCTTCTTTTTTTGGAATATGAAAATAAGGTGAACAAAATTTCCAACCCTTGACGGTATTATATATTTGATTTAAATTATTAAATAGTTAAGTTTTTAAACTGTTTCGTTTTATAAATTGTTTATTGGATATAAACAAACAACAGGAAGAGGGGGACGGGATGGAAAAAGAAGAATTATTAAAGTCCATTAATAATGCTTTATTTGATTTATCTTTAAACATTCACGAAGAATTTGGAGGCGTTTATCAAGATATACCAGAGCGTTACCGCTTTGTTATCATACTTATTTCTAAATATAAAACACTATACGTAAAAGATCTCGCTGACCTGCTTCATGTCTCCTCTAGTTCGGTGAGTCAGCTGTTATCAAAAATGGAAAAAGAAAGGTATATCGTAAGGGAATTAGATCCCGGGAAAAGGCGGCAGACTTTTGTCAAACTAGGAGTGGAAGGAGAAAAGATACTTAGGAAAATGACAGAAACCCGAAATAAAATTTCTTCAAAATATCTTATCAAGTTATCGTATAATGATTTAGTTTCTTTCCATCAAATTGCTTTGAGAATTAAAGAAATCGTTGAGTCGGAAAGGGAGGCAGCTGAATGAAGCTCACAAATTTGTCGATCAGACGACCAAAATTAACGATAGTAGGCATGATTTTATTTATTTTATTAGGAGGAGTTTCATTAACGAATCTGCCTCTTCAGTTGTTTCCTGAGATAAACCCTCCGGTAGGAGCCGTGGTGACAAGTTATCCTGGAGCGAGTCCGGAAGAAGTGGAAGATAAAGTAACAGAGCCTTTAGAAGAACAATTGTCTACACTGTCTGGTCTTAGCAATATGACATCCACTTCTGAAGAAGGGATGACACTCGTTTTACTTGAGTTTTCATGGGATTCAACCATTGATGAAGTGGAACAGGATATTATTACATCAATGAATCAAGCAGTGCTGCCAGATGACGCGAATGACCCGAGTTTTTTAAAGTTTGACCCGTCTATGATGGGCATGGCACAAATGGCTATAACTTCAGATAATCAGGACATTCAAGATTTTCAGGGAGATGTAGAGGGGTTTCAGGCAGAACTTGAAAGAATAGATGGGGTTGCAAATGTTGATACGTCCGGAGAGGTAACGGAACAATTTGAAATCAATCTGGACCAAGAAGAACTTGAAAGCAATCAATTGTCGCAAGAGGATGTCGTAAATGTTGTGCAATCTCATGATATTACGCTTCCCGGCGGAACAATTGAAACCGGGGATCGAAGTTTAACCACGCGTGTATTAAATACATTAGCTGGAGAAGAAGATTTATCAGAACTAGTGATAGGAGCGGATCCGCAAAACGGTGAAGAGCTTCTTTTATCAGATGTGGCAGAAATTGAATTAACGACAGCTGAGCAAACAGCTATTACAAGAGCCAATAAGGAGCCTGCTTTACAGATGACGGTTATGAAAGAGACAGATGCTAATACAGCACAGGTCTCGAAGGCTTTTAATGAAGAGATGGAATCTTTGCTTGATGAAGAAGAATATGAAGATTTGACAGCAATCTCTTTTTACGATGAAGGGGAATTTATCCAAGAATCTATAGATAGTGTTTCTATGGCATTAATTCTTGGCGGCGTGTTTGCTATGATTGTTCTGTTTTTCTTTTTAAGAAACTTAAAAACACCTCTTATCATAGGCATTGCGATACCTTTTTCTGTAATTGTCACGTTTGGATTCTTATATTTTACGGATGTCAGCTTAAACCTTATGACACTGGGTGGTTTAGCCCTTGGTATTGGGATGCTTGTTGACAACGCTATTGTGGTTATAGAAAATATATACCGCCATTTATCCATGGGGAAAACCTCCAGGCAAGCTGCAGCAGAAGGAACAAAAGAAGTAGGAGGAGCTATTACTGCATCTACTTTAACGACAGTGTCTGTTTTCTTGCCTATTGTGTTTATCAGCGGTATTGTTGGCAATATTTTTACCGAATTTGCACTTGCGGTTGCATTCAGTTTGCTTGCTTCATTGCTGGTCGCCTTAACAGTTGTTCCGATGATGTCAAGCCGAATGCTCACGCCTCCAGAAGAAGACAAGGAAGGAAAAAGACAAAATTCTTCCTTTATAAAAGGATTAGAACGCTCTATTAAATGGGTGTTAGGCCATCGATTTATTACTTTATTTATTACATTTCTTTTGCTGGCTGGCGGTGGTGCTGGTCTCACAGCAACAGGCATTAACTTTTTACCGGCAACCGATGATGGATATTTTACAGTAGATGTCGAAATGGATTACGGAACGAATCTGGATAGGACGACAGAAGTAATCGAAGATATTGAAAATATACTTGATGATGAATCGGTTGTAGCAGATTACATGTCCGTTATCGGTTCCTCCGAAGAATCGGCTGGTATGGGCGGACCTTCTGGGTCACATGAAGCTCAAATGTTTGTAACGATGACCGATTTAGAAAACAGAGATCAAAGCACAATCGACTTTGTCGAAGAAATTGAAAGTGAAGTTACAAGTGTGGACGCTGATGCTGACATTTCATTATCGACTCAGGCAGCAGTTGGCGGTGGTGAAGCAAATACGGTTGTCTTTTCCGTCAGTGATAATAACACGGAGGAACTAGATGAAGCGGTAACGGCTATAGAAGATGATTTAAACGATGAGGATGATGTTAGAGAAGTAGAAACATCTGCTGATGAAAGAGCACCTGAAATGCAAGTTCGTGTAGATCAAGATGCAGCTCGTGATAACGGGTTAGTTCCAGCGCAAATTGCAGACATTGTTCACAATGTAACACGCGGGGAAACAGCCACTTCTATACAAACGGACCGTAATGACAACTATGATGTGATTGTAAAGTATTCTGAAGAGTCTCTTGAGAATCAAGAAGATCTAGAAAACCTTCTTATTCCTAATGGGGAGGGAGAATACATTGCGCTTGATGATTTGGCTGCGATCGAAGAGGGAGAAGGCCCGGCTGTAATTAACCGATTGGATCAGGAGCGAAGTGTAGAGTTTACAGTAACATACAGTAGTGATACAAATTTAAATGACATGTCTTTGTTGATTGAAGACATTATTGAGGATGCTGATTTAGCAGACAGCACCAGCTACGCTTTTTCTGGGGAGCAAGAATTGCTTGACGATGCAATTGACAGCCTTGTATTTGCGTTTCTGTTAGCATTGTTATTTATCTATCTGGTGATGGCAGGTCAATTTGAATCTTTTAAGTATCCGTTTGTCGTTATGTTCAGCGTGCCGCTTGTCGTTATAGGGGTGATGCTTGCCCTAACTATTACACAAACGCCGCTTAGTGTAACGGTCTTTATCGGTTTGATCGTGCTGGCTGGTATTGTGGTGAACAATGCGATCGTGCTGGTTGATTATATTAACCAAATGAAAGAAAAAGGAATGCCTGCAAGAGAAGCCATTATTGAAGGGGTAAAACAGCGTACCCGCCCAATTTTAATGACAGCTGTCACTACGATTTTAGGGGTTGTTCCGTTGGCTCTTGGCCTTGGAGAAGGCACAGAAATTCAGCAGCCAATGGGGATCGCTGTGATAGGCGGACTAATCAGCAGTACATTCCTTACATTGTTTGTCATTCCTGTGGTTTATAGTTTCTTTGATAAAGAGACAAGAAATATGAATAAACGATATGTAACGCCTGAAGGCAGGGTTGTATATTCCTATGAACTTGAACACTATTTCCAGGAAAGTGCTGCTCAAGAAGAAAATATGCTTCCGGAAAGCACCGATAACGAACCGGGATCAGGTAAAAACATTCACAGTACAGATCAAAATGAACATTTATCAAAAGATGATATTATTTATCTGTTAGAACGTATTCTTCAGCATTCAAAAGGAAAGTCCAATAATGAAGAACAAGAAAACAAAGAAGATAGAGACAAAAAGAATGAGTAACAAGTAGAAGCTGTTATTTGACACTGTCATCGGTGTCAAGTAACATGGAAATAACTTAAAACAAATGATCCACTAGGGGCGCTGTGATAGCTGAGATGATGCAAATTGTTTTTGAAGCATCGGTCCCTTTGAACCTGATATGGGTAATACCATCGTAGGAAAGTGGAGCGAAGACTTGTAATGTGGTATTAATATGTCGACCGCTCTCTTTTCGGAGAGCGGTTTTTATACTATCGGAAAGTTTAACTTTGCTAAGTATAAGTTAAAGAATAAGGCTTCCACAATTTGGACTTGGCGGCAAGCCGAGTAACTCTGTTGTAAAAATGGTGATGTTAATCAGGATAAGCAAATCAACGGCACACGTGCAATTGCCGCACTGCCATAGGCTGCGGCGTTTTAGGCGGTTTTTTTACAAAGGTAGACAGGCAAAGTTTTTCAACTTGATGAGGAGGTAATAATATGAGAAGAGTACCAAGTGCTTTATCAATTGCTGGGACAGATCCAACCGGCGGAGCAGGAATACATGCTGATTTAAAAACATTTCAGGAATGCAAAGCCTATGGTATGGCCGTGGTCACTTCAGTTGTAGCTCAAAATACAAAAGGGGTCCAGGATGTTTGGCATGTCCCGCTTGAAATGGTGGAAAAACAAATGAAAGCAGTTTTAGAAGATATTCGGCCAAATGCTGTGAAGACGGGCATGATTGCTACACCGGAAATGATTGAGAAAGTGGCTGATTTGTTAGACGGACAAGATATCCCTCTCGTAATCGATCCGGTTATGGTGGCAACAAGCGGTGACTCACTAATGGAACAGGAATCAACATCGTTAATGAAAAATCGTTTAATGCCTCTTGCTCATGTGGTTACGCCTAACATAGCAGAAGCTGAAACACTGACAGGATTAAGCATTAAAACCCAGAAGGAAGCAGAACAAGCAGCTAAAATGCTTGTAGATGATATGGGTGCGTCAGCAGCAGTTGTTAAAGGAGGGCACTTTACAGGTGATGCCACTGATATTTTATACGTTAACGGGCAAATCGATTATTTAACAGCCCCTCGAACTGATACAAACCATACCCATGGTACAGGCTGCAGTCTTTCCGCTTCTATTGCAGCTGAATTGGCAAGAGGAAACACTATTAAAGAAGCTGTCACAAACAGTAAAACGTTTATTTCTCAAGCCATTCACGACACACTGGGTATTGGTAAAGGAAACGGACCCGTAAATCATTGGGCTTCTCGATTAAAAAAGGATGATATTTTAGTTTAAGGAGGAGCTGACGTGAGAAGTAAAGAAGCAAGTAAACTTTTAGAACAAGTAAGAGAGCAAAAACCATTAATTCATAACATTACAAATGTGGTTGTTACCAATTTTACTGCAAACGGCATTCTATCTATGGGTGCTGCCCCCGTAATGGCGAATGCTGTGCAGGAAGCAGCTGATATGGCTTCAGCTGCGGATGCGCTCGTTTTGAACATTGGCACCTTAAATGATGCACAAATAGAAGCAATGATGCTAGCAGGAAAGGCCGCAAATGAAAAAGGAATCCCCATTGTGCTTGATCCTGTAGGAGCTGGAGCGACGGCTTACAGAACAGAAACGGCTCGTAAGCTTCTAGAGCAGCTAGATATTACGCTGCTCAGAGGTAATGCGGCGGAAGTGTCTGAGATAGCAGGTTTAGAGAGTGATATTCGCGGCGTAGATGCTTCAGGTGGAGAAAAAAATATGGAAGCTATTGCCTCTCATGCGGCCAAGACCCTAAATATTGCTGTAGCAGTGACAGGAGCCAAAGATGCTGTAGCTGATAACAAATGTTTATACTCGATTAATAATGGTCATTCCATGCTGACAAGGATTACAGGTACTGGATGTTTAGCTAGTGCGGTCATTGCAGCCTTTCTGACTGTAACAGAAAAAACCGCCTCAGGAGCCGCTGCAGCATTAGGTTATTACGGTATTGCAGCAGAAAGAGCAGAAGGATTTGCATCAATGCAAGGTCCTGGAACCTTTCAGATCGAATTACTTAATGCCCTTTACCACGTTGGAGAAATGGATTTCAAACAACAACTCAATATTGAAAAAGAAATATTAGATCGCGGGGGTTCAACTCATGAATAAAGAAAATCTTTTGCTTTATTTTATTATGGGAAGTAATAATACATCACAACCCCCTTCACAAGTTTTGAAAAAAGCAATCAACGGAGGCATTACATGCTTTCAATTTAGAGAAAAAGGCTCCGGTGCGTTAAAGGGAAAGGAAAAAGAAACACTGGCAAGAGAACTGCAATCCATCTGCTGCAAACACAAAATACCGTTTATTGTAAATGATGATACAGAACTTGCTATTTCTTTACATGCAGATGGTATTCACGTGGGACAAGATGATGAGTCTATCCAGGAATTAAAGAAGAAATGTCCATCTTCTATGATTATTGGTGTCTCTGCTAAGACGATAGAAGAAGCGGAAGAGGCAGAAAGGCAAGGGGCTGATTATATTGGAACCGGGCCGATGTTTATGACGACGACTAAAGAGGATGCCGAATTACCTATTGGACCCGAGGGCATATGGGCGTTGAGAAAACAAGGCATACAGCTGCCAATCGTCGGCATTGGCGGCATCAATGAAACCAATGCTGTGGAAGTAATTGAGGCAGGTGCGGACGGGGTTTCCTTTATATCTGCTATCAGCCAGGCTGATGATCCAGAAAAAGCAGCCAGCACATTAAAAGACAGGTTAACCTAAAGGAAAATTTTCGCCACACTGTTACCGGTAAACAGGATTAAACCACGGTTTCCACCATGAGGATTGGTGAAAACTGTGGGTTTTTTATTCTAAGAGTAAGAATCCTGCTGCTTGAGATGTAAAACTAAGAAATTTTTAATAAACGTTCGACTTATAGAAACAAACACTGAAATAGAGAACGTATTAATTCCTCTCGCGGCGTTTTGCCAATGTTAGCACCATAATATTAGGAATGAAAAGATACAACAGTATGATTTTGACTGCTTTTCTCCGCTAATTCTATAACTTTAATAACGCGGGCTGCTTCGTGTGCAGTTACAGGTGGTTGATGACCTTCTAAAATAGCATCACGAAATTTGATATAGTATTGTTCGTATGCTCCTTTTACACTTGGTATGTTTCTATTTCCATTTTCATCTGTCAGGATGGCCTGATTATCTTTTAAATCTTCTCCCCATCCTTTATCTCCAGGTTTTCCGCCAATCTTCAACATGTCTTCCTGGGAATCCAGTCCATACTTAACGAAGCTTCCTTTTGTACCATGAACAATGTATCGGGGGCTGTCACCAATTGCCATCGATCCTGAACGAAGGATCACACGTTTATTTTCATATCCTAAAATAACATGAAAATAATCTGCGGTTTTTCCGCCTTCACGCTGCACCTGGATATCTCCGAAAATCGTCCCGGGTTCTCCGAATAACAAAAGAGCTTGATCAACCAAGTGGGAACCAAGGTCATACCAAGTTCCTGAACCAGGAAGATTCTGTTCCCTCCATCTATCCCTTACGTCAGGACGGAAACGGTTCCACACCGCTTCGTATGTATGTACCCTTCCAAGCTCTCCGTTTTCCATACATTCTTTTAATGTTAGAAAATCATTGTCCCAGCGTCGATTATGGTAGACGCTTAAAAAAAGTCCTCTCTCTTCGGCAATGACGGTTAGTTCTTCTGCTTCTTGTAAGTTCGGTACAAATGGTTTTTCCAACACGACATGCTTGTTGTGCTCTAGTGCTTCTTTTGCCAGTTGATAATGAGTAGTATTTGGCGTAGTTATAATAACAGCATCTAGTTCAGAATGCCGGCACACGTCTTCTGCACTGCTCATTACTTCAGCTTCCGGAAGCTGGCCTTTTACCTTGTCAGGATTAGAAGAGGCAACGTGGGTAATTTCTATATTTTTTACAGTATCAATTACAGGAGCATGAAAGGTAGCCCCAGAAAAGCCAAAACCTATCAATCCTGTTCTAATATAAGACATATGATCACTCCTCTTGTGGTGGCATACATTATCTCTTGGTTCTTACTTCGTGAACGTATTGGTTTTTCCTTCTTCTCGAGCGCTGCTAAAAATGTGGTTTGCTGTCAAGTCTATAACTTTTAGACAAAAATTCTTCTCCATTCCTATTTTTCAGCACTGCAGAGGAGGACAGTTGACAATGAAACTATGCCACGCAGAACTAAACTACTTGATCACTCCTAGACACTAACACTTATCCCAGAAGTTATCATTTCTAACATAATAAAATAAAAAACTATGTCATGTTTCCTTCCTAACTTGTAGAATATCTTTTTTAAATAAGAAACAATGAAAATTAAGAATGTGAAAATAGAGATGGAACGTTCTGCTGGAGGGAGAAAAATGAGAAAGAAACTAATTATTATAGGAAACGGTATGAGCGGATTGCGTTTCATAGAAACGATCATTTCTCACGATAGTGACTCTTTTTCTATAAGATCTTTTGGTGAGGAACCAACGCTTCATTATAATCGTGTCAAACTTTCTTCTTATTTACAAAATGAAACAAATGAAACTTCTTTGTTTTCTCATACAGATGCGTGGTATAAGGAGAACCGCGTACACATGCATGTAAATGAACAAATTATTCGGATAGATACAGATAAAAAACTCGTTTATACGAATAGAAATGAAACATTTCCGTATGATCAATTAGTTTTAGCAACAGGTTCAAACCCAGTTCAATTAAATATCCCGGGACATGATAAAAAAGGAGTATATACTTTTAGAACTTTGCAAGACGCAAAGGACCTTAAAGCTCTGGCTGCAAAAGCACAACGAGGTATTATAGTAGGTGCTGGATTTTTAGGATTAGAAGCAGCTTATGGTCTTTCTAAAGCAGGGATGGACGTAAACGTCATTCAAAGAGGCGATACTTTATTGACTCCCCAGCTAGATGGCACTGCTTCTCTATATTTACAGAGGGAATTAGAAAAGCGTGGTATCTCTTTTTATTTCGATCAATCACTTGAAAGTATAAAAGGGAAGAAACGAGTAGAACGCGGGATCCTGCAAGATGGTACGGAAATTGATACTGACCTGGTACTCTTTACGGTTGGCATTAAGCCGAATATAGAAGTTGCTAAAGAAAGCGGGATTAAGACAAACCGCGGCATAGAAGTTAATGATTATATGCAGACAAGTGCAGCGGATGTGTATGCAATAGGAGAATGTATCGAACATAACGGTATTTCTTATGGACTTGTTCCGCCAGTATATGAACAGGCTGAAATTGCTGCAAGTCATATTTGTGATAAGCAGAAAACAGCTTATAACGGCTCACCGTCCTACAGCCATTTAAAAATTGCTGGTATTGATTTGTTCACTGCTGGCAGCATCGAGGAATCCGAACAAACAGATAGTATTGTGCATGCGGACAGCACGAAGCCGCTATATAAAAAATTGGTACTCCAAGATGATGTGATTAAAGGAGCTATTTTATTTGGTGAAACTTCTTCAGCAGATGATATTTCAAAACGAATTATTATTCAAAAAGCCTTATCTTTTCAAGAAAAAAACCAGCTGCTTTCCGATAAAAATATGAATGAGGAATTGATTGATTCTTCTCCAGAAACTATTGTTTGTAAATGCAATCAAGTAAACAAGCAAACTATTCTTCAACATATAGCAGCAACAAAAGACCCAAGCCCGAGTACTATACAGGCTTCAACGAAAGCTTCTTCCTCATGCGGCGGCTGTTCAGGGGACGTTTCAGGTCTGCTTCGTGTTTTTGATCAATGTAAGCACCAAGCACGGAAAGAAACGATGTGCTCTTGTACTTCCTTAGAGGACGAAGAGGTACGGGAATTAATATATAAAGGAATTTGGAAAGATATATCAGATATAATATCTTCGGTTGAATGGAGGACAGAAGGATGCGATACTTGTTTGCCGGCCCTTCACTATTATTTGTCTGTACATGGACAGACAGAGCTGACTTCACCTCCGTGGATTCATAAAGAAGAGACCGGCGCTGTAACTATTGAATCCCTGCCCATAAAAGAAGATGTAACACCAATAGTATTAAGTACCTGGATACGTTTGGCCGATATTATGTCTTTTTCTTCCTTGAAAATGACTGGAGACCGCAGAGTAATGCTGACCGATGTATCCATGAATGATGCAGAAATGGTTTGTGAAGCGACTTCCACACCGATGGCTGCACATCCATCAGCACAATTAGAACCGTTTTCCTTAAAAGTGCCTGATGGAAAAAGCGAGCTGGAAGAATTGGAACATTTCTTATTTCCGTTATCGTTTCCCGCCCCATTTTCTATAGAAACAACAAAAACGTACCCTGCTTCCGTAAAACGTAACGGATTCACCCTTGTCAGAAGCGGGGATACGTGGGAAATGCACGTTAGTGGAAGTGAGGATCGTCTTATTTTATATGTGTTTTCAAGCGCAGATCTAAAGGAAATAACAGCAACCATCATACAGTATTACCGGGAAAGTGCTCATTACAAAGAAGCATTTGCAGATTGGATGATAAGGATGTCACCGCCTGTTATTCGAGAAATTCTTTTATCAGAAGAAGAGAGGGAAGGATTACTCTATCGGATGGAAAAACAAGTGAGTGATGTATGGAAAATGAAAAAAGAGATGATTACCCTTTAGCGAACACAGCAGGTTAGGAGGAACCTTTATGAATGAAAGCATGCTTGCCAGCTTTCGGGAACGTCAAAAAACAGCAGCAGAAGAAACGGTTTATGAAACACAATGTCCTTTTTGCAGTATGCAATGCAAAAAGAAAGTCATAGAGGAAAAAAGTTCAGGACGATACCGTTATAAAACCATTGGTATGGATAATCCAACAACCAAGGGGCGTCTATGCGTTAAAGGCAAAAATGCCTATCAGCATGCCATTCATCCAGAACGTATTACTTCCCCGTTAATTAAGGAGAATGGAGACTTTCGAAAGGCTAGTTGGGAAGAAGCGTTAAACGTCATCCAACAGAATGTAAATGCCCTTCAAACAGAGCATGGATCTGACTCCGTTTCTGTTTACGGCGGAGGCTCTTTAACGAATGAAGAAGCTTATTTGCTCGGAAAATTTGCCCGTGTTGGTCTTGGTACAAAATATATTGATTATAATGGCCGTTTTTGCATGTCTTCTGCTGCTTCAGCTAGTATGAAAACATTTGGTTTAGACAGAGGACTTACTAATCGGTTAGAGGAAATTCCTGAGACAAAATGTATTATACTTGCCGGTACAAATGTAGCCGAATGCCAGCCCACATTCGTTCCTTATCTAGAACAAGCGAAAGAAAATGGTGCTTTTCTAATTGTAATTGATCCACGAGAAACAGATACAACAGCATTGGCAGATCTGCATCTCAAAATAAAACCAGGTAATGATCGACAGCTTGCTCAGCTGCTTGAAAAAATGGTGATAGAAGAACAGTTACAAGATGAAACATTTTGTGAAGAAAGGACGAGCGGTTATACCGAGCTAGTGGAAAGCTTAAGAGAAATATCTGTTGAAGAAGTATGTGAAGATATAGGGCTCACAGTTCAGGATATTCATGAAGCGGCTGTTCGATTTGGCAGTGCAAATACGGGTATGATTTTTACAGCCAGAGGGGTAGAGCAGCAAACGGATGGACATGAATCGGTACGCCATTTTCTTAACCTTTTGCTTCTAACTGGAAAAATAGGTAAACGAGCCTGCGGGTACGGGGCTATCACTGGTCAGGCCAATGGGCAGGGTGGACGTGAACATGGTCAAAAAGCCGATCAGCTTCCTGGCTACAGGTCTATAGAAAACAAAGAAGATCGAGAATATATTGCTCATGTATGGGGAGTGAAAGAGCAAGAGCTTCCTGAAAAAGGAATATCGGCGTATGAAATGATGGAACGAATGGAACAAGGAGAGATTAAAGGGTTATTTCTTATAGGCTCAAACCCTGTTATTTCGAATCCAAACGCAAACCTTGTTCGTCGAGCTCTTTCTTCCCTTTCTTTTATGGCAGCTGCTGAAATGTTTATGACAGAGTCTGCTTCGTATGCAGATGTGATTTTGCCTACAACATCATATTTAGAAGATGAAGGAACATTAACGAATATGGAAGGTCGTGTAACCTTACGTGAAGCTTCTCGTAAACCGGTCGGCGAAACCAAACATGACTGGCAGATTATATCTGAAATAGCAGCAGTTTTAGGCAAAGAGAAATATTTTAATTATAGATCACCAGAAGAAGTGTTTAATGAATTGCGGCTGGCTTCTAAAGGTGGAAAAGCGGATTACTATGGAATAACGTACGAACGGATTCGAAAAGAATCAGGAGTCTTTTGGCCTTGTTCGAGTGAAGAAACCGTAGGGGAGCCTATTTTGTTTTCACGTTCCTTTGCAACAGAAGACGGAAAAGCTAGATTATTTTATAACAAGCCATCTCTGGAAATAAAAGAATCTGTAAATGAAACATACCCGCTTTATATGACAACGGGAAGAACGATGAATCACTATTTAAGCGGGGCTCAAACGCAGAAAAGTTCTCGTCTATTGGCACGAGAATTTGAATCGTTTGTGTATGTTCACCCGGACACAGCTCGTTCTTATGGAATCCGGCCCGGTGAGTTAACCGTTATCTCGTCGGAACGAGGAGAAACACTGCTTCGCTGCAGTTATTCTAAACATATAAGAAAAGATACATTGTTTGCTCCTATGCACTGGGGTGGGGAACAAAATATCAACAACCTCATAGATGGAAAGCTCGATCCTGTCTGCCGGATGCCTGGATTTAAACGAGCTGCTGTATCCGTACGTCCCTATCAAAAAAACAGCTAACTAAAAGTCAAGTGAAAGTGAAAAATAACTTTTGATTGTATTATACTTTATTAGACGAGACAAATCAGCTTCTATAATAGGAAGCTGATTTCCATTTTTTTGATCCCCGTTAGCAAATTGAATCAAACTGAGGGAGTTTAGTTCTTAAGGTTTCCAGATTGATAAATACTTGGGTTACCCCTGTGTAAGCAGCTACGGGGCATCAAACCAATCGTTGGGTACGATAGTTGCGGCTGTTTTTTCTCTAATACCCGGGATAGATTGGATGGTTCTATTCTAACTCATTATGGGTATGGGTTAACTGAAATACCGAACCCGAGGTTGTCCTTGATTTTTAAAAGTAACCCCATCACTCTCCTTTAGACACACCAATACCAACTACAGGAGTTATTTCCTCTTTCTTTATTTTATTGGCTGCTTTCTCTGCTCTCTTTGACTTTTCATTGCATTGCATCTCATGCAACTCCCAACCAGCTCAAAAGACCAGAAGGGAGGGGGACAGTTTTTATAATACGGAATAGCTGCCCAAGGGGGGGCGTCCTCTGCTAGCTACCCTGATTATCTGAAAAAAGATAACCTAGATCTATGATAGATCTGGCTATCCTTATAATAGGGGGTTGTCCCATAAGTCAGTTCTTGGCAAACGTTAAGGAAACTTTAAAGGGTCATTTATAGTATGTTGATCACGATAAGAACGAAAGAATACAATATTGTGATCAGCAGTATAAACGTCCATTTGTAAAATATAAGAATCTCTCATTTCCAAATAATAATAAATGCCATCTTCGTTAAGCTGGTAAAAAGTAAAGGACATGCCCAAAAATGTTTTTTCCGTTTTTTTGACCTCATTGTGGCTTTGAATATATTCTGCCAATTGTCCAACTGTAGCGGTAGACGTTCCAGTAATATCGTATAATTGCTCTTTGAACAGCGCACTTGCTTGTTGAAACGTGATTTTTGTTTTCTCCATAAAATTCCTAAAATATCCAGCCATCGTTTTCCTCCTCTTTTATTAATATTTGTTTCTTTAAATAAATTTATTCTTCACATAGCCGTACCATAACTTGAAGACATGAAAAATTTGCCGCTTTTTCTGTCCGTTTTTTCTCCTTTCCCCACCATATTAAAAAAGTGTGTAAGATTACATTACATATATGAAGTCAAGTCAAAATAGCTCCCTTATAATGCTCCTCAGTGTGAATAAAAGAAAAACAGAGAGAGGGGAAAGGTATTGGATAGTGTACAGCCAGCCAAAGTAGTTGAAAACATGATACAAGCAGGAAAGACTAAAGCAAATCTCTCCATTAAGCATTTATTAATCAGGGGAGGGTTGGCAGGTGCCTTTTTAGGGTACGCAACGACACTGGCGTTCACGGCTAATCTTCAAACTGGTATTGATATGATGGGAGCTATCCTTTTTCCCGTAGGATTTGTAATGATTATTTTATTAGGGCTTGAACTTGTGACAGGGAATTTTGCATTACTTCCTGCTGCCAAATTAAATGGACAAGTCTCAACAGCCGGGATGCTACACAATTGGTTTTGGGTGATCATAGGGCATTTGATCGGAAGCATTTTTTATGCGCTTTTGTTTGTAGCAGCCACTACTCAGTTTGGAACAGCTGGTCCAAGTGCCATGTCAGAGCTGCTCATTGCTGTTGCAGAGACAAAAACAATCGGCTACGCAGCACTCGGCGGAGCTGGGTTAGGAATTTATTAAAGCTATTTTATGTAACTGGATGGTAGCTTTAGGGGCAATCATGGCAATGACTTCTAAGTCAACAATCGGAAAAATTGCAGCAATGTGGCTGCCAATTTTAATATTTTTTGGACAAGGGTTTGAACACGCAGTCGTTAATATGTTTGTAATCCCAGCTGGAATGATGCTTGGAGCAGAAGTCACCATAGCTGACTGGTGGTTGTGGAATCAAATACCAGTTCTGCTTGGAAACCTAGTAAGTGCTTTTCTATTGGCAGGAGCCGCCCTTTATTTCACACATGGAAAAAAAGAAACCGGCAAGGAAGCTGCTTTACAAAATTTAAAGAAAGCGCAGTAAATAATTTAGAGGAAACAAAAACCAAATGAAAGAGCAGGAAATGATAAAAAGCATTACAGATATTATTTTACACTGATAGGAAAGTATAAAATTTTAGCATGAATGAATCAGTGACGTCGTCAAAGTTTTAAGGAAATCAGTATAAGTGCAACTAGGCAATCGCCTTCACCTAAAGGCTTGGCGCTAGCCAAGTTTTCTTTAGAAACGAAGGAAAAAATGTGTTAGGTTATCTAACACGAAAGCCCACGTGTTAACTTGTTTAACTTACAATGTAATCAAGATAAAGATAATAAATTTTTCAGCAAAAGGTGGAGAGACGAATGAAGAGTAACAAAGGGAAAATCTACTTTGTGGGTGCAGGTCCCGGAGATCAAGAATTGATTACAGTGAGAGGCTTGAAAGCACTGCAAAAAGCAGAAGTCATCATTTACGATCGTCTCGTTCATCCGTCTCTATTATTGGAAGCAAAACATAATGCAAAGTTAATATATTGCGGCAAGCAGCCTTGTAAGCATACACTTCGTCAAAGTGATATTCAAAAAGAATTAATCATACAAGCCAAAAAAGGAAATAAAGTTGTACGACTAAAAGGCGGGGATCCGGCAGTTTTCGGGAGAGTGGGAGAAGAAGCAGAAGCAGTAAGCGGGCACAGAATCCCCTATGAAATTATTCCGGGAATTACAGCTGGGAGTGCTGCTTCTATCTATTCAGGAGTTCCATTAACACACAGAGAGTATTCTCGGTCCTTTGCAGTAGTAACCGGACACAGTAAAAATAAAGATGGGAAGCCGGATATCGCATGGGGAGATTTAGCAAAGGGGGTTGACACCATTGTCTTTTACATGGGAATAAAAAATCTTCCCTATATAGCAAAACAGCTCATTAAAGAAGGCAAAGACCGCAGTACTAGCACGCTTGTTACAGAATGGGGAACTTACGGCAGGCAGCGATCGATAACAGGTCCTTTAGAGCACATACCGGCTATGGCAGAAAAAAAAGAGATGAGTAACCCAGCGGTAATTGTTGTGGGAGATGTGACTAAACTTCATGATTCGCTCCAATGGGTGAGAGAAAAGGAGTTAAGCGGAAAAGGTGTTATAACCTTATCCAGTGACAATACAGATCAGGATTTTGCTGATGATTTAAAAGAAGCTGGAGCAGAAGTTTATAACATAAAAGCAGAAGATTGCCACTTATCAAATAATATGGCAGAAATAATAAACCGTTTAATTACAGAAGGGCACGCAACCAGTGTGTTGCTTCGTACGGAAACTTCCGCCAGTTTGCTCTGCAAAATGCTTGAAGACGTGAAAGAGCAAACAGCAGATGCTCTGCCTGAACTTTCATTTATTTGTATAGGATCAAAGACAGCTCAAATGATTAAGGAACATGGTTATGTGCCAAATGCTATACTGCGGGTACTTTCAAATACAGAGACCATAATAGAAGCTTTAGGCGAAAAGCAGATACAAAATATTGGATAAATCCTAAAAGGAGTGGATATAAAAATGACCAAAGAAAAATTAGTTTTAATAGGAAACGGTATGGCTGGTATACGAACTATAGAGGAAATTTTAAAAAGAGATCCTGATCGGTTTGAAATTACTGTATTTGGAAAAGAATCTCATCCTAACTACAACAGAATCGCCCTGTCATCCGTTCTTCAAGGTGACAGCAGCGTAGAAGATATTATATTAAATGATTATGATTGGTATGAAAATAACGGTATTAAATTATACACTGGCGATCCGGTTGTAAAAGTAGATAAACGAAGAAAAAAGATTCATAGCAAAAACGGAATCGTATGTGAGTATGATCATTTGATTTTTGCGACGGGCTCTAATCCATTTATGCTCCCATTACCTGGTGCGGATAAAGAGGGAGTTATAGCCTTCCGCGATATTAAAGACTGTGAAACAATGATAGAAACTTCCAAGCATTATAAAAAGGCAGCAGTAATAGGTGGCGGTCTTTTAGGTCTGGAAGCAGCTAGAGGGTTATTAAACTTAAATATGGAAACAGAAGTCATTCACATTTTTGATTATTTAATGGAGCGTCAGTTAGATGCACCGGCTTCTGATATGCTGCGCCGGGATCTTGAAGAGCAAGGCATGCGCTTCCATATGAGTAAGCAAACAGAAATGATAAAAGGTAAAGACAGAGTAGAAGGCTTAAAGTTTAAAGATGGTTCTTTCCTAGAAGCAGACCTGGTTGTTATGGCTGTTGGAATTAAGCCAAATATAGAGTTAGCTAGTGATACGGGTCTTAAAACAGAGCGGGCCATTGTTGTCAATGATTATATGGAAACAAGCGCAAAAGATATTTATGCTGTTGGAGAATGTGCGGAGCATAACGGTATCGCTTACGGTTTAGTAGCACCGTTATATGAACAAGGAAAAGTATTGGCTGATCACTTATGCAGCAAAGAGACTGAAGGTTATCATGGATCTTTAATGTATACTAAGCTGAAAGTTTCCGGAGTTGACCTTTTCTCAGCCGGCCAGTTTCAAGATGAAGAAGATACTCGTGCCATAAGGGTACATGATGAGTTTGAAGGGATTTATAAAAAAGTAGTTGTGAAAGACAATAAAGTAGTTGGATCTGTTCTATATGGCGATACTTCCGACTCTCCGCGCCTGCTTGACATGATGAAAAAAGGGCAGGATATTTCGGATATGAACAAAGCGGTTATTCTGCCTTCTGAGGATGAGAATAGTTCAGGAGAAAGTCCAGTGATTTCTATGGAAGATGATGAACAGATTTGTGATTGTAATGGTGTTTGTAAAGGAGAAATTGTAGAAGCAATTAACAACGATGGACTTTCTACTGTTGCCGACGTGACAAAGCACACAAATGCAGGTCGTTCATGTGGCGGATGTAAACCGCTTGTTTCTGATTTATTATCCGCAACCCTTGGCGATGAAGCAGTAAGCAATCAAAAGGAGCCTATGTGTGGTTGCACAGACCTCTCTCATGATGAAGTATCAGAAGCTATTAAGGAAAAGCAATTATCTTTCACTAGAGAAGTAATGAATGTGCTTGGCTGGGAATCAGAAGAGGGCTGCTCTAAATGCCGGCCAGCTATCAACTATTATCTTGGGCTTAATAAGCCGGAAGAGTATGAAGATGATCATACGTCCCGCTTTATAAACGAAAGAGTACATGCAAACATTCAAAATGATGGTACCTATTCGGTTGTCCCTCGTATGTACGGCGGGGTGACTGATCCTGATCAACTTCGTAAAATCGCGGACACTGCTGATAAATATGAAGTGCCGATGCTGAAAGTGACAGGCGGACAACGTATCGATATGCTTGGTGTAAATAAAGAAGATTTACCTTCAATTTGGAAAGATCTTGGTATGAATTCAGGCTATGCGTATGCAAAATCAATCAGAACCGTAAAAACATGTGTTGGGGAAGACTTCTGCCGCTTTGGGACCCAGGATTCTATCGGAATGGGTATTCAAATTGAAAAGAAGTTTGAACGCTTGAATACGCCTCATAAAGTGAAAATGGCAGTATCAGCCTGTCCGAGAAATTGTGCTGAATCTGGAATCAAAGATATTGGTATTGTCGGTGTCGAAGGAGCTTGGGAAATGTATGTTGGCGGTAATGGCGGTGTTGATTTAAGAGGTGGAGACTTATTCTGCAAAATCGAAACTGGAGAAGAGTTGTTGGACACTATGAGCGCCTTTTTACAATATTACCGTGAGGATGCACGCTATCTTGAAAGAACTTCGCATTGGGTAGAACGTGTGGGACTTGACCATATTCGATCTGTAATATTAGAGGACGAAGAAAAACGCAAACAGCTCATTGAAAATATGGAAAGAGCTCTGCGTGCGCGTCCAAAAGATCCATGGGCGGAAGTGACCGAAAACGAAGCGAAGCAAAAAGAATTGTATGAGAAAAAACAATTGGAAGTTATTCAATAATTTTTGATTAGAAAAGGGGAATAAAAAAAATGCAATCTACCAAAGATGAGAAGCAAGTGATGATTTGTCGTATCGATGATTTAGTAGAAGGTGTTCCAAAAGAAGTCATCGTTAATGGTGAATCGATTGCTGTATTCAAAACAAATAAAGGTAAGGTTAACGCATTGAAAAACAGCTGTCCCCATAAAGAGGGTCCTCTCTCTCAAGGGATAGTTAGTGGTGATCACGTGTTTTGTCCGCTTCACGATTGGAAAATAAGCGTAGAAACAGGTTTGGTGGAAGCACCTGATGAAGGCTGCGTGAAAAAATTCCAAACAGAAGTGAAAAACGAAGAAATCTATCTCGTTTTATAACTTACCTATGAAACTGTCATTCGTGTATCACGAATGGCAGTTTTTTGTGGGGGGCGAGTTTCTAGGTCTTGAGCGGCATTTAGACGATTGACTTAACGAAGAAGTGGGAAAGTTTACTACTGATATATGCTTTTTTTGGTGTGAGGTTTTTTCATTAAGATGCAAGGGGAAACTTTTAATATTGCTTCAGGGAGAAGGGAAGGTAATATGACATTTGATTCGCTTGCATTAGTTCTTGTATATCTGTTCGTGCAGTTATTTGCCAATAAAATTATTTCGTCTTCCGCAATCGGCCGATTCAAGTGGCTTTCTTTTTCAGGCGGGGTTGCCGTTTCTTATGTATTTGTATATGTACTTCCATCCTTACATAAAGAGCAAGAAGGTTTTTCCGAAACAAAAGGGCTGACGATGGAATCGGAATTATATATTTTGGGGCTCTTTGGGCTGCTTATTTTCTATGGAGTACATAAAGCAGCAGAAAGAGCAGCTAGGGAACATGAACAAGGAGAAGGTCACTTTTTCTGGATTCAAGTGGTTTTTTTTGCGCTGTATAATATGCTTATTTCCTATATTATTTTTGCTTCTGATATAGAAGGTATTGAAGCCGTGTTTTATGGTGTTGCGGTTGGATTTCATTTTATGGCTGTTTCTCACGATATGTGGAGGGAAGACAGCAAACGGTACGAGTCACTAGGAAGGTACCTGCTTGCTGTCGGAATTGTGGCCGGCTGGGTAACAGGGGTGTTTGCTCCGCTCCCTTCATTTGTTCTAGCTATTGTGTTTGCATTTATTTCCGGGGCAATGGTGTTGAATGTTTTGAAAAAAGAACTGCCATCTGAGGAAAATGCACATTTTAAAACATTTTTGGCAGGATCTCTTGGTTATACACTCATTACCTTAGCATTAAAATACTTTTTTAACTGGTAAAAGGACATTATAAGGCATCCAAAGCTTGTTCAATGTCCTGCCATATATCTTTTTCTGCTTCAAGTCCTGCCGACAGCCGTAATAAGCGATCACTAATCCCCATTTTGTTTCTCGTGTCGTAAGGGACAACAGCATGGGTCATCGTGGCAGGGTGTTGAATTAACGTTTCTGCATCTCCTAAACTAACCGCAATTCGAATCATTTCAAGACGATTCATAAACGACTGAGCTGCTGCTTTGTTTCCTTTTAGTTCAAAACTTATTAATCCTCCGAAATGATCCATTTGCAAAGCTGCTAATGAATGTTGAGGAAAGTCCGGGTCGCCGGGATAGTAAACTTTTTCGATTTTTGGATGCTGTTTTAATCGTTCACTGAGTAATTTGGCGTTATCAGAGTGACGATTCATCCGTAAAGACAAGGTTTTTATACCTCGCAAAAGCAGCCAAGCATCAAATGGTCCAAGGATACCTCCCATGTCTTTTTGAGAGGAACGCCTTACAAGAGATATAAAATCTGCGCTACCTGCTGCAAGGCCGGCGATTACATCTCCATGACCCCCGATGTATTTTGTGGCACTGTGTAAAACGACATCTGCTCCTAATTCCAGCGGCCTTTGTAGAACAGGGGAAGAAAAAGTGTTGTCCACGATATAGAAGAGGTTGTGCTGCTTGGCAATGTTACTAATCATTTGCAAATCAACTAATTTCATCGTTGGATTAATGGGTGTTTCTACGTAAATAGCTTTTGTTTGCGGTCGTAATAATGATTCAATGGTTTCTTTCTTATCCATATTGACAAGACTAAAATCAATATTAAATCGTTCTTTTAACATTTGAAGGAGACCAAAGGTACAACCATATATACCTTCTGAAACAAGAATATGGTCACCCGTTTTTACAACCGAGGTCAACACAGCAGAAACGGCGGCCATCCCGGAACTAAATGCTATTCCCTCTTCCCCGTTTTCAAGGTCAGCTATTTTATATTCTAGTTCCTGAACAGTAGGGTTTCCTAATCTGGAGTAAACAAAGCCGTCTTCTTCTCCGGCAAACCTTCTTTCTCCTTCCTCAGCAGATGTAAACGAAAAAGTAGAAGTTTGAAATATTGGTGGTATGAGACTACCGAGGTATGACCGGCAAGAATAATTTCCGTGAATCAGGCGGGTATCGATATTTTTATTCATTATCGTCGTTCCCCTTTTTATTAAGATAAGGCTTCTATATATGTATATAAAAAGGCCTCCGTTACATGCACATCAGTGTGCGAAAGGCAACGGAGGACCAAAAAATGATTAAGCAGCAGAATGGACGCTGCGCCCATCATAGAAAAACTGAGGCCTATATTTTGAAATAAGGATAACGACAAAGATGGTTATAAGCATTTCAGGAACGAGATAAGAAGCATTATATACTGCTGAATACGTTACAACCGGTACACCGTCTGGAGCATATTCACCAAACCATACTAACCCTGCACTGAAATGGTCGATAAAACGAAGAAGCGTACCAAAAGCAACCCCAATAATGATCAGGAAAACGGGCACTTCATGTTTAAAGTTATTTCTGCTGACAAATAAACCAGCCAGCCCAAGAACGGCATAAGCAATCGGATATTCGAGTATAAATTGTATAGGATGGACAATGATGGCGCCGAAAAGAATTTGAAGGATTCCAGTTAAAAAACCGGTCATCATCCCTGCTTTCCATCCTCGGCGAAAAGCAATAATAAATATGGGGACCATAACTAGTGAAATGGATCCTCCCATCGCCCATGGAGCACTAAATTCAATATAGCTTAAAATAATTGACAGTCCTGCCATAAAAGCAATTTCTAACATAATCAGCAAACGATTATTCTGCATAACTCAAAAAATCCCCTTTCGCTGCCACTGGGGGAAGAGGGGATGGTGTTTACAGACAACAACCTGTAAGTAAGAATGCTTGTCACACCACTTCCCTACGCTGGTCTCAGCCAGATCAGGTTCTAAGAGTTGAGACAATCGTCTCTCTCAGTCAATGACACCCCTAGTGAACATATAGAATTTCTTTTAATGTAGCATATATTAAAATGTTTGCAAACGAATGAGATGTTTATATATTCCATTTGCAAATAAATATATTATTCGCAAAATTATATTTTTTCTTTTATAATCGAATTGTTAAAACATAAAAACGTATGAATAAGGGAAGGTGGTGAGATTAATTCTGTAAGCGGTATCAGAAAAAGATATAAAAAGACAGTTGAAAAGGAGTGTGAACGGTTATGCCAGCTATTGTTTTAGCAATTATCGGGTTAATTGTGTTTGCTCTTGGTTATCGTTATTATTCTAAGTTTATAGCAGAGCGTATTTACAGGCTGGATCCTAATTATCAAACACCAGCCTATCAATTCCGGGATGGTGTGGATTTTGTACCGACAAACAAATGGGTGCTCTGGGGCCACCACTTTACTTCTGTTGCTGGAGCAGCGCCCATTGTAGGACCGGCAGTAGCTGTTTATTGGGGATGGCTGCCAGCCTTTTTATGGGTCGTATTAGGGACCGTTTTTGCAGCTGGTGTCCATGATTTTGGGACGCTTGTCCTTTCTGTTCGCAATAAAGGGCAATCGATTGGAACCCTGGCGGAACGTATTATTGGAAGGCGTGCAAAACTGTTATTTTTGTTTATTATTCTAATTTTGGTTCTCATGGTCAACGCAGTATTTGCCTGGGTTATTTCGAATTTATTCATAACATTTCCAGCAAGCGTCCTGGCGGTGTTTATTCAGATACCGCTTGCGATTTGGATCGGTTATACGGTTAATAAAAAAGGAAAAAATATGCTTATGCCATCTCTTGTAGCACTGGCTGTAATGTATGCAGCAGCAGTTATTGCCAGCACTACTCCTGCTTTACAAATCGATTTGGTATCTTATTTTGGTGGAGAAGAAGCAACCGGCTTGTTCGGTTTAGATGCAGTTTCATCGGCATTTTTAATTTGGATTGCTGTCCTCATGATTTATGTTTATATTGCTTCGATTCTTCCGGTTTGGAAGCTTCTCCAGCCGCGTGATTATATTAATTCGCATCAGCTGGTGGTAGGGCTTGCTATTTTGTACCTTGGTTTATTTTTCACGTGGCCGACTCCTGAGGTAACAGCGCCGGCTACACGAGAGGTCACAGACGTCTCTTGGTTCCCGCTTCTCTTTATTACCATAGCCTGTGGGGCAATTTCCGGGTTTCATGGTCTGGTTTCTTCTGGAACCTCATCGAAACAGTTGAATAAAGAAACGGATGCACGTTTTGTTGGTTATTTTGGTGCAGTCGGAGAAGGAACTCTAGCACTTGTAACCATTTTAGCAGTGACCACCTTCTTTGCTTCACAAAGTGATTTTCTATCCAGCTATGAAAGTTTTAATACAGCAAATGCGGATGGACTTGCCCATTTTGTTGGAGGTGCGGGGCAGCTCGCAACCGGGCTTGGTTTACCAGCAGGCGTAGCGGAAACAATTGTAGCAGTAATCGTTGTTAGCTTTGCTGCGACGACACTTGATACCTCTGTACGTTTAATGAGGTATATTATCTCAGAACTCGGACAGGAGTATAGTGCACCTGGCCTTACGAAAAAGCATGTAGCAACAAGTATTGCAGTAGGAGCAAGTGCACTGCTTGTATTACTTCCTGGAGACCGTGGTTTTGGCTCGGGAGGATATTTACTCTGGCCATTATTCGGTACGTCAAATCAGCTCCTTGCGGGTATAAGTTTGCTGCTTATTTCCATTTGGCTTAGAAGAAAAGGACGAAATTTCTTGTTCACCTTTATACCAATGATCTTCTTGCTTTTTATGACGATGTGGGCAATGACAAGTCAGGTCATTTTCCAGTGGTCTTGGTTAGGCGACGGAGATGCACAGATTCTTTTATTTGTGCTAGGAGCTATTATATTAGCATTCACTGTATGGATTTTGCTTGAAGCTATAGCGCTGTTCCGAAGAGAACCACCAAATACTGATCCGGACAATGATTAATAGAATCTTTACGTGGCAAAATAAATTCAATAACAGGGGCTTATCGTGTGGGCAAATCTGTTCACCGGCAAGCCCCTTCACTATCTGTCAATATAGATCGGAGGGAGAGAAATGGCCGATAAGAAGATGAGCTTAAAGAAGCTGATGGAATTTTATGATGAAGTGCTGCGGCTCCCCCATCGTGCCGAAATCAAACGTGAAATACGGGATGAAGACGATCTTTTTTTACTGTTATGCTTTTCAGAATTACTCGGCCTGCCGAATCCAGTTTCTTACTATACATTGGAATTATATCCAGAAATGGTGGAAAGGTTTCACGAATGGCACCTGCGAATGGGAATGGATAAATCTCCGCTAAACGGTATACGCTGCTGCTAATAGAAGAGGTGCCAGCGGTGTTTTTTATACTTTAGGAAACTTAAATTTGCTAAAGGATCAAAGTATAAGTAAAACTACGTCTTCCGCCACAGGAGTCAGCGGCAAGCCAAGTTTTTTAGCAAACAGGTTTTGAAAGGAATGAAATAATGGAGAAACTGTTGAATTATGAGATTTTGTTTTTTGGTGGAAAGGGGGGTGTAGGAAAATCGACTTCTTCTTCTGCTTTTGCTCTCACTGCTGCAGAAAAAGGGAAGCGAACCTTGCTCGTATCAACCGATCCTGCTCATAACCTAAGTGATTTGTTCGATACAGACATTGGCGATAAAAGAAAACAGCTCACCGAAAATCTGTGGGGCATGGAAATTAGCTCCGAGAAAGAATCCAAGCGCTACATTAATCAAGTGAAAGACAATTTAAAAGGGCTTGTGAAGTCCCACATGGCTGAAGAAGTCAATAGACAGATTGATATGGCTGCTGTGTCTCCTGGTGCAGAAGAAGCGGCATTGTTTGACAAGCTGGTTCAGATAGTGTTAGAAGAAAAAGAACATTTTGATATCATAGTATTTGACACAGCACCTACTGGTCATACGGTGCGGCTATTGTCCCTGCCTGAAATGATGGAAGCATGGATAGAAGGGATGCTGAAGAGAAGACAGTCGATTAATGAAAATTATTCACAATGGTTAAATGACGGAGAACCAGTGGATGATCCGATTTACAGAGTGCTTATGAATAGAAAAGATAGGTTTTCCGAGGCGCGAAAAGTGTTGATTAATAACAAACGAACTGCATACATATACGTGCTGATACCGGAAAAGCTCCCAGTTGCAGAAACGAAGCGAGCTTTACAGATGCTAGAACAGGCCAAGTTAAAGGTGGATACATTAATTGTAAATAAATGTTTACCAGAACATGCTGGAGACAGTATGTTTATTGAGAAACGAAAAAAACAAGAACGCTCTTATATTCAACAGATTAAAGAAGAGTTTCCTAACCAGAAAAAAATATTTTTGCCTTTGCTAGAAGAAGATATTACATCTAGGAAGGCTCTTGGAGATATAAAGGAAGAATATCTTTTTCCTTCATTACGAGTTTAACGGTATAAAGTATGAGAGTACATAGTCTAAGACATTATTAATGCTATCCCAAAAAGAAAAGATAAGAAAATACAAAAAGTTTGGCGTTTTCGATGGTCAACCCCAGCGCCCAGCCGCTCAGGCATAAACGAGGTAAATCAGTTGGGCATTATCACAGATTGTGAGGTTTTAGCTGACTCTCTCTCACCTTGGGCTGCAGGCGAACCGGAGTCGAAAGGTCTAAACCTGCTTTCACTTTTTATACAAAGTATACACGTGAATTATATTGCTTCACAAAGAGAATTAGGTGAAATGAGTATCCTGAAGAAGAGCAAATGAAAAGTTGAAAGTGTTATGCAGAGGGCAATCCAGCCTCTTCTTTTTTATAGCTTCAATCATTCTAATTTGCTGACCTTCCATCTCTATTGGGGCAAACTTCCAGTTTCCAAATGAAATGTTTTCCCCTTCTTGAACTTCTGGCTTTTCAAAAAGTATAAGGCCTCCAATAGTGTCTATAGGTCCATCCTCAAGGTCAATTCCTAATAATTCATTTACTTCTTCAATAAGTACTTTTCCATCAAGCATAAAATTTGTTCCAGCATCGTTTAACTTTTGGATTAAAGTAACTTACCCAAAGTAAGTGCTGCAAAAAGGAAAAAGACCGTCTCTCTAACTTTAATAGAGAGGCGATCTTTGAATAGAGTGTCATTACAGCTCCAAAATTTCTTTGATATCTTCTTCAGAAAGAGAAGACAAACTTGTTTCTCCAGATTGAATAACTTGGTCGAACAAAGCTTTTTTCTTGTCTTGCAAAGCTTGAATTTTTTCTTCGATAGTACCTTGAGAAATCATTTTAACAACTTGAACTGCACGTTTTTGCCCGATACGGTGAGCACGGTCTGCAGCTTGGTTTTCAACGGCAGGGTTCCACCATAAGTCAAAGAGAACGACGGTGTCTGCCCCTGTTAAATTAAGTCCTGTGCCGCCAGCTTTTAATGAAATAAGGAAAGCTTCTTTTTCGCCTTCATTAAACTTATCCGACATCTGTACTCTTTCTTGACTTGGTGTTTTTCCGTCCAGATAAAAATAAGACAATCCTTCTTTTTTGAAGGCTTCACAAATAAACGAGAGCATGCTCGTAAATTGTGAGAACACAAGTACCCGCTGTCCGTTTTCACGGGCGTCTTTCATAAAGTTCATTAATTCTTCGAGTTTTCCAGAGCCGCCTCCATATTCTTCTAAGAACATACCGGGGTGACAGCACAATTGACGAAGTCTGGTTAAGTTAGAAAGGATGTTCATGCGATTTTGCTGGAACGTTCCGGTTTTCAGCTGCACTGCAGTTTCCTCTTTAATACGGTTTAAGTAAGCAACATATGTTTCTCGCTGCTTTTTAGTTAGATCACAATGGATGGTTGTTTCAATTTTATCTGGAAGCTCGGTTAGAACTTCTTTTTTAGTACGACGTAAAATAAAAGGAGAAACGCGGTGTCTAACACTGTCTGCTGGTAATGTTTTGAAAGACTGTACATCTGGGAATAAACCTGGCATCAAAATTACAAACAAGGACCATAATTCGTCAATTTTATTTTCAATAGGTGTTCCACTTAACGCAAAAGCTTTTTCGGTTTGAAGTTTTCTTACTGCTCGAAACGTTTTAGAAGTATAGTTCTTTAAGGCTTGAGCCTCATCTAAGATTATCCCGTGAAAAGCAATACCTTCATAAAGTTCGACATCTCTTCGAACCAAAGGATATGAAGTAATAAATACATCCGTGTTTTCCGTTTTTTCAATTTGTTGTTTTCGTTCTGCTTTAGACCCATAGATGATTTGAACCTTAAGCGTTGGAGCGAAAGTTTTCGCTTCTTTCTCCCAATTGTAAACCAATGAAGACGGGGCTACTACTAAAAATGGCGGGGCGTCAGAACGTTGTTTTCTTTCAGACAATATATAGGTTAAAGTCTGTAACGTTTTACCAAGTCCCATGTCATCTGCCAAAATACCACCGAATCCATAAGCAGTTAGAGCTTTAAACCAATGGAAGCCTTTTTCCTGATAATCTCGAAGGGTACCCTGAATTTCTTCAGGAATAGATGCTTCAAATTTCTCAGGAGAGCGTATATCATTTAATAACTTTTGGACACTTTCATCTTTATGCCATTGTCTACCCGTGTTTAAATATTTATCTACTTGAAACGCCTTATACGCAGGAAGCCGAAGTGTATTATTTTCCAAATCTTCTGGAGCCGCACCTGTATCATTCAGCATTTCCTTAATGCCATTTAGTATCTCGTTGTCTAAGGAAACAAAACGTCCATCACCTGTTTTGTGATACCGTTTCTTTTCTTTTAATGAAGTCATCAGTTTATATAAATCCTCTTCATTTAAATCATCGGTTTGAAAGGAAATATCAAGCCAGCCTAAAGACTCGTCTAATGAAGAATCGATGGAAAAAGAAGACGCAGGAACGAGCAATTTTTCTACGTCTCTGCTCATAAACACATCGGCAATTTCTTTAAGTTCCGGCAAAATGCTGGTGAGAAAGTAAAAAATAGAGTCTTCATCTGTTAATGACAATGCTTCACCATTCCAATGAAATCCAGCTGATTCAATTAACTGAAGCAATTCCTCTTCTTTTTTCGTTTCGCGAACAATTAAAGCATTATCTTCAGCGATGTTTCTTTCTTCTGTAACAGCATGAAGAGAGTGGGGTCCATAAGAAAACAAAGGTTCTGCTAATAATGCGTTATCTTTTTTGTCTAAATAAATTTTCTTTTGCAAAGAATGCTCTTCTACATGTTGTTCTACATCTGTTCCCATGTTCAGTCTTCCTTGTTCTTTTAAAGAACTCACCACATTAGAGTACACTTGCTCTAACTCCGTCTTTTCTAAAGGAAGCCGGCCTTTAGGTGTGTCCATCAGCATGTGGAATAAAAGCTTTGTAGAGTGGTCTTTTTCATCAGATGTTTCATAAAGCCGGTCATTCCAAATGTAGTATGGTGTAAGACTGACTTTTTTCGGCGGGTATTCAAAAGACGAATATGATAAGAAAAAATTATTTCCTTCCCTGTTCAATTCAAATGTCCCCGGCCAATGCTGTTTAATGACTAATGGAACGGGGCTGCCTACTGCAGGATTTATATAAACATTCACGCAGTCTGTTAACGCTTGAATCATTTGTTCTGCAGCAACAGGAGGAATCGTTATTTCTGACTGAGATTTTTTTTCCGGATAAAAAAAGCTAGTTTGCCGGCCGGTCCATTTTTGATTTCGAATGACTTCTTCAAGCTGTCTTAAGGCATTAAGATCTGCTTCTTCGAAATAGTGATACGTAGGGTCAAACGTAAATTTTTTTGTGAAAGGGAGCAATGATCGCTGCCTCATCGCTGATAATAAAGCTTCGATATCTTTGACGACGTATAATTTATCCGTTCCTATTTTTAGTTCAATAGAAAAAAATTGTTCTTGCGGCTGGTAATAATCCGTATGAAAAGTAAGCATATATTCTGCTTGTAACGCTTCTCCAACGGATTCTACAGTCTGCATGCGGCCGGCAAAATAATCAACAAACAGCTTTCTTAATGAGGCTGTTTTCTCTGTTTCCGTTTCCTGTGATTTATGAAATCTCTTCTGCACTCTCCGTTCTCTCTTTTTATTCTTTTGAGGAGTATCAAGAGCAGGAGATAGTGAAATGAGTACAGCCGTAATATGTTTACATATTTCCATGCCGCCTGTATGGGCAGGACAGGTACATGAATATTCCTGTAATTCTCCATCTTCATGAAACAGCAGATGGACATTGTATGGAAGGGAGCCTGATACAGTGGCCTTTATTTTTGTGAAAGATCCTGCCGTATTGTGAGACAAATCCTCTACCCTGTTTTGTTCCCAGTAGGATAAGCCTCTTGAGTAGATAGTACTGCCAGCTAGAGCGCGAATCTTTGGTTTTGTTAAATAGCGCAAGGTTGATCCTCCTTCGCATTTTATGCATAACCATTATTTTATCATAATTATCTTTTATTTATCGTTGGAAAGTTTTAATACAAATGATAGTGTTTGTGGAGTGAACATTTGTAAATATGGGATAGAAGGAAAATAGCGCATAAAGATAGAAAAAATAAATAATAGAAAGCAGAAAGCTGTTGATATATTAATGAAGGTGGGTTTAACCATGACTGAAAAACAGGACATCATCGAAAAAGCGAAGCAAAAAGCATGGGAATTTTTTAAAGGTACAGACCCAGCCCATGATTACTGGCACACTCACCGAGTAGCGGTCTGGGCGGTAGAACTGGCAGAAGAAGAGGGAGCGGATGTATACATTTGTGAACTCACGGCATGGCTTCATGATCTCGCAGATAAAAAGTTAAATCACTCCGAAGCAGAAGCGATTAATCATGTGAAGGATTGGCTGCAAACATATCTTGAAGATGATAAAGAAATTGAACAAATTATAGATATTATCAAAACAATGTCTTATGGAAATGGAGACAATTCTTCTATGAGCACTCTTGAAGGAAAAATTGTCCAAGATGCGGATAGGCTTGATGCAATAGGTGCTATAGGTATTGCACGAGCATTTGCTTATGCAGGTGCAATAGGTGAACAATTACATATACCAGCCTCTCCTGATCAAGAAAAACGCCATACAGCGATTGAACATTTTTATGATAAACTGCTTCGATTAAAATCTTTAATGAATACAAACACAGCCATTGATATTGCTAACAAAAGACAACGTTATATGGTGAGCTATCTCGAACAATTTTACAGTGAGTGGGAAGGCAAACTTTAAGCCCCCCGGTAGAGACTCCGAGAAAAGAGTCTCTTTTTTTTATTTTGTTAATTGTAGAATTTCCTTTGGGGTGTGCAGCATGTGATCGGGGTTTGATTTTTCAGGCTGAACAGCTCCCCAGCAAGCTAAAGCGAAGGCGATACCAGCAGAATGAGCGCATTTTTCGTCGTGCAGTGTATCCCCTATATATACTGCTTTTTCTGCTGTTTCTCCGCTTTTGTTTAAATAAGCCATTAACGGATCAGGCTCTGGTTTATGTTTATCGGTATCATCGGCGCAAATAATGGTATCAGCGTAAGGATGAAGGTCAAATCGTTCTACTTCCTCCTTGAATTCCTTTTTTGTTTTGGAGGTGACAATCCCGATACAGTACTTTTCATTTTTCAGCTTCTCTAATGTATCATAAATGCCTGGAAAGACTCTTACAAGCTTACGGTTAGATTCCATATAATGAAGCCATTCTTCCCGAACTTTTCGTTGTTTTTCATTTACTCCAAGCACTTCTAATGCATCATCTCCAGGAATACCCAATACTGGCTTTAACTCTTCTATCGAATAGTCATCTCCAACCCCATTTTTAAGGGCACTTTTCAGAGATTTTAGTATTGCCTCTTCTGTATCTATAAGTGTTCCATCTACATCAAAAATGAAAGATTGGTACATAAATAACCTCCTTGCTGCTAATGAAATCCTCTTTATTAATTTCCCAAAAATAGCAGGACCTAACCAGAAGAAAGAAAGGTTGTTATAATTTGTGAAACAAAATGAAAATTGGAGTATATGAGAGAAAAAACTACAAATGAAAGAGAATTTATCCAATGATGAACGCTTACATGCTGTTTGGTAAGATCCAATATTTATGGTAAAATCCGTTTGTTCACAACGCCGGCTTTTGGAGGGCAAAAGCCACTATACAAGACGAGAGGGTGCGGGCAATTAAAGACAGAACGGAGCTGGTTCCCACCCAACAAAAATAAGTAGAAAGAAGGGGAAAAGAGAAAGTGAATACCGCAAAATTAAAAAATGAATGGTTTGGAAATATCCGTGGTGATGTACTCGCGGGTATGGTTGTTGCCTTGGCATTGATTCCTGAAGCAATCGCTTTTTCCATTATTGCAGGATTAGATCCTATGGTTGGATTGTATGCATCGTTTTGTATCGCTGTGGTGATTGCGTTTGTAGGCGGCCGTCCTGGTATGATTTCTGCAGCAACAGGAGCAATGGCGTTATTGATGGTTACCCTCGTTGCAAATCATGGACTGGAATACTTGTTAGCCGCAACTATATTAACTGGTATTATTCAAATCGTTTTTGGATTTAGTAAATTATCGCGGCTGATGAAATTTATTCCAAGGTCAGTAATGGTGGGATTTGTAAATGCCCTTGCGATTCTTATTTTCATGTCGCAAATGGAGCACTTTGAGGGCGAAGGCTGGATGATGTATAGTTTAGTCGCTTTAACCCTGTTTATTATTTACTTGCTGCCAAAACTTACGAAGGCTGTCCCTTCTACGTTGGTTGCTATTATTATCGTAAGTGCGCTTGCTATTTTCATTGGTGCAGATGTACGTACGGTAGGTGATATGGGGGCGCTTCCTGATACATTGCCTGTTTTTCTTTTGCCGGAAATTCCGCTAACATTCGAAACATTGATGATTGTGTTTCCTTATGCGCTGGCTTTATCGGTTGTTGGTTTACTTGAATCTTTATTAACTTCGTCTATTGTGGATGACATGACTGATACTGAAAGTAATAAGGATAAAGAATGCCGAGGCCAAGGATACGCCAATGTTGTTACTGGATTCTTTGGCGGTATGGCCGGGTGCGCGATGATTGGACAATCAGTTATTAATGTCAAATCAGGTGGTAAGGGCCGGTTATCATCATTGGTGGCTGGAGTATTTTTAATGTTTCTAATTCTTGTTTTAGGTAATTTAGTGGTACAGATACCAATGGCAGCTCTTGCCGGCGTTATGATTATGGTATCTATTAGTACCTTTGATTGGAACTCTATAAAAATGTTAACAAAAGTGCCAAAAAGTGATTCTACCGTTATGGTCGTGACGGTTGCTACCGTAGTTATTACCCATGATTTATCAAAAGGTGTGCTGGCTGGAGTTATTTTAAGTGCTATCTTCTTTGCAGCGAAAATTTCTAAAGTGAAAGTATCCGAAGCTGCTGGTAAATCAGCTGGACAAAAAATCTATCAAGTGGATGGGCAATTGTTTTTTGCTTCGGTAACCGATTTTGTTAAAAGCTTTCAATACAACGATGAAGGTGTGAAAAAGGTAGAGATTGATCTTTCAAACGCTCACATTTGGGATGATTCAGCTGTAGAAGCAATAGAGAAAGTAAAAGACAAGTTTGAACAGAAAGATGTTGAAGTAACTTTGAGCGGATTAAACAAAGAAAGTTCTAAGCTCATGAATAAATTAGAAGGCTTGTCCTCAGGTCATTAAAGTGGTAAATAAACGCGGCATGTCGATTTTGGGCATGCCGTAGTTTTTTATTTGAGATAAAAAAATTTTTATATATTAGCATTTTTTATATTTAACCCAAGGGCCTAGTTTTTATAGGACACTATCAGAATTGATAGATTCTTTTGATAGATAGTAGAATAGCAACTAACCTCTAGCTTTTGAGGTGCGTCAAATAGTGAATTTCTTTAATAGAAAAAAACGTTATAATAAGAAAATAAGTGTATGAAAAAAAGGGGAGAAGAGAATGTATCAAAAAGTATTGCTAGCCGCAGACGGATCAGAACATTCCCGTCGTTCAGCCGATCATGCTATTGCATTAGTAAAAGGAGAAGAAAAAGCTCATATCGATATTGTCTATGTTGTTGACGGAGATAAATCAAAAGCAGATGTTTTGCACTATGGAAACACGGAGCTTATTCAATCAAAACGAAAAGAAAAATTGGAACCGATTGAAAAAAAGCTTAAAGAAAACAACGTTCCATATGATATTCATTTAAAGCACGGTGAACCAGGTCCGGCGATTGTTAAATTTGCCAATGACGGAGACTATGACTGTGTTGTGTTAGGAAGCCGCGGTTTGAATCAATTGCAGACGATGGTACTTGGAAGTGTAAGTCATAAAGTAGCTAAACGAGTACATTGTCCAGTTATGATTATTAAATAAATTTTGATATAGAGAGAGGGTGTCCATTTCGGACACCCTCTTTTTGGTTTAATCTTTTATCGGTTCATTATTCACACGTTCATGAGGCATAAGCAATCGTTTCGGAGGACATTTTTTCTTTGTTAATTCGGAAACGATAAAGATTGTGATAAACGCAGCGATCATAGCCAGCGTACGGAATGGAAAGAGCACCAAGCCGTCTTCTACCATAGGATATGGCAGAAAATAAGGCAGATTTATCGCTGGCTCTCCGCCTCCAAGCCGAAGGAATACTGCCACGGCGAATCCGGCAAGCGAACCATAAAAGTTCGCATTTCTGTAAAACAGAGCCATCGTTAATTGGGGGAAGAGCACACAATAAACGAGATCTGACGCCAAGTACCAGAGTGTATATACACTTCCTACATTTAATGCAATAATCATGGCTGCTACACCAATAAGAATAATGGTACGTTTAATTACTTTTTTAAGTTCATCTTGACTGGCATTTGGTTTTATCAAAGGTCGATATATATTCCAAGAAGCCATAGAAGAAGCGGACAAGATGGAGGAGTCCATCGATGACATAACTGCCGCAGCCAATGCGCCTAAACCAAGAGCCGCTATAATTTCAGGCGTCAAAAAGCGCAGCACCTGCGGAAGTACCATCGCAGCTGTTTCAGGAGCTTCTGTTCCAAAAGCTGCCCAGTCCGCATTGTGGCCAATAATACCAACTAATACAGCAGGAAATGCAGCAATTAAACAAATAATACCTGCCAAAATAGAAAGCCACATTGCCGTGTTTTCATTTTTAGCTGAAAGGACACGCTGAAAGTAAACTTGCCAGGCAATACCTCCAAAGATAAGAAGCAAGGCATAATCCCACCAGTTCCAGAACCAATTTCCCCAATCCGGATGATTCCAGCCGTCAAGAGGCGGGAAAAGACTAGCATACGTGTCAAAGTCAGCTTGATAGTTCTCCCAGTTTACACTTAAGCTTCCCACATTTCCAAATGCAAACGGAAGCACTAAAAATAAACCGACTAAGAGAATAGCCATTTGGAAAACATCTGTATAAGCAACCGCCCACATGCCGCCAAACACGGTATAAGCTATAGCGATAATTGCTGAAATAATGATAGAGGTAGTAAAGTCTAATCCTAAAATGGTACCAAAAGTTGTACCGAGTGCTGTTAAAATTGCACCGCTCCAAAATAATTCACCGAGAAGCGCAGGAATATATAAAATTCCGGCCATCTTTCTACCAAAACGCTGTTCAAGTGGATCAATAATGGTCATAAATTCATAACGGCGCATTTTTCTAGCATAAAAAATACCGCCGATTATCAAACTGAGTGCATAACCCCACGGAGCTTGCGCCCAGACAAGGCCATCAGAATAGGTGAATTCGGCCGTTCCGTTAATATAACCGCCGCCAACCCACGTTGCAGCCATGGTAAACATAGCGACACCAAGTGGTATACTCCGCTTAGCTACCATCATATCGCTTAATGATTCTGATTTTTTTGCGGCAAAAAAGGCACCTACGTAATAAATGAGGGCATAAAAGAACAACATAGAAATAAAGCCGCCCCAGGCGATATCACTATCCGTCATCCCAACGTAGATAACCACTCCTAATATTAATATTGCAAACCCTATGGTTTTTAACAATTTAGTACTTTTTTCTGTCACAAGCATCACTCCTAGATGTCTAATTACTGAATTTTACCAATATTATGAAATCTATATTGTGCGCATGTATCCCTCAACTCTACAAAGATTGCCGCTTAATTCCTTGCAGATTTGGATACATGTTATTTTTGAAATTCAAAAAATGAAAAAGTTATTCGCCTTCCTCTTCAATTGGAATTAAGTCAAAAATTTCACCTGACTCAATTTTTTCTGTTAATTTGTCGAGCCATTTGTAATAAGTTTTTGATTTTTCAAGCGTCTGAAAAGTTTCTTTTGCTTCTTCTTTTATTTCATCTGAAATACTTGTGTCTTCTATTAGTTGAGAAAGTTGAGATTGTGCTTCTTTAATAGAAGTGAGATTCAATTTGACTTCCCGTTCCCATTTTTGTGTGAAAAAATTAGTGAAAAACTGGAAAAAGTCTTTTTCTGCTACATACGTCTGTTTTCTTTTTCCTCTTCTAAAGGTTTTCTTGACAACATTAAATTCTTGCAGTTTTTTTACGCCTGTACTCATACTTGGCTTACTCATACCAAGCTTTTCCCGCATTTCATCTAATGTCATATCTCCTTCAAGGTATATGGTCCCGTAAAGCGTTCCGACGCTTCTAGTTACACCGTAAAGGTCCATCGTTTCGGCGATAGAATCCACAACGAGATCTTTAGCATTATTAATGGAGTCAAGAGCATCTTTATTATGGGAATCTTCCACTTAAATCCTCCTTTCATTTAAAAAATTAAATTCGTTTATTTTTTTCTTTACAGTTTTCTATCATAACGTAATAAAAAAAGTTGTCAAAGAAAAAATTTCTTTTATAAATATTCTTTCCCTAATATGACGGGAGGGAGAACAATTTTTAAAAGATTTATTTTTTAATTTTTCTTTGACAATAAAAAATAGAGCTGTTAGATTAAAGTTGTTCGAAACGTTAAATTTTTTTTAAACAAATTAAACATTTTTAATTTATAGAGGAGGGGTTTATTTGACACTGAAAAGAATGTACATTGACGGCGCCTGGACAGAGGCAAAGTCAAAAGAAGTAAGAACGATTATTAACCCTTATAATCAAGAAAATGTGGCAGAGGCTGCGGAAGGAAACCGTGAAGATGCAAAAGCAGCTATTCAGGCTGCTCGTACTGCTTTTGATGAAGGCAGCTGGGCAGAAACACCAGCAAATGAGAGAGGAGAGCTCGTTCAAAAGGTTGCCGATTTCATCCGTCGAGACAAAGAAGAGCTAGCTGAATTAGAATCGTTGGATACTGGCAAGACATTAGAAGAAAGCAGAGCTGATATGGATGACATCGCAAATGTCTTTCAATATTTTGCTGGTCTTGCAGATAAAGACGGCGGCGAAATGATCGCTTCTCCCATTCCAGATTCAGAAAGTAAAGTAGTACGTGAACCTGTAGGTGTCTGCGGACAAATTACTCCTTGGAATTACCCATTGCTTCAAGCAGCGTGGAAAATTGCACCGGCTTTGGCAGCTGGAAATACAATTGTTGTAAAACCAAGTGAAATTACGCCGCTTACGACAGTTAAAGTGTTTGAACTTATCGAAGAAGCAGGATTTCCAAAAGGTGTAGCCAACCTGGTACTCGGTAAAGGGGCAGACGCTGGGGCAGAATTATCCGAAAGCGTAGATGTAGACCTGGTGTCCTTTACTGGAGGAATTGAAACAGGAAAGAAAATTATGCAGGCAGCAAGCATTAATATGAAAAAAATCGCGCTTGAGCTTGGCGGAAAGAATCCTAATATCGTGTTTGCAGATGCTGATTTTGAAACAGCAGTAGATCAAGCGATGAATGCCGTATTCTTCCATGCTGGTCAAGTATGCTCTGCCGGAGCACGCTTAATTATAGAAGAAAGTATCCATGATGAATTTGTGGAAGAACTCGTAAAACGAACAAAAAATATTAAACTTGGAAATGGCTTTGATGAAAGCACGCATTCTGGTCCGCTTATTTCTGCAGAGCATCGTGATAAAGTAGAGAAGTATGTAGAAATTGGCCAGCAAGAAGGTGCCAAACTGGAAATCGGCGGTAAACGTCCAGAAGATCCTGAACTGCAAAATGGGTTCTTCTTCCTTCCAACCATCTTTACGAACTGCAGGTCAGACATGAGGATCGTTCAGGAAGAAGTATTTGGTCCAGTATTAACAATTGAAACTTTTAGTAGTAAAGAAGAAGCTGTTGCTATAGCGAACGATTCTATTTATGGCCTGGCCGGCGCTGTTTTCACAACAGATATTGCTAAAGCAGAAGAGACTGCTTCAAAACTTCGCATGGGAACAGTATGGATTAATGATTTCCACCCATACTTCGCTCAAGCTCCATGGGGTGGATACAAGCAGTCAGGAATAGGCAGAGAACTTGGTCATATTGGTTTAGAAGAATATACAGAAGTTAAACACGTATTCCGTAATAAAAAACCAGAACCTATTCACTGGTTTAAATAAATCATTACTTGCAAAATAGTCACAATCACACAAATCACAAAATAACTTTAAAAATAGGAGGATGGCATTATGAGCCTTAATATGAAAGTAGAACACATGTTAAACTATCACACATTTGAAATTCCAACTGCTATCAAGCATGGAATCGGTGCAATTAAACACATTGGAGAAGAAGTGAAAACCCTTGGAGCTAACAAAGTTCTTCTCGTTACGGATCCTGGAATTTACAATGCAGGAGTTACTAATCCAGTTGTTGAAAACCTTGAAAAAGCAGGTGTTGAAGTAGTTGTCTTTAATAAAGTAGAGCCAAACCCTCCTGTACGTTTGATCGGAGAAGGCTCTAAAGTTTATAAAGATGAAGGATGTAACGGACTTGTAGCTGTTGGCGGCGGAAGTTCTATGGACACAGCAAAAGCAATTGGTGTGGAAGCAACACACGAAGGCACTGTCCTTGATTATGAAGCAGCAGAAGGGAAGAAGCCGCTTGAAAATCGTATTCCACCGCTTACTACAATCCCTACTACTGCAGGAACGGGCTCTGAAGTAACGCAGTGGGCGGTTATCACTGATGAAGAGCGTGAGTTTAAATTTAATACAGGCGGTCCTCTTATTGCAGCGCACCTTACTATTATTGATCCCGAACTTCATGTATCCATGCCTCCGCATGTAACAGCTATGACCGGTATCGACGCTATTGCACACGCAGTAGAGTGCTATACCATGAAGTTTGCACAGCCTGTTACAGACGCTGTAGCCCTAATGGCTATGGAATATGCTGCTAAATATATCCGCCGTGCATATGCTGATGGAACAGACCTTGAAGCACGCTACGGAATGGCTCAAGCAGCTATGCTTGCCGGACTTTCTTATGGAAGTGAATCTGCTGGTGCAGCCCACGCAATGAGTCAAACGCTTGGCGGAATCATCCCAGTTGCACACGGCCAATGTGTTGCTACTATGATGGGTCCTGTGATGGAGTATAACTGGAAAGGTGCACCAGAACGCTTCGCACGTGTGGCTAAAGCGTTTGGTATTGATACCTTCCACATGACAACAGAAGAAGCAGCAAAAGCAGCCGTAAACTGGATGTACGATCTTGTAGAAGATCTAGATATCCCTAACCTCGAAGAACAAGGAGTAAGCAGTGATATGGTAGAGCGTCTTGCAAAAGAAGCTCAAAACGATCCGCAGACTGAAGGAAACCCTCGTGACCTTAAGGTTGCAGATTACGAATGGATTTACAAGCGCTGCTTTAACCTCGTACCAAAAACAGTTTAATAAATTCCAAAGAGACCCTCTTCCAATAATGTTGGGAGAGGGTCTCTTTAGTGTAAGAAAGTAAACTATTAGTAAAATAACGACATTTTAACATACAGGATGTACTAGTGACGTTGATGCCTTTGCTGCATGAAAGTGGTATTTTTAGGCGGTTTCCTTTTCATAGTGACATGCTGTGTTTTTCTATACATACATTATGGCGATGGAGATCTTTCGCCGCCGCGAAGAAGGAAATCAACAAAACTTCCTGCAATCATACCAAAAAAGATATCTGTGATATCTAATACATCTCCTGCTATGCCGTACAATAATCCAATGCCGCCAAAGATTATTGTATAACGTACTCTCATTAATGTATTAAAATAAGGAAAAGATGCTTGCAAGCTTTCTAAAAAGAATGGAGAGAAATAAACGGCTACGATAATGACCACAACAATAATAAACAATACTTCCATTGCTTATGCCCCCCATAAAATATAAATAACGTGCAGTAGCGTTACTCTTTCTATTACCTTTCTTGCTCATATTTAAACGGCCCAAAGCATTAGTCGGCTTTGGGCTATTATATGACAAATCCATGTTTATTATCCTTTGTTTTCGTCTGCTATAGGTTTCCTTGTTATTTTAAAGAGAAAAGCAATACCAATTGTTATGAGAAGTGCAGCAGTAAGTCCTGTAAGTGTACTTCCCGTTGCACCAAGAATGAGATAGCCAGCAAATGCACCTACAGCAGAGAAAAAAGCATAAGGCAGCTGAGTGATTACGTGATCAATATGATGACTTCCTGCCCCTGTTGATGACAAAATAGTGGTGTCAGAAATAGGCGAACAATGATCGCCTAAAATAGAACCCGCCAGAACGGCTGCAAGCATAGGCAGGATTAAAGAGATATCCAAAGCCGCTGCTATTTCACCAGCAATGGGAAGTAAGATAGAAAATGTCCCCCACGACGTTCCAGTAGAAAATGCCATAAATCCTGCTAGTAAAAACAGAAGTGCTGGAAGCAAGAATAAAGGAATGGTTCCATCGATAAAGTCGGCTAAATATTGGCCGGTTCCTAACTGATCAATAATGCTAACAATAATCCACGCAAGAATTAAAATATAAATAGCAGGAAGCATTGATTGCATCCCCGCAAAAACGGTTTTGATAAAACCAGTAACAGCAGGCCTCTTTGTCAAAGTAAGCAGCACAGTCACCCCAAGTCCAATTAAACCGCCGTAAACAAGGGAACTTGCTACGTCCGTTTCAGCAAAAACCGATAAGGCTGTTACTTCATCAGCAGCTTGTGCACCCGTTACAATCATAAATACAACCGTACTGGCAATGAGAACGAGTATAGGAATTATTAAATCACGAACTTTTCCTTTATGCTCGTCTAGATGCTGAGATTGTTCACCAGGTACACCAGTACGATCAGGGTCAAGCACTTGATGATGCATGATGGCACGTTTTTCATGGGTACGCATCGGACCAAAGTCAAGTTTCCAGACGATGGCTAGAAAAACGAATAAAAGAGCAGTCATAGCATAAAAATTCATAGGCACCATGTAGAGAAATGCCTGAAGGCCTCCGTATTGTGTTTGGTTATGACTGCTGAGAATGTCCGCAATGATGGTAATAATGTAGGCTCCCCAGCTCGATAGGGGCGCGATTACACAAATCGGTGCAGCGACAGAGTCAACAATATATGCAAGCTTTGCTCTAGAGATGTGGTGCCTGTCTGTTAGCGGCCGGCTTACTTGACCGACTGTTAAACTGTTAAAGTAATCATCAATAAAAACAAGGATACCAAATAGCAAGGTCACAAGCTGTGCTCCTATCCTCGTTTTTACTCGTTTTAACGCCCACTCCCCAAATGCACGGCTTCCGCCCGAAAAACTTATGAGAGCTGCCATGATGCCGAGAATAAGTAAAAAGAAAATAATATATAATTCCCAGTCATTGATAGAACCATCTGCTACAAAAATGCCGGCAAATATTTCCCAAATGAGGACAGCTCCTTCGGTGATTGACCAATCGCTAAGAACTAAAGCACCGATAATAATCCCAACACCCAGGGAAGGAAGAACTTTTCTTGTCGCAACAATCATTAATAAAGCAAGAATAGGGGGGAGCAGCGACAGAATAGACGGCTCGTTCATTACAACTATTCTCCTTTCTATTTCATTGTACTTTAAGAATGTTTTACTTTGTTAAAGGATCAAAATATAAGCAAAACTACGACTTCCGCCATAGGACTCGGCGGTAAGTCGAGTTTTTCTAATTATTCTAAAGCTTATGCAAAAAAACCTGCTCGGATTCCATTACCAAGCAGGTAGAACGGTCATCCCGTTTTATAGTAGTCCTCCACGAAAAGCATCGTGGCAGTCCCGCACTTATTCAATGCAGGCTCAGCCGGCTTCGGCAAATGAACCTTTTTGTCTCCAGTCGATACAACCCTTCTCCCAGAGCATACTTTTTTCATTTCGCGCCTCTACCTCACCAGCGGGATGAGGTTTTCTATTCTATTTCTTCGTATGCTGTTTCTAAAAGATCAAAATTTGTAACGTCAGAATTCATCCGCTCAAGTGTTCATGTAAAAAGAAACGTATATAATAACTGCGTTCATATAAATCTTCTCCTGTTGACAAATAAAACCAATTTACAGGAGTGTAATACTTTTGGGTTGTAGTTCACAAAGCAGAAGTCATTTCGTCATGTATGTTTGTTTAGTAAAATATTTCCACGCGGTTGGCTTTTTTGAGGACCACGAGAAATTATATCAACAGCCTTCGCTTATGGCAACTGATTTTTTTCACTGCTTTTGATAGTAAGGTTAGATGATTTTAAAATAAAATTTTCAATCGCATAGGCGACCCCGTCAATGTCATGGTGAGTTGTTGCATGGGTAGCTACTCGTTTTACATCTTCCTCGGCATTGCCCATGGCAATACTGGTCGCTGCAGCATTGAAAAGTGGAAGGTCATTATAATTATCACCGATCGCAAAAGTAGAGGATATATCTAGCCCTGCATGATTTGCAATGTGAAGAAGTCCTTTTCCTTTCTGTGTATTCGGATGCATAATCTCAAGGTTATCACGTCCTGAGGAAGTAATAAGCACATTATGCTTATCTCCCCAGGATTTCCGGCATATATCCAGCTTCTGTTCAAGCATTGATACTATAAGAAACTTATAAACGGTAAGGTCATAATCAACAATCATACTTGAAGAGTGCAGCTCTTTCATATTGGCTTGCCTGTGATGACCATCTGCTCTTCGGCGAATGGCTTCTTTTATTTCTTCTCCGCCTTCTTTGTCCTGTGTATATATGTTCAAGTCATTCATAAAAAACTCTCGGGATTTTGTCGGGGAAAATAAACCCTTGTCAGTGTAAATGTGAAAGTAATATTCATTGTCATTAAGCCACTCTACCAAGTTAATTGCTTCTTGCTGACCCATATAGGATTCTTGAATCGGTTCTCCTTCCCAATACACTCTGGCTCCATTTAAAGAAACAATTCCATCCGGCGTAACGTTTACAGATCCAAGTAAGCGTTCTACGTCTGGCAGTCCTCGTCCCGTTGCAATAATAAGTTTATGTCCTTCTGCTTGAAGCAATTTTAGTGCTTGTGCATTTTTCTCTGAAACAAATCCTTCGGAATGTAAAAGGGTTCCGTCCATATCAATTGCTACTGCGTTCATAGTTGTCACCTCAGTATAAACTATATTAAAAAACATCTTTTTAGCTGCATAAAATAAGCAGTGGCTGGATTCTTAATGAGAATAGCTAGTATGCACACGCATTTCAATTCTCATTTACAATAGGGTAACACGAAATGCACAAGAAAAGGTAGTTTCATACGTTTTAGAGTATTAAGATATTTTTATATTGCACCTTCTAATTCATTCATACATGGTGAAAATGGGGGTGCATTTCAATATGTTTAATAATAACCATAATAAAAATAACTCATCTTTGCCCCCATACACGGTAGCTGATTTATTAAATGGACATAATTTAGATATTATCGGAGCAGTCTTACTTGTTACAGGGAAACTTAAAGTGAACACGGTTAAAAATATACCGAGGAGAACCTACGGTGGAAGTTCACCTTATAGGAGATTATAAGAACGGGTCTAGTAACAAAGCGAAGAAAATGGCGAAATGACGGTTGTGATGTGATGGCAGCGGTTAAGTAGATAAAAGAGAGGATGATTTTTATAGAATGTTTGAGAATAACAACTCTTCATTTGATGGAGTGACTTTCAATAATGCAATAATATGGGCGGTATTTATAGCTTTGCTTTTATTTGGAGCTGTAGAGACCAGAGAAGGGACCGTTATTCCTGAAGTTATGGGTGGAATTAATTAAAAAACACGACTAAAACGCTATATTCGTTTAGTCGTGTTTTTTTACCGGAAGATTTTATTGTTTCATTAAGATTTTCAGTGATAAGGACTTCCGAGTATAAAGAAATTTATTATTTCATATAAGAGTTTTCGTAGAAGGTGAGTTGTGGGTATTTATCTTTTGTCATATTCATTTGGAATTCATTATCGAATAAAGCAACCATTCTTCCATCTCTGTCTACAGCCAGGTTTTTCTGGCGTTTTTTAAAGGTTTCTAATTCGTCCGGATCTCCATTGACCCACCGTGCAATCGAAAAAGGCAGTTTTTCGAGGCGAATATCTGCATTATACTCATTTTTTAAGCGATATTCCATCACTTCAAATTGCAGAACCCCTACGACACCTATTATTTGCTGTTCAGGATATTTGTTATACGTTTGAAATAACTGAACAGCACCTTCTTCAGTCAGCTGCTGTAAGCCTTTTTCAAATGATTTGTGCTTCATGGCATCTTTCACTGAAATAGCTGCAAAATGTTCTGGAGAGAAGTGAGGCATTTCATCAAATTGAAAATCACTGCTGTCAGCTAATGTGTCTCCAATTCGAAAGGTGCCTGGGTCATATAATCCAATAATATCTCCGGCATAGGCTTCTTTTACAATATTTCGGTCCTGGGCTAAAAATTGAGTAGGCTGCGCTAAACGCATTGATTTGCTAAGGCGGACATGGTTTACGTACATTCCTTGCGTATACTTACCAGAAGTTATACGTAAAAAAGCTATGCGATCACGGTGTTTTGGATTCATGTTCGCTTGAATCTTAAATACAAAACCCGAAAAGTTGTCTTGTGCCGGTGCAATATATCCTTGATCACTATCACGGCCAACAGGTGCAGGAGCCAGGTTCAAAAAGTGTTCGAGAAAGTTCTGCACCCCGAAATTAGATATAGCACTCCCAAAAAATACAGGAGTTAATTCGCCGCTCTTAATTTTACGTTCATCGTAAGGGTCGCCAGCTACGTCCAAGAGTTCCATTTCTTCTCTGAATTGAGCAAGCAGAGAAGCATCAATCATTTCATCAAGCATCGGGTCATCCGGACCGCTCGTTTGTTTGATCTCCACATGAGAAGGATTGTCTGCATTATAAAGTTCTACTTTTTTGGAATGACGGTCATATATACCATAAAAGTCCATTCCCATACCAATAGGCCAGTTCATTGGGTATGAGCGAATGCCGAGCAGGTTTTCCATTTCTTCCATGAGTTCAAATGGATCTCTTCCTTGCCGGTCGAGTTTATTGATAAATGTAAAAATAGGAATACCCCGCATACTGCAGACTTTAAACAATTTTTTGGTCTGGGCCTCGACCCCTTTTGCTGCGTCAATCAACATCGTAGCAGAGTCAGCGGCTGTCAGCGTACGATAGGTATCTTCACTAAAATCTTCGTGTCCAGGAGTGTCTAGTATATTAATTTGATGATCTTTATAGTGAAATTCCATAACAGAGCTGGTAACAGAAATACCGCGCTGTTTTTCAATTTCCATCCAGTCACTGGTTGCATGCTTTGTATTTTTCTTTCCCTTTACAGTACCAGCTTCTCGAATGGCTCCTCCAAAATAAAGAAGTTTCTCGGTTAAAGTGGTCTTCCCCGCGTCAGGGTGAGAAATAATAGCAAACGTTTTTCGAGATTGTATTTCTTCCTCTAGCTTACTCATCTATATAAACCCTTTCTCCTTCATAATCAAATAACTCAACCCTTTCATCATAAACGATCCATTAATTTTACACAAATAAATCTGTCAGCAAGAGCCAACAGATTTGGTTGATTTATCGTTTTAGGCGAGAAGACCCCCTCTTCCATTTTGTACAGGGCGTAGCCCAAAAATAAGGGGGAGATGAATCACCTTTTTGCGTAGCAAAACAAGCTTCGTATGGTATCATATTCCTGTACAGATTGCTCTTTGAAAACGGAGGATATGAGGTTCTGACAGGAAATTCGTCTGTCAGGTGAAATCTTCAACGTTCAACCGCCCCTCTCTGCTGAAAAGCGAAATCCAAGCAGTAGGCAGGAAGGTTGAGTTCAACGTACGAACGATGAGTATTAACCGCAGGGACTGCGGAGTTAGCCTGCTAAAATAACTTTCGATTACGAGAGTGTTCGCAGGAATCTACCACTTCAAGCGTTAGCTAAGTGGTGGTAGTTCAAGAAGTGTATTCTGAATGGTGTAAAAGAGCTTGTTCTAATGTTAAAAACTTAGCAATGTGTTTAAAAGAAATCCCTAACTGAACAATCGTTTGTGAAAGTTCCGGTCTCATACCGGATATACTCGCGTCAATACCCAATAGCTGTAATGCATCGATTAATTGGTTTAAATGCTGTGCAAACCATGTATTAATTGTATTAATACCAGAGAGATCAATAATAATATAGGATAATTCTAATTCCGTAGCTCTTTCTAAGGTTCTTTTTTGTAAAAACTCAGAACGCTCATCATCCATATCCCCAATTAGCGGAAGGACGGCTGTTCCTTGTTTTATTGGAACAACAGGTACAGAAATTTCCTGCATCTGAGATTTAGCATGTTCTAATTCAACAATATGCTGGTGTAAAAAAGTATGGCTGAAAGCATAAGTAGCTTGATCAAGAAGGGATTCAAATTTACTGTAAATATAAAAAGCATCGTGAAGAGGGAGATTATCTTCTAAGCAGTGCTGTTCAATAACTTCTGTTAAGATTTCTCTGTAAAATGGAAAGACAAGTAGTGCCGTAGAAAGGATTACATTGTGCTTTATACAATAATCAGCTGCTTTTTCTCCCCATGTTCTAATTTGAGATATTAAACTTCCTGATTCTGCAAGCTGATTTATGACTCCTGCGCCTATCGTAGCAAAAAGTTCCTCTCTTAGTTTAGTAATATAATCGTTGTTTTTTGCAAACCTGAAGCGAGAATCGTTATTTTGCAAATTATCCATTTTCTCGCTTAATATCGTTTTGTTTTTTAAGAGAAATTCTCCGATATTTTGTATGGTTTGCGGATTCTCGTTGTCCATTAAAATTCAACCCCTCGTTCTTTCTAAATGTTATGTATATAAAGATACAGGTATAAATCTTAAAAATAATACCCTTTTTGGTAAACATCCAAACTTATTATTCCTCTTTTCTTTTAAAAAAATTTAACACAATATGGGAAAATTTTAAAAAAATATAGGAATTACCAAATTTAGCTTTAAGAGGAAAAGACATGTGGTAAAGTGAAACTAAAGCAAGAGATGAACACAAAATGTTCATACTCTTCCATCTATAAAGGAGGAATTATAATGAGTAAAAAATTTCTTTATACTTTATTGTCTGGGATATTAGCAACAAGTGTTCTAGCGGCTTGCGGTGACGTGGAAGAGGATCCTGCGATGGAAGAAGACGGCGGCATGGAAGAAGACGCTGGAATAGAATAAAAAAATACAATGACGAAAGCGCTGATGGAAGCAGCGCTTTTTTTTTACACTGTTAGTTAGGTGTTTGCTTTTTAAAGCGATAACCCAAGAAAAGTAAAAAGCTCATCAGTAATCAAGCAAGACTTTATTACGTATACTTTCCGTATTTATTACATCTTTGTAACAATAAGAGAGTAAAAAGACCTAAATATTGAACGATTTAACGCAACTTTAGATGTGTAATGTCATAAATAAAAGTATTTTTGTAATTAAATATTGAAAAGAATTAAAAGTGAAATAAGCATATCGTTTCAATGAAGTAATTAACATATGGTACCAACAATTTCCCTCCCCCCTTTCGAAGTTTCATAGTTATGGCATAATAAGTGGCGGAGGTGTTAAATATGAAAAAAATCGTTTTATCACTTGCCGTATTAATTGCTTTCCCAGCGGCAGTGAATGCTCATGAAAGTCAACCAGTTGAGTCTGGAGAACTCTTTTCAAAATTAGCTGAACAGAGTAACTTGACGGAAAACGAGTTATTTCAAGCTATTCCGGAATTAGAAGAGTTGGATGTATATAATATAATAGAACAATACACTAATCCGGGGGAAGTAACGGAACAACCTGATGAAGGTCAAGCGGCAGAGGAAGAAGAAACAACACCAGCTGCTGAACAAACAGCAGAGGAAGAAGAAACAACACCAGCTGCTGAACAAGCGGCAGAGGAAGAAGAAACAACTCCAACTGCTGAAGAACAAGCTCCAGCTGCAGAGCAGCAAGCTCCTGCGAATGAAGATACAGCAACTGAACAAGAAACAGTAAATGACGAAGAAGTTGCAAGTGAAAGTGAATTTGAACAAGAAGTCATTCGTTTGACAAATGAGGAAAGAGAAAAGCAAGGTCTGCAGCCTCTTGAACCATATAGTGAGCTTTCTGATGTGGCAAGAGACAAGTCTGAAGACATGAGAGATGCTGGATACTTTTCTCACAACAGTCCGAATTACGGCAGCCCATTTGACATGATGGATACTTATGGTATCGAGTATCAAGGTGCTGGTGAAAACATTGCTGCTGGTCAGCAATCTCCTGAGCAAGTTGTAGAAGGCTGGATGAACTCAGAAGGTCACCGTGAAAACATTTTAAATGGCAGCTTCACTCACATCGGTGTCGGACATGCTGAAGGCGGAAGCTATGGTAATTATTGGACACAAATGTTTGTTACAAAATAAAGAGTTCGATTGACGAAGGTCTTCAAGAGCAGCAAACGGTTCAAAAGTTTGCTGCTCTTTCTTTGTACTTTAGAAATGTTTAACTTTGTGAAGGAACAAAGAATAGCTATAGGACACGGCAGTAAGCCGAGTTTTTCCAAGGTTTAAAGCAGAAGAATTGAAACAATGGAAAAATCATGAGAGGATAGATTGCGGACAGTTTGCGGATAAATAGCATAAGGAGTGAAAAACACCATGACTACTATTGAACTAATGAAAGAACGTCATTCCATTCGTAAATACGACAGCGAATATAAAATCCCAGAAGAAGATTTGCATGAAATAATAGAAGCCGCATCACAAGCGCCTTCTTCCTGGAACCTTCAACATTGGAGGTTTTTAGCTGTTCAATCGGATGAGAAAAAACAGGAGCTTTTGCCGATTGCTTATAATCAGCAGCAAGTCCAGGATAGCTCCGTTACCATCGCCATATTAGGAGACAAAGAGGCTAATCAATCTGCTGATACGGTCTTTGATGAGTCTGTAAAAAGCGGAGTGATAACAGACGAGGTTAAAAATCAAATTGTGGCAAATATTCATGGTGCTTATGAGCAAGAAGGGTTTGCGCATAAAGAGGCTTTAATTAATGCTTCATTAGCTGCTATGCAGTTAATGCTTGCTGCCAAAGAAAAGGGATATGATTCTGTTCCAATGGGTGGTTTCGATAAAGAAAAATTAATGGAGGCATTTAACATTCCGGACCGCTATATTCCTATAATGCTTATCTCATTAGGCAAAGGACACGGAACAACACGTGAATCATTCCGTTTTCCCGTTGAGGATGTCCTAATAAAAGAATCATTTTAAAATAAGGAAAACAAGAACCCTCCTGTTATGATAACTAGGAGGGTTTTTGTTACACACGGTTAGGAAAAGTTTTAATAGGTTGGCATTTGAGGTGCAATGTTTTTAAATCATAACGGCAGTACATAAAGGAAAATAGCAAAGAAATGCATAATAGATCCTCCAAGTACAAATACATGCCATACTGCATGATGATAAGGGAAGTGTCTCCACATATAAAAAATTGTGCCAATCGTATACAGCAAACCGCCGCCTACGAGAAAACCAATCCCTCCAGCTGGAAGAGCGGAAGTTAATGGCTGCCAAGCAAAGATAATAATCCATCCCATAAGAATGTAAAAGAGAGTAGATAGAAACATAAATTTTTTTACGAAAAAGGCTTTGAAGCCAACACCAAAAATCGCAAGGCCCCACACAATCCCAAATAACGTCCAGCTTAAAGCTCCCTCTATAACGTGAAACAAAAAAGGAGTGTAAGTACCAGCTATAAATAAATAAATAGAAGCGTGATCAAAGATTTCAAATAGGTCTTTAACTTTCCCTTTCTTAAAACTGTGCAGCAGTGTTGAGGAAACATAAAGTAATAACATAGTAGCTCCATAAATGGAGACGCTTAGTATATGGAACGAAGTGCCATGAATGCTTGCGAATACTACAAGAAGGGTGATAGCTGCAATGCTTAAAACTATACCAACAGCGTGTGTAGCAGCATTTGCTATTTCTTCTCGCCGGGAAAACGTGTGGACTGCTGCCATAACATATTTCTTCCTTTCCTACATTTCTTACTTCGGGCCCATTATTTGACCGAAGATCCGCCGGGCAATGGAAAAGCCTCATTTATACCAGTTTGCTTATGGATGATCAACAGTTAAGATAGCGGATGCAATTTTTCAGCTTCCATATCCGTTTACATCCATTTTTCGCCCCAACCTTGAATAGATTCAATAACAGGAGCCAAGTCTTTTCCTTTTAGGGTCAGACTATATTCAATACGTACTGGTTTTTCAGGGAAAACAGTGCGTTCTACAATATTGTTTTCCTCTAATTCCTTTATGCGTTCTGTTAATATTCTATCGCTCATTTCAGGAATTTGTGCTTTTATATCCTTAAATCGTTTAGGTCCGCCTAATAGTACGCGAATGATGAGGCCAGTCCATTTCTTACCAAGCAGTTCGACAGCTGCTTCGTATTTGGGACACATCTTTGTATAATCCATTATCCTCACCTCTTTATTGTTTTATTCTAACATATCTTGAATGTTTATCGTAATAGTAAGCAGGGAAGCATAAGGACAGTACTTGACAAAAGTAAGTAAAAAAAATAAAATTTATTATAGTTACTTTAAAAAAATAAGTTAATGAGGTGTTTGTATGGGAAAGATTTTAATTCCATATTATAGTGCTTATGGACATATTTTTGAAATGGCGAAAAAAGTAGCGGAGGGCGCAGAGCAGGCTGGAGCAGAAGTGAAAATCGTAAAAGTTCCTGAATTTGAAGCGGCGCGGCAAGCTATGTCAGGTCAAGATCCTTACGTTCAAGCACAGGATGCTCAAAAAGATATCCCCGAAGCGACCCATGATGATTTAACGTGGGCTGACGGTATTATTTGGGGTGTTCCAACCCGCTATGGAACAATGCCTGCCCAAATGAAACAATTCCTTGATACAGCTGGTGCGTTATGGATGAATGGGGAACTTGAAGGAAAAGCAACAGCAGTCTTTACAAGTACCGGTTCTATACATGGAGGACAAGAGGCAACAGCTCTTACTACTTTAGTTCCGCTTCTTCATTTCGGCCTTATATATGTTGGACTTCCTTATGGGGAAAACCAAGAAATGCTTACGACAGACGGCATTGGCGGTTCTCCATATGCTGCATCTACAGTTGCAGGACCGGATGGGTCAAACCAGCCAGATGAGAGAGAATTTACTATGGCAGGACGTCTTGGTGCACGTGTAGCAGACGTTGCAAGTAAACTTAGTCAATAATAGAAAATGAAAAAACCTGCTTCTAGGTAGTAGACTATCATCCTAGAAGCAGGTTTTTTTCATTTTATACGTTGCTTTATCATTTAGCACCGGCTGGATAGTCTTCGCTTTTTTTATTTTGCAAAGACATGGTTTCCGATGACTGAAGTTGTTTCTCTCGTAGCGATCCAGTGGTTAGAAGCGATAGCGGGATTATAGAAGAAAAGGGAACCACTGCCTTGTCCTTCAAAAGCTAGTGCCTCTCTAACCGCTTTTTTAGATTCCTCATCTGCAGGCTGGTTAATCGATCCATCTGAAACCGGGCTGAATGAAGGGTGGCCTGTTGGTGATACTTCATATATAACTTTCTTAATGCTGTCTGGAAATTCATCACTTTTTACACGATTTAATACTACTGTAGCTACCGCTACTTTTCCTGCATACGATTCACCCTCGGCTTCTGCACTTACAATTCTCTCTAGTAAATTCCTCTCATGAGGATAAATACCTTCTGGGATTTGCAAATATTCTCCCTCATTTACATGCAAAGTGTTTTTTTCATTGACTTCTTTTAGCTCTATGACAGAAACCCCGTGTTCCATTCCGATAGACCAAAGAGTTTCACCACTTTTAACTGTATATGCTTCAGAAACTTCAGCTGCTGCACTGAATGAAATAAAGGCAGCAAAAGCAGCACCTGCTATTTTTAACTGTTTAAACACCCAAATTCCCTCCTAGTTGAATTTTTCACAACGTAAGAGTACCAAGAGGGAGTAATGAATTGTTTAGGAAATAGAATCCAATTGCGATTAAGCTGAATAAAACCTCTATAGATCAAGGGTTAACAATAATATTAAAAAAGTATTACAAATATTATAATGATGTAATATATCCTAGGTCTTTGATATTATTAAAGTATTATGAAGAATATACACATATTTTCCATGAGAAATTTTGCAAATTATCATAATCAATCTTATGATCCTGAAAGGAAGGTTGAAGCTCAGAATGAAGTATGATAAATGTATTGTTAAAAAGCCACAAGATTATCACGCAGCGAGAAAAAAGATTAAAAATTGGCTTCAACCTCTGCAAAGCGACCAACAATTTTTCTTTGAGGTTGCTGTCAATGAAGCACTAAATAACACAGTTCATCACGGGAGAAATGAAGAAGAGATTTATACAAGTATATCTTTTGAATCAGATGGAACGAAAATAATTGTATCTATTGAGGACCGTGGAAGCGGGTTGACAAAGGAAGCGGAAACACTGTACAGACAGGCTTCTGAGGAAGTGTTTAAAAGAACTGCTAATACGCTTAAACAATCCGGCCGCGGTTTAGCTATTATGAAAGAGTGCAGTGATAATATGATTTTAGAGGAAAACGGCCGCCGTGTAACGCTTATAAAATATATTTAAAAGAGCAGCTGTTTAATGAAAACAGCTGCTCTTTAGCATAGCGCAATTTATTCCATTGCTTCATAATCATCAGGGTTATTAGCAGAAATAGGTTCCGTGCTGTCCATATGGCCGAATAAAGAAGATTCCTCTTCTCCTTCAATAAGAATTTTCGTTTCCTCATAACCAAACTGCTCCATAGTTAAAGCAATTTGTTCGGTAATTGCCATTTCAGCACTTGAGCCTGCATTAACATCCAACAAAGATTCCGAAAAAGAAACTTCTGCTGTACCGTCTTGCACCTCTACTGATTGAACCTGCACCTCTTCTCCTTCAAAAGGGCCAACTAGTTCCTCGTGCTCTGGTCCATTTATCCATGCTTGAAGAGCAGCTGCCGGAATACCCTCTTCAGAGTCTGCTTCTACTTCTTGCTGCTCTTTATACGTTTCAAGCAGCTGCTCATCTGAAAAGTACAATGTTACCGTTTCAGTGATAGTTTCTTCTGATGCATTTGTTTCTTCACTTTCTTTTTCATTTGCTTCTTCAGTTTCTTCTACTTCTTCAGTTTCTTCTGTGTCTTCTACCGTGGTTTCATCCTTCTCGTCTTGGCTGTCTTCAACTGCTTCTCCCTGTTCTTCAGATTCATTTTTATCCTCTTCAGTGCCGGCGCCTGTTTCTAAGTCTTCTTCTGTTTCTTCTCCTTGGCCGCACGCTGACAGCACCCCAAAGCTTATTAGAACGATAAGTACAAAGTACAATAGACGTGTCATGATTTTCCCCTTTCTAATTGAATCAGTCTACCTTAATAGTCGCTATGTAGAAAAAAACAGTTACAAAAAGTGTAAAAAAAGTAGAAAAAGTTGTCAAAGGGCTTTCTTCCTCTATCTTTCTTACTTTCAATCAGTCTAAAAAAATTAAATTTTTCTGAAAAATACCATTGACGAAAGGATGTTTCTGTTATACAATACATTTAAATAATTAAACTGTAATAATACAGTACAGAAAGGGTGCATTGGATATGAAAAGAATAGAGCGGAAAAACATGGTATCGTTTATTTCTAAAGTAAAGGGAATGGAAGAAAAATACTTATCCACGATGACAGATGAAGATATTGAACACATTTATGAACAAACGTATTTAAAACATGAAACAACTGAATAATATAATTAAATAGGAATATGAACTTGTATTTAAAAAGAGTAAAGGCGCCTTAGAAAAGTAATAAACTTTTGCGGCGTCTTTATTTTTTTGTACTTGAATGAATTTCATAATTCATTTCTATATCATTAAAAACGAACATTTTATAAAATACCCTCGTTATCGTAGTGTCTTCTTTGCCGCGGACTTGGCTTCAGCCTCCTCGGCAGCAAGCTGCCTGCGGGGTCTTCAGCTCAAGCTTATCCCGCAGGAGTCGTCGCCTTCCACTACAATCGATATATCGATATAATGTTCGTTTTTGATAATCAAAATAGCACTTATGAAATTGATTCACTTTAGAAAAGTTTCACTGTTATAAAACGAAAAAGCATAAGAAAAGGCTAAGGGGCTTCTGTCATTTCCAGACAGCTCCTTTCTAACACTAGGTAGGAATGGAATAAATGTAATTGAACATGATAAGCTAAATTCGGCTTTGAGCTAGAGAATACAATATTTTTAGGCATTTTACATAAATTCATATAATTTTTTTGAAGGAAGATTTATTAAAAAATGATATAATACGGTGGTAATGATGTGGCGGTGATAGGATGAAAAAATTATCGAACAAAGGACTGCTGGCTTTTATAGTGACTCTTGTCATTTTGTATGGAGTACTATACTGGGTGTATGCGTTATTCTTTTAAAATCGACGGAAAGCTCAACGGTTTTACCGTAAGGGCTTTTCTTTTTGTACTTTAGGAATGTTTAACTTTGTTAAAGAATCAAAGTATATTGCCATTTGGGCTTGGCGGCAAGCCAAGTTTTTCTAACCTTGCATAGGGCTTTACACATTAATATTAAATTACGTCCGTGAATTTGTAACACATTCGAAAGAATGAACGACTAAAAATATGGGAGTGTTAATCGTGCAAGATGAATTTGAACGGTTATATGAAAACTATCACCACTCTCTTTTTCAATATTTATTTTATATGGTTAGAGACAAAGAAGCAGCTGAAGAACTCGTTCAGGAAGTTTATATTAAAGTATTTCACTCCTTTCAGACATTTGAAGGGAAAAGCAGTGAAAAAACATGGTTGTATTCTATAGCACGTCACGTAGGAATTGATTGGATTCGGAAGCAGAATCGAAAAAAGCGAAAATGGCTAGGGTTGATTGGGCCGCTTTCCAAAGAGGACATAAGGGATCCGTCTCCTTTACCGGATGAAATTGTTTCAACAAAAGATGAAGTGAAAATCGTGTATGAAGCAATGGAAGACTGTACTCCCGACCAGCGCCAAGTGCTAGTACTTCGTTATGTCGAATCACTTTCCATAAGAGAAGCAGCTGAAATATTAGGCTGGTCTGAAAGTAAGGTGAAAACAACGCAGCACCGGGCTGTTAAAAAATTAAAAGACATCCTCTCACAAAATAAGGAAATAACAGAAAGGAGGGCAGAACAGTGAAAAAACGTTATTCTCGTTCATCGGATGAACTGGTAAAACAAAATCTTCAACAATTACCGCAGATCTGTGATAACCGGACAAAGGAAGAAGTATATCAAAATATAGTAAAGAAAACGGGAAAATACGGTAATAAAAGGTGGCCAACGAAATGGGTTATTCCAACACTTTCAACTGCTGCGGCATTACTATTGCTTTTGGTTCTTTTACCCAATATGCTATCCAGTCCGAAGCAATATACTGCCGATGAAGATTCAGCCTCTATAGAGAATCGCCAAGCTGGGGAAAACAGTACAGAAAACATCACGGAACAAGAAGAAACGGATAATAGTTTGGAAAACCCAGAACGTTCTAAACAGGAAGAAAATGACATTACGATTTCCGAACAGGATGAAGAGTCAGCTGATGAGACAGCTGATAAGACAGCTGAAGAGACACAAACACATGAAGAACCAGCAGTAGACGCTGAAGATGAGGATCCTATATATGATAATTATGTTACTGCGTTGACAGAAGATGATATTGAGCAGGGAGAAAAAGCTGTAACTATCCCGCTTCAAGATGTTGAGACTTCCGTTATCGTTCCTTTAACTTTTGTGATTAGTGAAAGTCAGGAGCCGCTTGAAGCATTTGAAGAATTGACAGAAGAATTTACAGGGGAAGACGTTGGATTAGATCCTTCTGCCCTCCAACATATAGATTGGACTTTTGCGGGGGAAGAGGGATCTCCTTTAGAAGCAGAATTTGAAGAAGATCTTTCGGAAGCAAGCAGCAACGAAAGCGAAATGATTGTGAGAAGTTTAGAAGAAAGTATGCGTTATTTAGGGGAAAAGGAAGTTATCCTTGAGCAAAATGGTGAAGAGGGTGTTGAATTAGGAAACTATGGTGTTTTAAACCGCTATAGAATAGATCAGGAAAACCGGGGATATTACGTATATACTACAAACGAAAACAGGTCTTTTCTCGTTAGCGGCAGCGGAGCCAATATTTCTTCCACGAATGAGAACGGTGAATTATTAACATTTCATGAAACCCTGGAGCATATGAAATCTACGGGGGAAAATAGCAGTGTAAATGCTTCTATACCGGAAGATATGGTGATAAAAGAGGTACAAGAAGAACAAGACCTTGCGCGAGTGGTTTTTTCTAAGGACAGCCATCTTTCAGAAAACAACAATGGAAGATTAATGGTGGAAGCTGTCCTTTTTGCAGCAGCAGACTTTGGATTTGAACGGGTATCCTTTGAAGGGGAGAATCTTGGAGAAGCAGAAGGATATAAGCTGCATGCCCCAATAGATGTTCCAGTTGCTCCAAATCAAATCAAAAAATAAACAACTTTTTTTAAAGCATTTTTATGGCAGAATTACCGGCATTAGGATCTAATGATTTAAGAACTTTAATATTGTATAAACACCAAAAGGTATGTTGGAGGGTGAGTCACCTTGGATTATAATGATCAAGTTAAAAATAGATTAAAGCGGATTGAAGGACAAGTTCGCGGTGTTCTCAAAATGATGGATGAAGGGAAAGAGTGCCAGGATATTGTTAGTCAAATGTCTGCCATAAGAAGTGCTCTAGATCGTACAATCGGGGTTGTGGTTAGTGAAAATCTTGAACAATGTGTCCGTCAACAAATACAACGTGGAGAAGATACGGAAGATACGATTAAAGAAGCAGTTAGTTTGTTAGTAAAAAGCAGGTAAAATTTGTGGCATTAACAGAATTGATGATATAAAAACGGTAGAATAGAACTGACCCTTTTTGGATAAAGGCAGTTTTATTTTTGTCGAAAAATTTTTCTTCCTAGATTCCTTGATTTTACAACGTTCGCTAGAATATTCTGATATATTGATAATGAATGCTTGATTAGATTAAGGAAGAATAAGGTGATGTAATGAATCAAGTCATTAAAAGAAAAAATGATATTAATGAAATGTTGAAAGCCTTTGATTCAATTGCTGATTACGATGAGCATGGACAGAAATATTATTTTGTGTTTCAGGATAAAAAACGCGGCGGCCAATGGACATTAATGAAAACAGGAAATAAATGGTCCATTCATGGCAAAGGGAAAGATTATTGTGATGCTGAAGAAATATTTCTAACTTCAGAAGAAGTGGTTCGTTTTATATGGAAAAACCGATCAGCTGTCAACCAAAAACGAAAAATGCTTTATAAAAAGGAGCCTGTTAGAACATAAAAGGCTCCTTACATTTTCTTATGCTTTAGGAATGTTTAACTTTGATACAGGATCAAAGTATAAGCAAATACGACTTCCGTCATTTGGACTTGGCGTAAGCTGATTTTTATTTAAAAAAGCCTGGAGATTATACCTGCAATAACAAGAAAAAGAAAGATCCAGCCAATTAAACGGAAAATGGTACGTGTTGGAATAATGCGGCGTTTTCTCCATCGGTTTGGGTTGAATGTAACTTCTCTATTCTTAGCGGGTTCGAAGGTGTGCATGTAAAATGGGCGAGCTTTTTTTAGAAACAGGGGAGCAATAACGGCTCCTGCGATAAGTCCGAAAAGATGCGCTATGATGTTAATTCCAGGATTAATAAAAGTCATGATTACCCCAATGACCAATATAACAGTAATGATTTGAGCATTAGCTGCATCGATTAAATCTTTACGATTAATAACCATGTAGAGGTAAACACCGAAAAGACCGAAAATAGCTCCTGAGGCACCGAGATGTGTATAAAACGGTCCTGTTAATAAAAATGTGGCTATGTTAGCTAATATCCCTGTAGCTATATAAACAGTTATAAATTTTGGTTTTCCAAGCATTTTTTCTAAAGCAGGACCAAATAAAATTAATGAAAAAGAGTTAAATAAAACATGCCCAGTTCCCTGGTGTAGAAAAATTGGAGTAATAAGCCGCCAATATTCCCCTGCAGCAACAGCCCCATTATTTCCTACTCCCCATTGCATAATAGTTCTTCCAAATGGTATTAATCCATTTGTCCATAAGGATAGGTTTATCCATAAAAAAAGCAAAAAATGTATAACGATAAGTCCGCTTATTATAGGATAATTTTTTCTGAAAGAATAAAAGGTTTCATTTCTTATAAACATGTTCCCTCTCCTTTTGCAACAACACAGCAAAAGACCGAGTTGTTGCTGACCATGTGATACTATATAATTTTACCATATGGAAAAAGAGAACGACTAATGACAGCCTGTTGAAAAAGGATGAAATAGAGATAAATGATTTATGGCATAGGATTAGATATAGTTAAATTAAAAAGAATAGAACGTCTTTTAGATAAAAATACTCGTTTTGAAGAAAGGGTTTTTACCCCTAAAGAGCGAGAGCGATTAAGAGAGTATAAAGGTCAAAGAAGGATTGAATTTGCAGGAGGACGATATGCGGCAAAAGAAGCGTTTGCTAAAGCCGCAGGTACTGGAATATCTCGGGAATTTGGGTTTCAAGATATAGAAGTAGACTCTGATAAATCAGGGAAACCCCTCATTAAAGCAGAAGGCACTACAATGAAAATTCATGTTTCTATTACTCATTGTGAAGAATACGCTGCAGCGCAGGTCATTTTGGAAAGTTGATGAATTCGGGACATGTTACGGCTTGTTTGCATATCTTAGTTGTTTTGTTCATAGAAATATATTGCGGTTAGGAGGGACCTGCCATGCAAGTGGTCACCGGTGATGAAATGAGGCAGGTGGATCGCTGTGCCATTGAAGAAATAGGAATGAAAGAAGAGGTGTTAATGGAAAATGCCGGCAGAGCTGCAGCCCAAGAAGTGGAAAGGCTGTATACTCATTTAGATCAAAAGAAGATCGCAGTTCTGGTTGGTAAAGGGAATAATGGCGGTGATGGCTTTGTAATAGCGAGGACTCTTTTAGAAAAAGGACGAGATGTGGATGTGTGGCTTCTGGCAGAAGAGGAACAATGGAAGGGAGCGGCCCTCTACCATAAGCATTTATTTGAATCCTGCGGTTTTGAAGGGTACAGGTGGAAATCAGCCGAAACCCTTTTAGAAAAGAACTACGATTTATTTATTGATTCTATGCTTGGCACTGGCATAACTGGTGAATTGCGTTCTCCTTATAAAGAATCAGCAGCATGTTTAAATGAAGCAGCAGGAGATATCATATCGATTGATATTCCAAGCGGGGTACCGACGGGAGAAGAAGAAGTTCCTAAAAGTGCAGTGCAAGCAGATATTACAATTACGCTGCAATCCCCTAAATGCAGTGCATATCTTTTCCCGGCAAGAGCTCATTATGGAGAGATAAAAGTAGTGGATATCGGACTGCCTAATGCCGCATGGAAATCAATTAATGTGTCAAGAAAAGTGTGGACGAAGTCTGACGTTCAAAAAACACTGCCAGAACGAAAGGTTTCTGCTAATAAAGGGGACCATGGAAAAGGCCTGCTTGTTGGAGGGTCATTACAAATGCCAGGAGCGCTTAGCATGTCAGCATCTGCTTGTATTTACAGCGGGGCTGGGTTGTTAACGACTGCTCTTCCATCTAGTATCCTTTCTATTGTTTCCAATAACGTACCAGAAACAATGTTTTTACTGCTGCCTGAAAAAGACGGGGGGATTGCCGGGGAGCTTATAGGTAAGGATTTCTCATTTGAGAATTACGATGCGGTAGCAGCAGGACCCGGGCTTGGAAGAGAAAAAGGTACTAAAAACCTCGTTCGAAAGTTGATTTCAGAAGTGGAAACACCTCTTCTGCTAGATGCAGATGCTCTATATTATTTGCCAGAATTGGCTCAAGAAATGAAAAGACGTCAGGAACCACTCATCTTATCCCCACATCCGGGAGAGATGGGCCGCCTCACTGGATTGTCAGCTAGTGAAGTTAATAAACGGCGTTTTGAAATATCCCGCCATTATGCACAAGAATATGGTTGTTATCTGATATTAAAAGGTCCGTATACCATTGTCACTACCCCTCAAGGAGGACAATATATAAACCAAACGGGTAATGAAGCATTGGCAAGAGGCGGGACGGGTGATATTTTAACCGGGATAGCATTAGGGATGCTTTTGCAAAACGAGTCTATATCTTCATCTCTTTGCAATGCAGTATACGCCCATGGGCTGACATCTGATTTAGCTGTGCAACAGAAATATACTTCTACTTCAATGGCGTCGTCTGATTTGATTCATCATCTGCCGCTTGCATTTCGTACCATAGTTTCTTCTTTGTAAAGGTTCCCTCCTTTGTCGTTATCTTAAGGACAAAGGAGAAATGATAACGTGCGCAGACTATTTCTGTTAATTGTTATGTTTATCGCGTTGCTTGGGTTAATTACAGCGTGCGGTGAAAAGTCGCAAGAAGAAGTTGTACAGGACCTTGACAAAAAACTTCAAGACATGGATGGATACAAAGGAAAAGCATCAATGACTCTAGAAACTGGCGAGGAAGCCCGCACCTATAATGTAGACATTTGGCACATGCAGAATGAAAAAAATAAATATTACAAAGTACATTTAAAAAATGACAACGAAGAACAAAATCAAATGATTATTAGAAATGATGATGGAGTATTTGTATTAACGCCAGCTCTTAATAAAAGTTTTCGCTTTCAAAGTGACTGGCCTAATAACAATAGCCAAGTTTACCTTTATGAATCCCTTATCTCTGATATATTGATGGATGCTGAACGTACTTTCGCTATTCACGAAGGTACCTACGTATTTGAAACAAAAACGAACTATCAAAATAAAAACCTTCACCATCAGGAAATTGTACTAGATGCCAAATCACTAGAACCTCGTACTGTTAAGATTTATGATGCTGATTATAAATTACTAGTTTCTGTAGAATTTACAGAATTTGATGAAAATGCTTCTTTTGATGACAATGACTTTGATACAGATAAAAATATGACAGCCGCTGCCTTAGAAGAAGAAGAAATTCCTGCGTCTGCAGAAGAAGATGATAACGAAAACCAAGAAAATAATTCCTTTGAAGTTGTGTATCCATCATATCAACCACAAGGCTCTTCTTTAGAAGATACGGAAGAATCAATGACGGATACGGGGCAGAAAGTTGTGTTATCCTATAGTGGAGATCAGTCCTTTACCATTGTGGAACGTTCTGAGCAAGCCTTACAGGCAGCTGCGAATGTGGATGTAGGTGCAGGACAGCCTGTTGACTTAGGTTTTACAGTGGGAGCACAAACCGAAGGTTCACTCACATGGCATCATAATGGTGTAGAATACTTGCTTGCTTCTAATGACTTAAGTCAAGAGGAAATGATGGCAATCGCACGTTCGATGGATTATTCTGGACAAAACCTCAAATAAAAATTTTAGTGCCTCAAAAGAATCAGCTCTCTTTTGAGGTTTTCTTTTGTGCTACAATAACGGATAGAAAATAGCAGGATATGACAGCATAGGAGAAGATAGGATGGCTTTTAAACAAACATCGTATAGAGATACATGGGCAGAGGTTAATCTAAATCATATTAAGTCAAATGTAGAAAAAGCAAAAGCACATTTTAAGCAGAAGATGCATTTGATGGCCGTTGTGAAAGCTGATGGGTATGGGCATGGTGCTGTGAAAACTGCAGAAGCCGCTCTTCAAGCTGGGGCAGCATTTTTAGGTGTTGCTCTTTTAGAAGAAGCAATTGAGCTCAGAGAGACAGGAATAGAAGCTCCTATATTAGTTTTAGGACGAACCCGCCCGGAAGACTCACAGCTCGCAGCCGAGCAAGATATTCGTTTAACAGTATTTCAAGAGAGCTGGCTGGTTGAAGCCGAGAAGCATTTATCTTCAAAAAACAAGCTGCACATTCATATTAAAGTAGATACAGGCATGGGGCGTATAGGGATTGTTTCAAAGGAAGATTTAGTTTCATTTGCAAACGTGCTGAAAAGTTGTGAAAAAATAGAAACGGAAGGCCTTTTTACACACTTTGCCACTGCGGACGAAAAAAATTCTTCTTATTTCCAAAAACAATATCATCGATTTCTTAATATGCTGGAAGCGGCAGCAGACAATATCGGGGACCTTTCCTATATTCATTGTGGAAACAGTGCAGCAGGCCTTCGTTTTCCTGATAAGTGTTTTAATATGTTTCGTTTTGGAATATCAATGTATGGACTGACTCCTTCAGAGGAAATCTTAGATGAAATTCCTTTCCCTTTAAAACAGGCTTTTTCGCTGCATAGCCGTATCGTTCAAATAAAAAAACTATTACCTGGCGAAAGCATCAGCTACGGAGCAACGTACACAACGATAGATGAAGAATGGATAGCAACCATCCCGATTGGTTATGCTGATGGCTGGTATAGGTACCACTCAACCTATGGAGGAGAAGTCTTGGTTAATGGCCAAAGAGCACCGATCGTGGGAAGAATATGCATGGATCAAATGATGATTAAGCTTCCAGAATATACTCCAATTGGAACAAAGGTTTCGTTAATTGGTGAACAAGACAATGAGTCTATAACTGTTTTAGAAGCAGCAAACCGGATTCACACGATTACTTATGAAATACCATGTATGATTAGTAAAAGAGTCCCCCGTATATATGTAGGTGGTTGATTGCTGAAAAACGAATCAAACGCAGTTTTTTTACTGTTAAGGAATTTTGCTGGCTGGCGCCTCTGCGAGAATGGATCCGTCTTCTAAGCGCCCTGCGTGGAGAGACGCAGACACCGTTCCGTGTTTTGCAGAACCTGTCACAGGTAACCAGGGGCGTTTGTGCTTTTATAATAGGTTACAAGAAATGGTTTTAAAATTCATCTTAAACGTACTTTGCAAAATGTATAACTAAATGCTATGATTGAATAAAATGAACAGAGACAGTAAGGCGTATGCTGGAGGTGTGTGGAGTGTCTCAGAAGAGCACAAAGCAAATTAATGTCAGTCTTCCCGAGTATTTACTGCGTGAACTAGACGGAATAATTGAAAATGATGAAGTGGACCGCAACGACTTTATCCATCAAGCTACAGAATTTTATCTTAAAGAGCGCCAAAAAAAGAGAGTACGGGAATCTATGCAGCAAGGTTATATGGAAATGGCCAGCATCAATTTGCATATAGCAGCCGAATCTTTTCTGGCAGAAGAAGAAGCAGAACATTCACTTGATAACAGACTAGTAAGCGGAGTGTGATCGATCTCCCCCTATAAGCTGAACATTGGTTCGTCTCAATTATACCCTTCCGTGCTATTATTTCTATTTTATTTAATGTTTTTTACTAAATGAAATACGGGCTGAAAAGTTGCTGCTTACATGTAGCAGCTTTTTTTGTAACGTCTAATATTAAAAGTTATGTCTTTAGCAGGCTGATTTTGGTCACTCTGTTTTAAAAGGTGGAGTATGAGAAAAAGTGAAAAAAAATTTATTATTATATGATTTGTTTGCGCCTAAATGGAAGACGTGAAATAATATAAACAAGTATGTGTATATATTTTTTACCATTTTATAATCTTTTAAACTACTTGTTGAAAAAACATAAATAGTCTTTGGAGGAATTGTTTATGCAGCCATCCATTATAGAAATGATTTATAGTCAACGTCAGGAAATCATTGATCGCTGGAAAGAAGAAATTCGGCATTTTAGTGATAATGAATTTACCCGCAGCTTACCCGCAGAAGTGTATAATGAAACGAATGTAGAATTCGTCCGTTTAATTATAGATACACTGGAATTAGAACAGAGCGAAGCTAAAGAGAAACTTCGTCAGTTTGCAGAACGCTTCATTAATACTGGATGGCCGCTCAGTTACTTTACTCAAGGGATGCAGGCTTTTCGTCGAGTGCTGCTGGAAACAATGACCTCCCAAGAAACTATTAATTCAAAAAAAGTATTCGAGACGTTTTATGAAGTAGAAAGCTGGATCGATGGCATTATTAACCAACTTGTAGATGAGTATTCAGGTTCATGGGAAAATACGCTGCATCTTCAAAAGCTGGCATTAAAAGAACTATCGGCCCCGTTAATTCCTGTATTTGAGAAAATTAGTGTAATGCCTCTTATTGGTACCATTGATACGGAAAGAGCAAAGCTCATTATGGAAAATCTGCTTGAAGGCATTATCGAGCATCGATCTCAAGTTGTTTTAATTGATATTACGGGTGTTCCTGTAGTAGATACAATGGTTGCTCATCATATTATTCAAGCATCAGAAGCTGTCAGACTGGTTGGTGCTGAGTGTATTCTTGTAGGTATTCGCCCTGAAATTGCTCAAACCATCGTAAATCTAGGCATCGATCTTGGTAAGTTCCCGACAAGAAGCACCCTTCGAAAAGGGATTGAAACAGGTTTGGAATTGACCCAGCGGAAAATCGTAAATATCTCTAGTGACGATTTTAGATAAATGCAGTAAATAGATCGGAGGGTAATAGTGTGCGCATTCCAATCTTAAAACTACATGATTATTTATTAATATCTGTGCAAGTAGAATTAGATGATCAAACGGCCCTTCAGTTTCAAGAAGATCTTTTAAATAAGATTCATCAAGAAGGCTCTTCCGGTGTGGTCATTGATCTTACTTCCGTAGAAATGATTGATTCTTTTATAGCAAAGGTATTAGGAGACGTAGTAGAAATGTCCAATTTGATGGGAGCAAAAGTTGTTTTGACTGGTATTCAGCCTGCCGTTGCTATCACCTTAATTGATATGGGTATTATGCTTGACGAGGTGCCTACTGCTCTTGATCTAGAACAAGGTCTGGATAAACTTCAACAGGAATTGGAGGGATAAAAAATGAGTGTCCAATCCAATGTTGAAGTCCGTACGGAATGGGGAATCGTTTCTGCTCGTCAAGCTGGAAGAAATTTAGCAAAAGAAATAGGTTTTAGCAGTGTAGATCAAGCTAGAATAACGACTGCCATTTCGGAGTTGGCAAGAAACATTTACCTATACGCTGAAAAAGGTGAAATAATTATTGAGGCCGTCGAAGAAATGCAATCGACTGGTGTGAAACATGGAATAAAAATAACCGCTAAAGATAAAGGTCCTGGTATTAAAAACATTCGCCAGGTAATGGAGGACGGTTTTACGACTTCAGGTGGTTTAGGAGCAGGACTGCCAGGTGTAAAAAGACTGATGGACGAGTTTGATATTGATTCTATTGCAGGTGAAGGTACGGAGATAACGACGATAAAATGGAACAGCTAAAGGAGGTTGAAGGTTGGCAGATTCTTTTAGCTTAATGCAGGAACAATATGCCAAAATATTACAAACATATTTACAGGAAAAAAATGAAACAGGCCTATATCACGCACAGCAATTTAGTAAAAAAGTACTTGAACATCAAATTTCTCCGGAAGAAGTAGTCAGTCTTCATCTAGATGCAATAGAAAAATTCTTTCCGGATCTTCCTCAAGGGGCACGGGATTCCTTTGAATTTCTTTTAGAAGTAATGATGGGATATGGGATGGCTTATAGGGAACATCAAAGCCTAAGAGATAAACAGAAAGAGTTAGAAACGGAAATAAATGTAGCGGCGAATATGCAGCAGACATTTTTACCTAAAGAAATCCCGAGTGTAGACTCCCTTGATGTTGGTGTGATTAGTGTGCCTGCTTCAAAAATGAGTGGAGATTATTACCATTTTGTTAAAGATGAAAATAATTGTATAGGTGTAGCTATCGCTGACATTATAGGTAAAGGGGTACCGGCTGCATTATGTATGTCTATGATTAAATATGCGATGGATAGTCTGCCGGAACAAAGGCTTCAGCCAGGTGCTCTTTTAGAAAACCTTAACCGTGTTGTCGAACAAAATGTGGCTTCTAATATGTTTATTACGATGATGTATGGCTCGTATGATCCGCGTGTCCATCATTTTTATTATTCAGGAGCAGGTCATGAGCCTGGTTTTTATTATAATTATAAGACAGACAGCTTTGAAGAACTTTATGCAAAAGGATTGGTTCTGGGTATTACAAGGGATACTACTTTTCGTGAATACCATAAAAAAGTTGAACCGGGAGATTTTATTGTGCTGCTCTCTGATGGCGTAACGGAATGCCGTACGGATGAGGGTTTTATTGAAAGAGAAGAACTTACTCGGTTTATTCATCAGTATAAGCATCTACCTGCCCAAGAAATAGTTAATAATGTCTTCTACCAATTGGAAAAACTGCAAGGTTTTCAACTTCGTGATGATTTGTCCTTAATAATTTTGAGAAGAAAGGTTTAAGTTTATACTTATTTGGGAAAGTACAAACAATGAATCAATAATAAAAAAACGAAGCGGCCCCAGGCCGTCTTCTTTTTTACCACCGTTAAAAAATTGAGGTTTTCAACTCTGTTATAAGCGCATTTCTGGCTCTAAGATTTGGCTGAAGACCAAGTTTTCTAAATATGTACTTCAACTCAAGATAATGTTTGCATAGGAGGCATTAAAATGAATCTTGACATCAGAACAGAAGAAAAAGACCACCGTAATATTCTTTACGTGGGTGGCGAGATTGATGCCTATACAGCTTCACAATTAAGGGAGGCTCTGCTTCCTTTAACCGAGAAAGACGGAACAAATGTCATCGTTGATTTGTCAGGAGTTGATTATATAGACAGTACTGGGTTAGGCATTTTTATCGGAGCATTAAAATCTTCGAACAGCAATAATACTACACTCAAGCTCATCGGTTTGAATTCCAGGGTGAAACGGTTGTTCTCTATTACAGGATTAGATGAAGTGATGGACATCGATGAAGAAAGAGAGGAGGCCAAGTGATGAGTGATAAGGCTAAAGATTATATTGAAATGAAACTGCCGGCAAAAGCAGAATACGTGGGAGTCGTGAGGTTAACCGTCTCGGGAGTTGCTAACCGGGTCGGTTATTCCTATGATGATATTGAAGATTTGAAGATTGCAGTGGCTGAAGCGTGTACCAATGTTGTAGACCACGCATACAAACAAAATGGTTTGATGGCTTTGGGGTGCAGTATTTACAAAGACAAAATAGAAATTGTTGTTTCAGATAATGGACAAAGTTTTAATTTCGATGATTTGAAAAAGGGACTTGGCCCAGTAGACGGGACAAAGCCGATAGGAGAGCTAGAAGAAGGGGGGCTAGGACTTTTTCTTATTAATTCTCTGATGGACAAAGTGGAAATCAATAGAGAATCTGGCGTTGCAATTGTGATGACAAAGTTTCTGCAAAGAGATGAGGTGGAGCAGGATGCCAATGGAGTCCCAGCACCAACAAACGCACAAAAGCAATAAGGAAGAAGAGAGCCAGGTATATGAATGGATAAAGCAATTCCAGCAAGATCCTTCAGAAGACATTCAAACGAAGTTAGTGAAACATTACGAGCCGTTGGTGCAGTCTTTGGCACGAAAGTTTTCAAGAGGACAAGACCATGATGATGACTTGTACCAAGTGGGTATGATTGGTCTGCTGGCTGCTTTAAGAAGGTTTGATGACTCCTTTAAGCGCAGCTTTGAATCTTTTGCAGTGCCTACAATAGTTGGGGAAATAAAAAGATTTATAAGAGATAAAACGTGGAGTGTGCATGTCCCTAGGCGTATAAAAGAATTGGGCCCTCGTATTAAAAAAGCTGTAGAAGAGCTGACTAATGAACTTCAGCGTTCCCCCCAAGTAGAAGAAATTGCTTCTTATTTGGAAGTGAGTGAAGAAGAAGTTTTAGAGACAATGGAAATGGGTAAAAGTTACCAAGCTCTCTCTGTGGACCGGTCTATTGAAGCAGACCAAGAAGGCAGCGCTGTTACACTTCTTGACCTAGTTGGGGCCACAGAAGAAGGATATGAAAAAACGGATCAGCACATGCTATTAGAAAAAGCATTCGGTATTTTAACAGATCGAGAAAAAGAAATATTGCAATGCACTTATTTTGACAATTTAAGTCAGAAAGAAACAGGCGATAAGCTGGGTATATCTCAAATGCATGTATCCCGCTTGCAGCGCAGAGCTTTGCAGAAATTACGGGAATCTATAAGAGTGGAGCCATCGGAGTGTCTTTAAATGATTGAAAATAAAACACATTCCAAAGTTGATATTGCAGCTTTTCAACAGGAGAAAAAGGGGAATTATCGATGCGGGGACGCTTATGTTACTGTGGAAACGGATGATTATTTTATCTGCGCTTTGGCAGATGGTTTAGGAAGCGGTGAAGGAGCGTATCGTTCCGCTAAAAAGGCAATGGATATTATTGAACAATATCATCATGAGAACGTGCCCAGTATGTTAGAGAAATGCAATCGGGCTTTAATACAGGAACGAGGTGTAGTAATTACCATACTAAAAGCCTGTTTTTCTGTAAACGAAATAGTATACGGAAACATTGGTAATATAGGAACTTATTTAATTTCTGACAAGGGAGAAGCTTCGCGCCCGATTCCTGCACCAGGATATATGTCAGGTCGTAAATTTCAGTACAGATTAGCTCATTTCCCGTTTCGCAAAGGTTTTCAATTTTTATTACATTCGGATGGCATTACGATTTCGCAGGCCGACCAGCAATGGATTAAAACGTCTAGGTCTCCTGAATGCTCTATACAACACTTGTCAAAAAAAGCTAAAAATTATGATGATGACACAACAATAATAGCTGGATTTATCACGTAAGAGCCCATACTAGAGGCTCTTATTTTATTTTATACTTTAGGAGTCTTTAACTTTGTTAAAGAGAAAAACTACGACCTTCGCCATCTAATATCCTGCTTATAGTTGAGCCTGTCTTGGAAATATGCGTATGATATAGTGAAAAGGAATTTATGCAAACTGATTTAACTCATACATAGAAAATACAAAAAGGAGTTCGTTGTGTAATGGAAGTAAAAGCTAAGAATGAAGAAGTTCTCATTGAAAATATAACAAAAGATCTAAAATTAAAAACAAGATCTGTTAAAAATATTATACATTTACTCGAGGAAGGTAATACCGTTCCGTTTATTGCACGGTACAGAAAAGAACAAAGCGGTGGTGCTGATGAAGTACAAATTCGTGCTGTTCAAGAATCTTGGGAATATGGAAAACAATTAAATGTAAGAAAACAAGAAGTACTGCGTCTGATTGATGAGCAGGGAAAATTGACAGAAGCATTAGCCTTATCAATTGAGTCTGCAAATAAATTACAAGAAGTAGAAGATTTGTACCGGCCGTATCGTCAAAAACGAAGAACAAGAGCAACAACTGCCAAAGAAAAAGGGTTAGGACCGCTGGCCTCCCATATTTTTTCTCAGCCTCGAGAAGGAGACATAGAAGCGGAAGCAAACAGCTATGTGTCAGAGGAAAAAGAGGTTGAAACGAGGGATCAGGCCTTACAAGGTGCAATGGATATTATTGCTGAATGGATAGCAGACGACCCGGATGTTAGAAAAAAAATTAGAACAATGACATTTCAAAACGGTTATATCATATCTGCAAAGAAGAAAAATCAAGTAGATGCTCAAGATATTTACGAAATGTATTATGAATTTGAAGAACCGCTTAAAAACATTCCTTCTCACCGAGTTCTTGCGATGAATCGCGGAGAAAAAGAAGGTATACTAAAAATTTCAATCCAAACAAAAGAGGATCCAATACATTCCTTCCTTGAAAAGCATGTTATTAAACGGTTTGGTTCTCCATCAGTATCTTACTTAGAAAAAGCATACGAAGACGCATATAAACGATTGGTTGCTCCAGCTATCGAAAGGGAACTTCGTAAGGAATTGACAGAAAAAGCGGAGGAACAGGCTATTCATATTTTTTCCGAAAATCTTAGGAATCTGCTGCTGCAGCCTCCTGTTAAGGGGAAAGTCGTTCTTGGAGTGGACCCGGCTTACCGTACAGGCTGTAAGCTTGCTGTTATTAATGAAACAGGAAAATTGCTTTATACAGATGTGATGTATCCAGTACCTCCCAAAAAAGAGGTAGAAAAATCAAAAGCTTTAATAAAAAAGCTGCTGGAAAAATACTCGATTGAAATAATTGTCATAGGAAATGGAACAGCGTCTAGAGAAACGGAAGAATTTATCGCCGAAGTTATTCCTGAGCTTACAGAAGACGTCTCATATCTTATTATAAGTGAAGCGGGAGCCAGTGTATATTCTGCATCGACTTTAGGACGTGAAGAATTTCCCGATTTAGAGGTAGAAGAAAGAAGTGCCGTTTCTATTGCAAGGCGTCTTCAAGATCCATTAGCTGAGTTGGTGAAAATTGATCCAAAGTCGGTGGGGGTAGGGCAGTATCAACACGATGTATCTCAATCGAAACTAAATGATTCATTAAGATTTGTAGTAGAAACAGCAGTGAACCAAGTGGGGGTCAATGTAAACAGTGCATCGTCAAGCTTGTTGCAGTATGTAGCTGGATTATCAAAAGCAGTAGCAAATAACATCATAAAAGCAAGAGACGAACAGGGGATGTTTTATTCACGTAAAGAACTTCAAAAAGTTCCGCGACTAGGAGCAAAAACGTATGAGCAGGCAGCTGGATTTTTACGGATTCCTGACGGCAAAGAACCGTTAGATCGAACAGCAATTCATCCAGAAAGTTATGATGCAGCACTGAAGCTTTTAGACATAATCGGTGCCGAAGCAAATGAAGCTGGTGATCCATCCATTACAGAAAAGTTAGAGAAAATAAATATAGAAGGTACTGCTGAAAAACTAAACGTAGGGGTGCCGACTCTCCGAGACATTGTGGAAGATTTAAAACGGCCGAATAGAGATCCAAGAGACAAATTACCGCTTCCGGTTCTAAAAAAGGGAATTATGAAAATGGACGACTTGGAAAAGGGAATGGAACTTCAAGGAACGGTTAGAAATGTTGTTGATTTTGGAGCATTTATTGACATAGGTGTTAAACAAGACGGACTTGTGCATATTTCTAAGATGGCTTCACGTTTTATCAAACATCCAATGGAAGAAGTTGCTGTTGGTGATGTAGTAAATGTATGGGTAGATGATGTTGATGTGAAAAAGGGAAGAATTGATTTAACGATGATTCAGCCGGAAAAACAAACAACGTAATTTAATAAAAAATTGGCTTGCCGCCAAGTCTAAATGGCGGCAAGCCTTAGTCTTTATTGAAAATTAATGTATTCTCATTCTTTTGATGGTATATCGTTACATACATGTTGATAAAAAAACTGGCCGGGAAATATTAACGGCCAGCTTTTTTTTGTTTTAATTGGTAATCGAACCAGCATTGGTTGAGTACCCGGATCTCCTGACGGTTTTTTTCAAGAAATGCTTTTTCGAGCTGCCGCATGAACCAGCCAGGCATTCCGCATGACCTCCTGTATGGTTTATAAAATTCAAGCGAAAAAATTTATCGTTTGGTAACATTAGTATATGCCTTACAGTTTGTCAGAGTTTACAAAAAAGGGGCAAGTTTTAGAAATGCAGGACAAGGAATTGAACCAGATCACAAAAGAAATTTCTCAAACGTTTTTCGGGAAGCCTTTTAAGCATAAAGCATTGTTTAATAAACGCTTACGAACAACAGGAGGGCGTTATTTATTAACTTCCCATAATATTGAGATCAATCCTAAACATTACGAATGGTTTGGAAAAGAAGAATTGATTTCAATAATTAAACATGAACTTTGCCATTACCATTTACATATTGAAGGAAAAGGGTATAAGCACCGGGATCAAGACTTTAAACGTTTGTTAAAGAAAGTCGGCGGGTCAAGACATTGTCAGGGAATACCAGGAACGAAAAATAGAAACAAAAAAGTCCACTTTTATCAGTGTATGGCTTGTAGTGCGCAGTATAGAAGATACCGAAAAATGGATACATCTAAGTACTTGTGTGGAAAATGTAAGGGGGAAATAAAAAAAATATAAGAATCCGCTTGACCATTTTTTGCTGCCTGTGTTACATTATAAAAGTCGCTTGAGACGACAGATCTTAAACCACGGAACACTCGCGTTAAAAAAAAGAAAAAACTTATTGACACGGTGTAAATGATTCGTTACAATATACATTGTCGCTGAAAAACAGCGAGATAAAAAACACAAACTTAATAAAAAATATTCCACAGTAGCTCAGTGGTAGAGCTATCGGCTGTTAACCGATCGGTCGCAGGTTCGAATCCTGCCTGTGGAGCCATTAGGAGAAGTACCCAAGTGGCTGAAGGGGCTCCCCTGCTAAGGGAGTAGGTCGTGCGAGCGGCGCGAGGGTTCAAATCCCTCCTTCTCCGCCATGAATATTTCGGCCCGTTGGTCAAGTGGTTAAGACACCGCCCTTTCACGGCGGTAACAGGGGTTCGAATCCCCTACGGGTCACCAATTTCGGAGGGTTAGCTCAGCTGGGAGAGCATCTGCCTTACAAGCAGGGGGTCGGCGGTTCGATCCCGTCACCCTCCACCACTTCCATTGATAACAATGATTCTAGCGGATTTGACATGAATGAAGTAAAGTAATGTAATCAAAAAAGATATCCTAACAAAGAGTCGCCCCTTGATCCAATCACCTTTTTGAATAATAACCAAGAAGGTCGAGGAAGCAAGGGAGAGAAGGAAGGAGCGTACAAAAGTACGTGACTGACAGAACGACAGCAGCTGACGAAGAGATTCGCAGATTATTATTCAAAAAATGGGCCTGTGGTGTAGCGGTTAACATGCCTGCCTGTCACGCAGGAGATCGCGGGTTCGATTCCCGTCAGGCCCGCCACTTTATAATAAAATAATAACAAATATTGATGGGCCATAGCCAAGCGGTAAGGCATCGGATTTTGATTCCGTGATGCGCTGGTTCGAATCCAGCTGGCCCAGCCATCAACACGCGGGTGTGGCGGAATTGGCAGACGCGCTAGACTTAGGATCTAGTGTCTCTGACGTGGGGGTTCAAGTCCCTCCACCCGCACCATTTTATTTTGAAAAACAATTGGTCTGCGCGGTCGTGGCGGAATGGCAGACGCGCTAGGTTGAGGGCCTAGTGGGAGTTAATCCCGTGGAGGTTCAAGTCCTCTCGACCGCACCATAAATATGCGCCCGTAGCTCAATTGGATAGAGCGTCTGACTACGGATCAGAAGGTTAGGGGTTCGACTCCTCTCGGGCGCGCCATTTAAAAATATTTAATAACAATGAAATTCATTATTGCATAACAGAATTTTAAGTAGTATAATAGATAATTAGTTCCTTCGAAATTATTGACACAAGAATTAATGAATATAGTATCTAGTCTTTATTAAGTAAACGGGAAGTAGCTCAGCTTGGCAGAGCACTTGGTTTGGGACCAAGGGGTCGCAGGTTCGAATCCTGTCTTCCCGACCATTACACGCGGGTGTAGTTTAGTGGTAAAACCTCAGCCTTCCAAGCTGATGTCGTGGGTTCGATTCCCATCACCCGCTCCATTTTATTTCTTCTATAATTAAATATGGAGCAATAGTTCTTTTTTTATGCTTCAATGCAAAAAAAGAAATAATTTGGGCCTGTAGCTCAGTTGGTCAGAGCGCACGCCTGATAAGCGTGAGGTCGGTGGTTCAAGTCCACTCAGGCCCACCACAAAAAAGTGATAAAAAGTTGTTGACATTGTTTTAGCAACTTGTTATGATAATACTTGTCGCTTTGAAAGAGAGCGCTAAGTTGTCCTTTGAAAATTGAATGAAAGTCAAGCGTCTGTTAATTTCTTTAATTGTTATGTAAGATACAGCTTGTATCAGACGAACCAATTTATTGGAGAGTTTGATCCTGGCTCAGGACGAACGCTGGCGGCGTGCCTAATACATGCAAGTCGAGCGCGGGAAGCAGGCAGATCCCTTCGGGGTGACGCATGTGGAACGAGCGGCGGACGGGTGAGTAACACGTGGGCAACCTGCCTTGCAGACTGGGATAACCCCGGGAAACCGGAGCTAATACCGGATGACCAATCAAATCGCATGATTTGATTGTAAAAGTAGGGACTTGTTCCTTACACTGCAAGATGGGCCCGCGGCGCATTAGCTAGTTGGTGAGGTAAGAGCTTACCAAGGCAACGATGCGTAGCCGACCTGAGAGGGTGATCGGCCACACTGGGACTGAGACACGGCCCAGACTCCTACGGGAGGCAGCAGTAGGGAATCATCCGCAATGGGCGAAAGCCTGACGGTGCAACGCCGCGTGAGTGAAGAAGGTTTTCGGATCGTAAAGCTCTGTTATCTGGGAAGAACAAGTACCGGTCGAATAGGCCGGCACCTTGACGGTACCCGATCAGAAAGCCCCGGCTAACTACGTGCCAGCAGCCGCGGTAATACGTAGGGGGCAAGCGTTGTCCGGAATTATTGGGCGTAAAGGGCGCGCAGGCGGTTTCCTAAGTCTGATGTGAAAGCCCACGGCTCAACCGTGGAGGGTCATTGGAAACTGGGGAACTTGAGTACAGGAGAGGAGAGCGGAATTCCACGTGTAGCGGTGAAATGCGTAGAGATGTGGAGGAACACCAGTGGCGAAGGCGGCTCTCTGGCCTGTAACTGACGCTGAGGCGCGAAAGCGTGGGGAGCGAACAGGATTAGATACCCTGGTAGTCCACGCCGTAAACGTTGAGTGCTAGGTGTTAGGGGTTTCGACGCCCTTAGTGCCGCAGCAAACGCATTAAGCACTCCGCCTGGGGAGTACGACCGCAAGGTTGAAACTCAAAGGAATTGACGGGGGCCCGCACAAGCGGTGGAGCATGTGGTTTAATTCGACGCAACGCGAAGAACCTTACCAGGTCTTGACATCTTCTGCCACTTCCAGAGATGGAAGGTTCCCCTTCGGGGGACAGAATGACAGGTGGTGCATGGTTGTCGTCAGCTCGTGTCGTGAGATGTTGGGTTAAGTCCCGCAACGAGCGCAACCCTTAACCTTAGTTGCCAGCATTCAGTTGGGCACTCTAGGGTGACTGCCGGTGACAAACCGGAGGAAGGTGGGGATGACGTCAAATCATCATGCCCCTTATGACCTGGGCTACACACGTGCTACAATGGATGGTACAGAGGGACGCGAAGCCGCGAGGTGAAGCGAATCTCAAAAAGCCATTCTCAGTTCGGATTGCAGGCTGCAACTCGCCTGCATGAAGCCGGAATCGCTAGTAATCGCGGATCAGCATGCCGCGGTGAATACGTTCCCGGGCCTTGTACACACCGCCCGTCACACCACGAGAGCTTGCAACACCCGAAGTCGGTGAGGTAACCCTATGGGAGCCAGCCGCCGAAGGTGGGGCAGGTGATTGGGGTGAAGTCGTAACAAGGTATCCCTACCGGAAGGTGGGGATGGATCACCTCCTTTCTACGGAGTATTTTCCGAGTCGAGCTCCGCTGGATCTCATGATCCAGGGAGCGGACGCTGTGACTTTCATTCAATTTTGAGAGGAGAACTCTCAATGAATGATCTTCGGCTAAGTACGTCACGTCCTGTGACAACGCCGAAGGCAGGACATCCTGTCCGTTGTTCCTTGAAAACTGGATAACGAATGCAAGAGCCAAAGAATACACCGGAGTTTCATCAAGGTGGTCAGTACATGACCATGATTGTGAGACTTTCGAGGCGTGTTTTAGAATGATACAACTACCTTTGTAAGGTTAAGCTAGAAAGGGCGCACGGTGAATGCCTTGGCACTAGGAGCCGAAGAAGGACGCGACGAACGGCGAAACGCCCCGTGGAGCTGTAAGTAAGCTTTGATCCGGGGATATCCGAATGGGGAAACCCACCATCCATAATGGGATGGTATCCGCACCTGAATCTATAGGGTGTGAGAAGGCAGACCCGGGGAACTGAAACATCTTAGTACCCGGAGGAAGAGAAAGCAAATGCGATTTCCTGAGTAGCGGCGAGCGAAACGGAATCAGCCCAAACCAGGGTGCTTGCACCCTGGGGTTGTAGGACACTCCATCGGAGTTACCAAGAAACAGCGTAGGCGAAGCGGCCTGGAACGGCCCGCGAGACACGGTAAGAGCCCGGTAGTCGAAACGCTGTTTCCTCCGGAGTGGATCCTGAGTACGGCGGGGCACGGGAAACCCCGCCGGAATCCGGGAGGACCATCTCCCAAGGCTAAATACTCCCTAGTGACCGATAGCGAACCAGTACCGTGAGGGAAAGGTGAAAAGCACCCCGGAAGGGGAGTGAAAGAGATCCTGAAACCGTGTGCCTACAAGTAGTCGAAGCCCGTTTATGGGTGACGGCGTGCCTTTTGTATAATGAACCGGCGAGTTGCGATCGTATGCAAGGTTAAGCGGAAGACGCGGAGCCGAAGCGAAAGCGAGTCTGAACAGGGCGTACAGTATGCGGTCGCAGACCCGAAACCGTGTGATCTACCCATGTCCAGGGTGAAGGCAGGGTAACACCTGCTGGAGGCCCGAACCCACGCAAGTTGAAAATTGCGGGGATGAGGTGTGGGTAGTGGTGAAATGCCAATCGAACTCGGAGATAGCTGGTTCTCCCCGAAATAGCTTTAGGGCTAGCCTCGGATAAAAGAGTCCTGGAGGTAGAGCACTGATTGGACTAGGGGTCCCTACAGGATTACCGAATTCAGTCAAACTCCGAATGCCAGCGACTTGTTATCCGGGAGTCAGACTGCGAGTGCTAAGATCCGTAGTCGAGAGGGAAACAGCCCAGACCACCAGCTAAGGTCCCTAAGTATACGTTAAGTGGAAAAGGATGTGGAGTTGCTTAGACAACTAGGATGTTGGCTTAGAAGCAGCCATCATTGAAAGAGTGCGTAATAGCTCACTAGTCGAGTGACTCTGCGCCGAAAATGTACCGGGGCTAAACGTATCACCGAAGCTGTGGATGCACACCATCGGGTGTGCGTGGTAGGGGAGCGTTCAAAGGGCGGAGAAGCCGGATCGTGAGGACCGGTGGAGCGCTTTGAAGTGAGAATGCCGGTATGAGTAACGAAAAGAAGGGTGAGAATCCCTTCCGTCGAAAACCCAAGGTTTCCTGAGGAAGGTTCGTCCGCTCAGGGTTAGTCGGGCCCTAAGCCGAGGCCGAAAGGCGTAGGCGATGGAAAACAGGTTGAAATTCCTGTACCACCTCCTTCCCGTTTGAGTGACGGGGGGACGCAGGAAGGTAGGGTAAGCGCGCTGCTGGAATAGCGCGTCCAAACCGTAAGGCCGATGAACAGGCAAATCCGTTCATCATTAGGCGAAGCGGTGATGGCGAGGGAAATAATAGTACCGAAGTTCCTGATCCTACACTGCCAAGAAAAGCCTCTAGCAAGGGAAGAGGTGCCCGTACCGCAAACCGACACAGGTAGGTGGGATGAGAATTCTAAGACGCTCGGGAGAACTCTCGTTAAGGAACTCGGCAAAATGACCCCGTAACTTCGGGAGAAGGGGTGCTCTCTAGGGTGAATAGCCTTGGAGAGCCGCAGTGAATAGGCCCAAGCGACTGTTTATCAAAAACACAGGTCTCTGCGAAGCCGCAAGGCGAAGTATAGGGGCTGACACCTGCCCGGTGCTGGAAGGTTAAGAGGAGGGGTTATCCCTTTTGGGAGAAGCTCCGAATTGAAGCCCCAGTAAACGGCGGCCGTAACTATAACGGTCCTAAGGTAGCGAAATTCCTTGTCGGGTAAGTTCCGACCCGCACGAAAGGTGCAACGACTTGGGCACTGTCTCAACGAGAGACCCGGTGAAATTATAATACCTGTGAAGATGCAGGTTACCCGCGACAGGACGGAAAGACCCCATGGAGCTTTACTGCAGCTTGATATTGGATTTTGGTACAGCTTGTACAGGATAGGTAGGAGCCTTGGAAACCGGACCGCCAGGTTCGGTGGAGGCGTCGGTGGGATACTACCCTCGCTGTACGGAAATTCTAACCTCGGACCGTAACCCGGTCCAGGGACAGTGTCAGGTAGGCAGTTTGACTGGGGCGGTCGCCTCCCAAACAGTAACGGAGGCGCCCAAAGGTTCCCTCAGAATGGTTGGAAATCATTCGCAGAGTGCAAAGGCAAAAGGGAGCTTGACTGCGAGACCTACAAGTCGAGCAGGGACGAAAGTCGGGCTTAGTGATCCGGCGGTACCGTATGGAAGGGCCGTCGCTCAACGGATAAAAGCTACCCTGGGGATAACAGGCTTATCTCCCCCAAGAGTCCACATCGACGGGGAGGTTTGGCACCTCGATGTCGGCTCGTCGCATCCTGGGGCTGAAGTAGGTCCCAAGGGTTGGGCTGTTCGCCCATTAAAGCGGCACGCGAGCTGGGTTCAGAACGTCGTGAGACAGTTCGGTCCCTATCCGTCGCGGGCGCAGGAAATTTGAGAGGAGCTGTCCTTAGTACGAGAGGACCGGGATGGACACACCGCTGGTGTACCAGTTGTTCCGCCAGGAGCATGGCTGGGTAGCTACGTGTGGACGGGATAAGTGCTGAAAGCATCTAAGCATGAAGCCCCCCTCAAGATGAGATTTCCCATAGCGCCAAGCTAGTAAGACCCCTTGCAGATGACAAGGTTGATAGGTCTGAGGTGGAAGCGTGGTGACACGTGGAGCTGACAGATACTAATCGGTCGAGGGCTTATCCAAAACAAAGGTAAGCGCCTCGTAGAGCGGCTCATGTATTTCGTTGTGCAGTTTTGAGGGAGCAATTCCCTATCAAGAAAAGGATCGTTGAGATGTTGTCTCCTATGAGACGATGATCAAACGACTCCACCCAAAGTCTGGTGACGATAGCGAAGAGGTTCCACCCGTTCCCATGCCGAACACGGAAGTTAAGCTCTTCAGCGCCGATGATAATGAAGGGGCAACCCTTTGTGAAAGTAGGACGCTGCCAGGCCATAATGAAAGCTGTCAGAATAGAATTCTGGCAGCTTTTTTGTATTGTTTAAGAAGGTGATCAAATGCAGTGCGTCTGGCTTCAGCGATGTGCCTCTTATTACATCATCACTATAAATCAATTAGAGCAGGAATCAACCACTCCTGCCCCCCATTTATTAGAGTGGTTTCATTTACATGGCGGAAAGCCGAGTTTTTCTTATGTTCTGTTATAATATGTTGGTAACTAATAGTGAAAATGTGGTAGTTTATCTTTTACATAATCAAGAAAAATAGGGTGAAAAATACTAGGACAGCAAGGTTTCACTTTATGGAGGGAAAAAGATGAATGAACCGGCACATCAAAAAAAGCGATTAAGTGTCATGGCAGGCGCTGCATTTTTAATGGCAACCTCTGCTATTGGATCGGGGTTTTTAACACAAACTGCTGTTTTTACATAGGAATTACTAGCTAGTTTTGCGTTCGTTATTTTAGCTTCTATCGTATTAGATATTGGAGCTCAAATGAACATTTGGCTATTATTGCTGTATCTAAAATGAAAGGACAGGACATAGCGAATGCCGTTTTACCTGGTCTAGGTCATGTTGTCGCTTTTTTTATTGTACTGGGAGGTCTTGCCTTTAATATTGGAAATGTAGCCGGAGGCGGATTGGGATTCAATGCACTTACTGGTATTTCAACAACAATCGGCTCAATTATTACAGCAATAATTTGTATTATTATTTTTATTGTAAAAGAAGCTGGCACCGCTATGGACCGGATTGTTAGAGTGTTGGTAGCATTAATGATTTTTTTAACAGCATACGTCATGCTAGTTAGTTCGCCTCCTTATATTGAAGCGTTATTACGTACTGCGGCCCCGGCTGAAATAGATATTATGACTATCATAACAGTGGTAGGCGGAACAGTTGGCGGGTATATTACTTTTGCTGGAGGACACAGGATGCTAGATGCTGGTATAGCAGGGAAAGAAAACTTACGGCATGTTACTAACACTTCTATTACAGGAATTATTGTAGCTTCTATCATGAGGGTGCTTCTTTTTCTAGCTGTATTAGGTGTCGTTTCAGGTGATGTTACCTTAAACCCGGATAATCCAACTGCTACGGTGTTTTTAACAGCAGCAGGAGAATTGGTCTTCGGTTGTTTGGGCTTGTCCTTTGGGCGGCAGGTATTACTTCAGTAGTAGGCACTGCCTATACCTCTGTATCTTTTTTAACGTCCTTTCATCCAAGTATCGAGAAGAATAAAAGATATTGGACGATTGGTTTTATTGTATTTTCTACTTTTGTGTTTGCGGTAGTTGGGGAACCAGTATTTTTATTAATTTTTGCTGGAGCATTTAATGGTTTAATATTACCATTAACTTTAGGTTCTGTGTTGTTAGCAGCTCACTATAAAGAGATTGTGAAAGATTATACTCATCCGCTATGGATGACTGTATTCGGAGGAATAGTAGCCATTGGGACTGCGGTACTGGGGATACGCACATTACTGACTCAGCTGCAGAACTTTTTTTAAGGAAGAGGAGATATATGTATGCATCCTATACGAATGGAAGCAATGGGAGATAGCGGTTTAAGAGTTGTGTTTGGAACTTCTATCTCTAAAAAAATAAATCAGAGAATTAGAGCTTTCTCTATGCTTTTAGAGGGAAATAAAATAAACGGAATTTCAGAATGGGTGCCGTCTTATACGGCTGTGACAATTCATTTTGATCCTGCGCTACTTACTTTTGACACCTTAAAAAAACAAGTGATGCAATTGTGTAATGACGCCAAACAGATAGACATTCCACCTGCAAACGTGTATGAAATCCCTGTTTGTTATGGAGGAGAGTTTGGCCCTGATTTAGTTAAAGTAGCTTCTCATAATCAATTAGAGATTAATGAGGTAATAGACCTTCATACAGCGAGGGATTATCTTATATACTTGCTTGGATTTACCCCTGGGTTTCCTTATTTGGGCGGTATGGATGAAACGCTTTCTACTCCAAGGCTGACTACTCCACGATCATTAGTAAAAGCGGGATCGGTTGGAATAGCCGGGGATCAGACAGGGGTTTATTCTTTAGACAGCCCAGGAGGCTGGAATATTATTGGCCGGTCCCCCGTCAAACTGTTTGATGTAACGAAAGAAAGTCCAGTGTTATTAGAAGCAGGGCATTATATACGGTTTTTTTCCATAACTGATACAATGTATGAAAAAATAGAGAGACAAATAAAAGAAGGTACATATGAGGTGAAAATGGTGAAGGAGGAAGATGTATGAGCCTTAAAGTGGATTTAAATTCCGATCTTGGGGAGAGCTTTGGTGCTTATAAAATCGGTGAAGATGAAAAGGTGCTAGAGCTGATTACTTCTGCTAACATTGCCTGCGGTTATCATGCTGGAGATCATAATGTGATGGCCAAAACGGTGGCAATCGCTAAAAAATCAGGAACAGCAATCGGGGCTCATCCAGGTTTTCCTGATTTAGCTGGTTTTGGAAGAAGAAAGATGCAGCTGGACGCCGAGGAAATTCACAAACTTGTTATTTATCAGGTAGGAGCCCTTTATGGGTTCTGCCGGGCAGAAGAGATTTCCATGCAGCATGTAAAACCGCATGGTGCTTTATTTAATATGGCTAGTTCTGATTTTGAAATGGCCCAAGCAATTGCTGAAGCCGTATATGACATAGATCCTGGTCTTATTTTATTTGGACTATCAGAAAGTGAATTAATAAAAGCTGGAGAAAAAATAGGGCTGAAGACAGCCAATGAAGTGTTTGCGGACCGTACTTATCAACCTGATGGAACGCTCACACCAAGAAGCTTTCCAGATGCTGTCATACATAACGCTGAAGAAGCTTCAGAAAATGTATTGCAAATGATTAAAAATCACCAAATACGGGCTGTTGATGGCACCGTATTAAATAAAAAAGTGGACACCATCTGTGTGCATGGAGATAATCCAGAATCCTTACTTTTTGTGCAGCAATTAAGGTCGGTATTAGAAGACAATAAAATTATTATAGAAGCTGTGGGGAACTAATAATGATTAAAGAAACGCTTTGCTATGTAAAAAAACCAGGTATGTTTACAACAGTTCAAGATTTAGGACGATTTGGTTTTCAAAGTCAAGGTATTCCGCCTGCAGGAGTGATGGATTACTATGCATTTACGATTGCAAATATGCTTACAGGAAATCACTTACGTGAAGCAGTTCTTGAAATAACGATGACAGGACCGCTACTCTCTTTTGCTTCACAAGCAGTCATAGCAATAACAGGAGGGGATCTGCAGCCAGAATTAAACAGAGAAACGGTTCCAATGTGGAAAACCTTTACGGTACAAAATGGAGATGAATTATCGTTCAAAGGACCAAAACAAGGTGCTCGTGCCTATTTGGCTGTTAGCGGAGGAATTAATGGGGAACAAGTTTTAAAAAGTAAATCAACGTATGTAAAAGCAAAATTAGGCGGGTTTGAAGGTCGGGCTTTACAAAAAGGAGATAAGCTCACGTTTACAGTTCCCTGCAATTCTTTGTCAACTAGAAAAGGCGTACATTCCGAATTAATTCCCTCTTATCCAAGTATTCAAGAACTTCGAGTACTAGAGGGACAGGAATATACTGCTTTCGAAAAAAGTGCAATTCAGTCTTTTTTTACATCGGCTTTTACTGTTACAAATGAATCAGATAGAATGGGAATTAGATTATCGGGCCCTAATGTCACCCAAAAAAATAAAGCAGATATTCTTTCAGATGCGGTAACGTTTGGTACGATACAAGTAGCTTCTAATGGGCAGCCGATGATTTTAATGGCAGACAGGCAAACAACAGGAGGTTATACTAGAATAGCTAATATTATAACGGTAGACCTCCCAAAAGCAGCACAAGTATTGCCCGGGCAAAAAATTACATTTAAAAAAGTAAGTTTGCAAGAAGCGCATTCATTGTTTCTAAAAGAAAGAAAACAATTTGCCAGCTTAGCGTTTGCGCTCGAACACAAGCCATAACAACACGAAAATGGGATAGACACATAGGAGTGGATGAGAGATGAAAAAACGTTTTAATACAAAGGCCGTACATTTTCAAATGGATGATGGAGAGAAAAACAAAAGTAAAACAAAACCGATTTATCAAACGTCTGCATTTTCTTTTAAAGATTTAGATGACATGGAACAATATTTTCACGGTGAAAAGGATCACTTGTATTCAAGGTACAGCAATCCTAATACCGATGATCTTGGCTTTGGGGTTGCGCAATTAGAAGAAGCACCAGCAGGTATAGCCACTTCTTCTGGAATGTCCGCTATATTAACAGGGGTGTTATCTATAGCATCACCAGGGGAGCACATTATTGTGCCCCAAGATCTTTATGGTGGAACATATCAATTATTTCAACAAGAGCTTCAAGAATGGGGGGTTGAAGTATCGGTTGCCTCTTTCAAAAATTTGAATGACATAGAAGCAGCAATCCAAAAGAACACAAAACTTTTATATGCAGAAGCTGTTACCAATCCGCTCCTTCGAGTGGAAAATATAGAGAAGCTGCTAGAACTGGGGGAAAAACATGGACTGCGTGTGATGATTGATAATACGTTTGCCACACCTTATTTTTGCCAGCCTTATCTTCAAGGCGCAGATTTGGTGGTCCATAGTGCGACGAAATATATTGGCGGCCATAGTGATGTGACAGCAGGCGTACTAATTGGGGATACTAATTTAATAGCAAAAGCGAAGAAAAAGATGATTAACATTGGAGCTAATTTAAGTCCTTTCGAAGGATGGCTTGCCTGCAGAGGACTAAAAACGTTAAGTGTCAGAATGGCAAAACAAGCTGAAAATGCTGCAAAACTAGCAGAATGGTTTCGTGAGAGTACAAACGTTTCCGTTGTTTATTACCCAGAAGGTCTTTCCTCTAAAGGCAATGGCGCAATGGTTAGTGTAGATTTAGGAGAGGGGTATGACGTCCATACATTCTTCCGTTCCCTTGGCTGGATAAAAATCGTTCCAACTCTTGCAGGAGTGGAAACGACCGTCTCATATCCGTTAAATACATCTCACCGCACTGTCCCTGAATCAATTAGAAGCGAGCTCGGTATCTCGCAAGGAACAGCTAGAATTTCCGTTGGAATAGAAGATGCAGATGATATTATAGATGGATTTTCTGAAGCATTATCACTAGCAAAGATATAAAAAACCAAAAGCAGCACACCCACTAAAGATGGAAGTGCTGCTTTTTCTTTGTCTAGAATATTGAAGATCTTTTACTAAAACCGCGAACGCCCTTTTTGCTAAAGGAATAAAGGATAAGAAAAGACTAAGGCTTCCGCCATAAGGACTTCGCGTCAATTCAAGTTTTTCTAACAAAGCTTGTCTATGATTTGTTTAAATAGTTGATCAAATCCTGGTAAATACTTATATTATCGGTAAGAAGAAAAATCGGCAGGAAAACAAAGGTTGCAATTACCGCAAAGTTTGCTAATAGAGCCGAACGCAAGTATTTCCAGGCAGTCATGAAACGCCCTCCTTTAAAGTCTGAATATTCTTTATTATAATGTAACATATTTGTCACATCTTAACAATGAAAAAATATTTTTTTGGGTTGCATCCTTCATACGGCTGTGATATATTTATATACGTGGCGTTAAGAGATAAACATTATATTCCTTTTCATATCGCGGGGTAGAGCAGTCTGGTAGCTCGTCGGGCTCATAACCCGGAGGTCGAAGGTTCAAATCCTTCCCCCGCAACCAATTTAAATTAATACGATATAAGCACATAAAGCCTGACGAAGGCTTTTTTTTTGTACTTTTTGGAAGTTTAACTTTGTTAAAGGATCAAAGTATAAGTAAAACTACGACTTTCGCTATAAGGGCCCGGCGGCAAGCCGAGTATTGCAAATATGTGATAAATAATCATTATTGTCAATCAAAAAGAATGGTCAATAAATGATTTATTTAAACGAATGCGTTAAACTGTAAGAAACAAATATCTGTAAGGGTGAGGTTCTGTGCCAAAGGATGAATTTGAATGGATTCGTCAACATACGCCCCAACGCCATTTTCAAAAGAGTCTCATAGAAGGAATTGGAGATGACGCGGCTGTTTTTGCTTCAGAAACGGAGTATAATCAGCTTCTTTGTGTAGATACCATGATAGAAAATGTTCATTTTAAGAAAAAAACGATGAGTCCCGAGGATATTGGATATAAAGCATTAGCAGTTAACCTTAGTGATATTGCTGCTATGGGTGGAATTCCTGTATTTTATATGGTTTCCATAGCTGTGCCGGGTACTTGGTCCGATGATGAACTAAAAGGGATTTACAACGGAATAACGGATTTAGGAGCTTTTTATCAAATAGATATGATAGGAGGGGATACAGTTTCTTCTCCACATGAGCTTATGATATCAGTAACAGTATATGGGAAAGTCGAACACAATGCTTCATTATTAAGGGGTAATGCCAAACCGGGTGATTATGTTTTTCTTACGAGTGCAACCGGTCGATCAGCAGCAGGGCTGGATATACTTCTGAACAAGGGACGTCTTTCAGATTTTAATGAAAAAGAAAAAGTATTAATAAATCATCACCAGCGCCCAAAACCTAAAATAATTGCTGGACGTACGGCTTTAAAACTTCAAGCTCGAATTGCGTTGAACGATATTAGTGATGGTCTTGCCAGTGAAACCTTTGAGATTGCTGAAGCTAGCGGTACATCCATAGAGCTGTTCAAAAACCAAATTCCTGTTGCAGAAGAGCTTCTTTTATTTTCAGAAAATAAGTATTGGCAGTGGATTTTATACGGTGGAGAAGATTTTGAAATCGTTGGAACGGTAAGCGAGAGCGATTGGTTAAAATTGCAGGAAGCCATGAAGCGAGAAGGCATTGTACTTTATAAGATAGGCCGTGTGAAAGAAGGCCATCCTTCTGTTACGTTAATTGATGGTGAAAAAAAAGAATCTTTACAAAAGCAAGGATATAATCACTTTAGGTAAGAAATACCTACCTAAGGCCTACGAGAAAGTCAGGTGAATGGTGTATGCAGCTGGAAATCTTAAGTACTTCTCCGGATGAAACAATGAACATAGCTCAATATATTGGCCACTGTTTACAAAAAGGAGACGTACTTACCTTAGATGGTGAACTAGGTGCCGGGAAAACTCATTTTACAAAAGGGATTGCTTTAGCATTAGAAATAAAGGAAGTTGTGAACAGTCCTACCTTTACGATCATAAAAGAATATACAGGGGTTCTTCCTCTTTATCATATGGATGTGTATCGGTTAGAAGAAGAGGAAGCGGAAGAATTAGGAATAGAAGAATACTTAGAAGGAGAAGGGGTCTGTGTCATTGAATGGGCAGACAAAATCAAAAATCTGCTTCCTATTGATAGGTTAGAAATAACGATAAAAAGAATGAGCGAAACGGATAGAAGTATTCATTTGAATGCTGTTGGAAAAAGGTTTAACGGACTATGCAAGGAGCTGCAAAAAAATGAAAATTTTAGCGATTGATACTTCTACTCACGTCATGGGTGCTGCTTTGGCGGAAGATGATAAACTTCTAGGGGAGTATATAACGAATTTCAAAAAGAACCACTCTCTTCGGCTGATGCCGGCCATTGATCATTTAATGAACGAGCTTGAAATAGAACCGAAAGAACTGGACGCCATAGCAGTAGCAAAAGGGCCAGGTTCATATACAGGCGTCCGCATAGGGGTGACCACGGCAAAATCGATGGCGTGGGCATTAAATATACCTATATACGGAATTTCTAGTCTTCAAATGATTGCACAAAACGGTAAGTATTTTTCAGGATATATTTGTCCTTTTATGGATGCAAGAAGAGGACAAGTGTATACGGGTTTATACACATCAGATAATGGTTGTGTGACAGAAGTTGAACAAGATAGAATTATTATACTTGAAGACTGGATTGATTTGTTAAAAGAAAAACAGGAGTCTGTCTTGTTTTTAAGTCAAGAGTGGGATAAACATAAAGAATCTATACAGGAAAAGCTGAGCCGCCAAGTAGTATACGGAGAATTTTCGGATATGCTCCCAAAACCAAGTAAATTACTCGAGGTTGTTTTAAATCAAGGAGAATCTATCTCTTCGCATGAACTTGTTCCTGAATACACCCAATTAACTGAAGCTGAAAAAAACTGGCTTGCATCGAATAAAGGAAAGAAAAACGATGGGTAATTTTCCAACTATTCGATTTATGGAGGAAAAGGACCTTGAGGGGGTTCTCCGGGTAGAGCATAATGCTTTTCAAATTCCTTGGACAAGATATGCCTTTGTCAATGAATTAACGAATAACCAATTTGCTCATTACTTGGTAGCTGAATGGGAAGAAGAAATTATAGGCTATTGCGGGGTATGGATCATAATAGATGAGGCGCATATTACAAATATTGCTGTTCACTCTTCTTATAGAGGGAGAAAAATTGGAGAGACTTTACTTATTAATGCATTAGAAATGGCATTTACGTATGGCGCAAAAACAATGTCACTTGAAGTAAGAGTAAGTAATATGGCTGCTCAGTCCCTATACAAAAAACTTGGTTTTCAGGCTGGTGGAATTCGAAAAAGCTATTATACAGATAATTATGAAGATGCTCTCGTAATGTGGGTGAATATAGATGAATATAAACAATCAGAAGAAAGAAAATGAAATTATTTTAGCTGTTGAAACAAGCTGTGATGAAACCGCAGCAGCCGTAGTACAAGGAGGAGCACACATTTTATCGAATGTGGTCGCCTCTCAAATAGAAAGTCATAAACGGTTTGGCGGAGTAGTTCCTGAACTTGCTTCTCGTCATCATACTGAAAATATCACGTGGACTATAGAAGAAGCAATGGAGAAGGCGGAAGTTACTTTCGATGATCTAGATGCCGTAGCCGTGACAGAAGGGCCTGGTTTGGTTGGTGCTCTGTTAGTGGGGGTGAATGCTGCTAAAGCAGTAGCTTATGCTCGTCGTCTTCCTCTTTTGCCGGTACATCATATTTCAGGACATATTCAAGCGGCGCGCCTCGAGCGGCCTTGGCGTTATCCGGCACTAGCCCTAGTCGTGTCCGGCGGCCATACAGAACTCGTACTGCTTAGAGATGAAGGGGAATATGAAGTGATTGGTCAAACGAGAGATGATGCAGCGGGAGAGGCTTATGATAAGGTAGCACGTACATTAGAACTCCCATATCCCGGCGGCCCTCATATTGACAAACTGGCTGCAGAAGGGACTCCAAATATAGAATTGCCGATTGCCTGGCTTGAACCCGATTCTTATGATTTTAGTTTTAGCGGTTTAAAATCTGCGGTGATCAATACGCTTCATAATGCAAAACAGCGCGGAGAAACGATACGGTCTGAAGATTTAGCCGCTAGTTTTCAGCAAAGCGTGATTACAGTATTAACGGAAAAAACAAAACGCGCAGCAGACCATTATAAAGTAGAACAAATAGTGTTAGCAGGCGGAGTGGCTGCTAACAAGGGTCTCCGTACAGCAATGTCCAATACGTTTGCTTCTTCTTCAGTGGAATTAACGATTCCACCGTTCTCTCTTTGTACAGATAATGCAGCAATGATTGGCGCAGCAGCTCATGTACAGTGGAAAAAAAATATAACTGCTGGCTGGGATTTAAACGGCGTACCAGGCTTGGCCTTAATATAGGCCAAGCTTTTTTACACTGATAGGAAAGTATAAAATTTTAGCATGGATGTATCATCGGCGTAGCCAAAATTTTGAGGAAATCAGTATAAGTGCAACTAGGCAATCTCCTTCACCTAAGGCTTGGCGCTAGCCAAGTTTTCTTTATTCTTTAAGAAAGTTTAATTTTGTTAAAGGAACAAAGTATAATAATGATGAAGGCTTTTGTCCATTGGACTTAGCGAAAGTCCAATTTTTCTAAAACGGTTAGAAAACCATACATTTTATTGGAAAAGAGATAAGTAAAACGAAGACATCCCCATCATGATGGAAAGAAAACTCATCGATTCTCGGCCAAAAGAGGCAGCAGCCCTATAAACGACAACTTTACCCATGACGATTAGGGTAGTTATGCACATGGGGATAAATAGTTGTGGATAATGTGGAGAAGTATTTTGCAGGCTAAAACCGTAAATAATGATGTTGTTAACAATGATATTGGTTGTGGATAAGTGAAGTAAGTTGTGTACAAACGTAAAAAGACCTGTGTAAATAGTTATATATATGTTGATAAGTCTGTTGATAGTGTGGATAGTTGAAATATTCTGAAAGAAAGGAATCAAAATGATTAGAAAAACAATATTTTTTCTGTGGATAATTTTAATAGTGATTGTTTCTTTTCCTTTTCTTAGTGAAGCAAAAGAAGAGGAGAACACTCATGTTGTCCTCGTTTTGGTTCCGGGGCTTTCTTCAGAGGGATTTTTTGAGCTTATGGAACAAGAAGATGACAAATTGTGGATAAATGCATCTGCAATTATGTTAAACCGCGTAACAGAAGGACGTATTTCTCCACTCAGTGAAACATTAACGTTAAGTTCTGGTATGCCTGCCACAAGCAGTAATAAAATGTTTCATCCGCTTGAAGTTCAATTTCCCATCAATACCTTTGAAAATCAATATACCCTTCCCGCCTTTAAACAATATAAAAATGAAAATAAGCAAACAACACATCAAGCAGAAATAGGAATGCTAGGTGAAATATTACAGACAAATAATGTACATTCGAGTTTTATAGGCCATAGTGATTTTTATCAGGAGACCTTTTCTTTTGCTCCTTTTTTTACGGTGGATAAACTTGGGGAAACAGCGGGGAACCGAGAAGCGGGGGTGAAAAAGGAAGAGGAGGCTCCGGGTGGTTATGTGATGGATGTGGAACAAATTGTGGAGCAAATAAAAAAAGTACAGCAACAATACGCCTCCACGTGGACAGTGGTGGAATGGGGCGATATTTATCGTCAAAACCACCCTTCATCTCCCTCATCCAAGAAAGAAAAAGAAGTTTTTGGTGAACTACGTCAATTCATTACAGAATTAAGAACTAGTGATCACCCTATTTTTCTCTTAGGGATGGCGCCGCCTTCTAAAAGTATTGAACAAGGATTAAAAATGGTACCGTTTGTCAAATGGGATCAACATTTACCTGTATCTTCTGCATTTTATTCTCCAACGGTAAAACAACAATATCTTGGCAGCAGTTTAGATGTAGCACCTAGCTTCTTAAAAACTTTTGGTCTAGAAGCGCCGAGAAAGTGGAATGGAAATTATTTAATTAGTGAAGAAAAACAGGGTATAGCGCATGAAATGAAAAAAGAAACGGCTGGTGCTGCGCATATTCATGTTACGCGTGCTTCTGTTCTGTCTACTTATATTACGTTATTGGTCATCCTGTTAGTGGCAGGCTTTTTATATTGGAAGGGGAATAAACAAAACAGCACTGCAGCGACTTTTGTTTTGAAAAGCGCAGTGCTGGCAGGAATGATATCACCGATTTCGTTTACATTAGCTCCATTAATATTTGGAAGGGGAGTTGTTTCTGTCCCATTATACTTTGCTGCTGTAAGCTTTTTTTCTATAGGAAGCGGTGCACTCGCGGCAAGGTGGGGCAAACAAAGAACTGTTTGGATTGTATCACTTGCAATGCTAGCTGTTTTGAGTCTCGATCTTTTTTTAGGCGCCCCGTTGATTCAGCGCTCTTATCTTGGCTATGACCCTTTAATTGGAGCGCGTTATGGGGGGATAGGAAACGAACTGGGCGGTTTTTTTACTGCAGCCGCTATTTTATTTTTGGAGCCGTTTTGGAAGGAAAGAAGCAAGATTATATGGGTCTGGATTCTAGTTTTTTTAATCATCTTAGGGGCCTCTATTTTTGGGAAAAACGCAGGGGTGATGCTGGCCTCAGGTTTGATGTTTTTTACGCTGGTTTTAAAAACGACAACTAGCACTAAGTTTCATCCTAAACGGTTAATACTTAATGGTGTATGTGTATTTTTGGGACTGTTAGGATTATTATGGGTGTTTCAGCAGTTCGGTGAAATGTCCCACATAGGCGGGGCATTTCAATTGATGCTGCAAGGAGAGTGGGGAGAAATTTTATCTATCATTTCAAGAAAAATGCAAATGAATGTGAAAATTATAATGCATTCCAATTGGACAAAATTGTTATTAACCAGCTATGTGATAGCTGCTCTATATCTATTATTTGAGTCCGCACAGACGTTACAGCCATCTCAACAAGATGTACTCCGGGCAGGAGCAATGGGGTCTGTCTTTTTGCTGCTATTAAATGACTCTGGTGCAGTAGCTGCTTCTACATCTATGTTTTTTTTACTATGCGCTCGCTATGTTTGGTCCTTTGATAAAAGCCAGCATAAATAAAAAAGAAGGAAACCGCTGCTATACTGCGGTTTTCCTTCCTTTTAATTAAGCTTCTTCGAGTTGAAGAACTTCCCAACGATTCATTTTTTCATCAAGAGATGTTTTCACATCACTGATTTGCTGCTGAATCTCTCCTGCTTTTTCATGGCTTTCATACACTTCGGGCTTGAGCATTTCTTCTTCAAGCGCTTCAATGGATGCTTCTAACTGCTCGATTTCCTGTTCGATTTTGTCGATTTCTCTTTTTCGCTTGCGGGCTTCTTTTTTGGCTTCTTTATCTTGAATAAATGCTTCCTTGTCTTGCCCTTCATTAGAATAGAGTTTATCCTTGCCGCTTTTTGCTTCCCTTTCCGCACGGAGTTGTTGACGCTGCTGTTCTTCATCTTTTTTCATTAGATAATAGTCATAGTCACCAAGGTATTCTTGAAGGCCGTCTTCTGTTAGTTCTACGATCTTTGTTGCCATTCGATTTAGGAAGTAACGGTCGTGGGAAACAAATAATAAGGTTCCTGGATAATCTAAAAGAGCAGACTCTAACACTTCTTTGCTATCTAGATCAAGGTGGTTAGTCGGTTCGTCAAAAATAAGGAAATTTGCTTTTTTCATCATCAATTTAGCTAGGGCAAGACGAGACTTTTCTCCACCGCTTAACTCTGATACGTGTTTATAGACATCATCGCCGCTGAAAAGAAAATTTCCAAGTACGGTGCGAATTTCTTTTTCTGGAGTAAGCGGGTAGTCATCCCAAAGTTCATGCAGGACATCTTTATTAGAATGAAGATCCGCTTGTTCTTGATCATAATAGCCAACTGTAACCTTGCTGCCGAATTGAATGTTTCCGTGAAGAGCGGCGATTTTACCAGCAATTGTTTTTAAAAGAGTCGATTTTCCAATACCATTAGGGCCAATGAGTGCAATACTTTCTTGTTTTTTTACATCTAAATTCATGTTGGTAATAATTGGCGGTTCGTCTTTGTAGGAAACGCTCAAATCAGAAATGTTCAATACTTCATTTCCGCTTTGGCGCTCAATATCAAACGAGAAATTTGCCGATTTTTGTGCGCCTTGGGGCTTGTCCATCAACTCCATCTTTTCGAGCTTTTTACGTCGGCTTTGAGCCCGCTTAGATGTAGAAGCACGAACAATGTTCCGCTGAATAAAATCTTCTAGTTCTTTCACTTCTTTTTGCTGCTTTTCAAAGGCCTTTAGGTCTTGCTCATAACGATTGGCTTTTTCTTCGAGGTAGCTGCTGTAATTGCCATGAAACACTGATGCTTTCGTGCGTGCTACTTCATAGACTTTTGATACGATTTTGTCTAAAAAATACCGGTCGTGGGATACGATTAGCACTGCACCGTTGTAATTGGATAAATAATTTTCGAGCCAGCCGAGTGTATCAATGTCAAGATGGTTTGTCGGCTCATCTAATATCAACAGTTCCGGCTTTGATAAAAGAAGTTTCCCTAATGCAAGTCTTGTCTTTTGGCCTCCACTTAAAGAAGCGATAGATGTGTCATAGTCAAAATTTCCAAATTTCAACCCTGAGAGAACACTGCGGATATCAGCTTCATATTGATATCCGCCTTTTTCTCTAAAAGAATGCTGGAGCACATCGTATTCTGCTAGTATTTTCTCATAAGCTGTTTCATCACTATAAACAGAAGGGTCAGCCATTTTTTCTTCTAATTGACGTAAATTCTGCTCCATTTTTTTAACTTCTGTAAATACAGTAAGCATTTCATCCCAAATGGAACGATCAGATTGGAGACCGCTGTGCTGATCAAGGTAGCCAAGCCGGAGACCTTTTGGAGTAATAATCTCTCCTGAATCGTTAGAAAGCTTTCCGGCCATTATTTTAAGAAGGGTAGATTTTCCGGCTCCATTACGCCCGACAAGGGCAACCCTTTCATTAGATTTTATTTCAAGTTTTACACTATCTAAAATAGTTTCTGCACCATATGATTTGGTTATATTAGAACATTGAAGAACTATCATATAAGTTCATCCTTTATTATTAAGGTTTATCTATATCAAGTCTATCTTAAATTTAATAAAAACGCGATGATAGGCTGTTAAAGGAATGATTATTTCCTATGGCAGAAAAGTGAACAATACATTCAATATAGATCTCCCTATTACATTCGAGCAATTATTAGTGTACAATAGGAAAGAAGCAAAAGCAGGTCCAACCCCTTTAGCTAAGCATTACATTACTTCTTCGTCGTTGCAGGTGATATACTTAAGATGATGAACAATGAAGAACTTGTTGGAGGCTGCTATGAACATAGATCAACAAAAAATACCACAGGCAACTGCGAAACGATTGCCGCTTTATTACAGGTTTTTAGAAAATTTACATGCATCCGGTAAACAACGCGTATCCTCCACAGAGCTTAGTGAAGCAGTTAAAGTAGACTCGGCTACGATCCGCCGCGATTTTTCTTACTTCGGAGCTTTAGGAAAAAAAGGATATGGATATAATGTAGATTATTTGCTGTCTTTTTTTCGAAAGACACTCGATCAGGACGAAGTGACGAAAGTCTTTCTGGTTGGTGTCGGTAATTTGGGAACTGCTTTGCTTAAATATAATTTTTCAAAAAGTGATAACACACAGATAGTATCCGCTTTTGACGTAAGAAAAGACATTATCGGCGAAGAGATTAGCGGTGTAGAAATATATCATTTAGATAACATCAAACAGGTGAAAGAAAAGAATGACGCTTCTGTTGCTATATTAACTGTACCTGCTGCAGTTGCACAGCAGACAGCAGATACGCTTGTGGAAGCAGGGATAAAAGGAATATTAAATTTTACTCCTGCACGCATAACTGTTCCGGATCATATAAGAGTACATCATATTGATTTGTCTGTTGAATTACAAACGCTTGTATATTTTTTGAAAAACTATCCTTTAAGTTAGAGGTATATTATTTTAGATGGAGGTGGCTCACATGCCTTTAGGTCCAGGGAGTATTGCATTAATTGTGCTGGTGGCACTTCTTATTTTTGGTCCAAAAAAATTGCCGGAGCTTGGACGAGCAGCAGGTAATACGCTGCGAGAATTTAAACATGCTACCAAAGGACTTGCAGATGACGACGATGATTCCAAAAATAAAAACAAACAAAATTCGAGTGGAGACAAGTAAGGAATAGGACGGGTACATCATGGCTCAGAACGATATGTCCATTTATGAGCACATTGGAGAATTACGCAAAAGGATATTAATCGTGGGAGGTTTTTTTCTTGCTGCCATGATTTTTGGTCTGTTTCTTTCTCCGGTGCTTATTACTTATTTGCAAAATATACCGGAAGCAGAAAGCTTTCCGATGAATGTGTTTAAATTAACGGATTCTCTGAAGCTGTATATGAATTTTTCTTTTTTTATTGGATTAATTTTAATTTTTCCTTTACTTTTGTATCAACTCTGGGCTTTTGTGGCACCTGGGTTATTAGAAAAAGAAAAGAAAGTGACGCTTGCTTACATTCCGATAGCAACAATACTGTTTTTTGGCGGGTTGGCTTTTGCTTATTTTATTCTGTTTCCAAATGTCATTCACTTTTTAAGCAACCTATCTGATAGGCTTAATTTGACCGAACAGTACGGTGTTAATGATTATTTTGCTTTTTTGTTTCAGCTTACCATTCCATTTGGGTTTTTGTTTCAACTTCCGGTCGTCGTTATGTTTCTGACGCGATTGGGATTGGTGACACCAGCATGGCTGCGAAAAGTCAGGAAATTTGCTTATTTTGCATTGTTGATATTAGCTGGTTTCATCACACCGCCGGAAATTGTCTCCCATTTAATGGTAACGGCTCCTCTTTTCCTCTTGTATGAAGTAAGTATCACTATTTCAAGATTTTCATATAAAAAAGTATTAAAAGCCGAACAAGAAAAAATGGAACAATGGGCAAAAGAAGATAAGGAACGCAATATAAAATAACTAAGAAACTGCCTGGGACGTATCAGAAAGCGATCCAGGCAGTTTTATTGTATAGCCAGCGCCCTTTTCTGCTCACGCGTAAAAGAACGGTACTCTTCTAAAGAAGCGCGAGCGTAGGGGCAGAGTACGAAAAGTTTTGCAGGCGGCGTCGGCTGCGTAAGGCCTATGCTTTTCTTTGTACTTCAGGAACCTTGTTAAAGGATCAAAGTCTAAGAAAAAGAAAACTACGGCTCCGCCTTTTGGATTTGGCGGCAAGCCAAGTTTTTCTAACCGCTCAGACGTTTGAGCTGTTCTTATTGGATGGTGGACTCAATGAAGAAGTTACCAAGAAAATGGTTAATTGTTATCTCATTGCTTATGGGAACCTTTACAATGATCTTAAACAATAGCATGTTAAATCCAGTCCTCCCTCGATTTATGGACATATTTGAGGTAAATGCAGTTGCCGTTGGGTGGGTCATTACTATTTTTATGGTAGCAATGGGAGTGACAATGCCCCTTACAGGCTTTCTTGGCGATAAATTTGGGAAGAAAAAAGTTTATATAACAGGTCTTTGTATATTTACGGCAGGATCTTTTTTGGGAAGTTTGTCCTGGGACCTTGAAGCGTTAATTTTTTTTCGCGGTATTCAAGGGGTAGGTGGAGGATTAATGATGCCTCTGTCTATGGCATTAATATTTGAGGCTTTTCCACGAAATGAGCGGGGAATGGCGACAGGAGTATGGGGAATTGCAGCAATGCTTGCCCCAACAGTGGGCCCTACTGCCGGTGGGTTGATTGTTGAAATGGCAAGCTGGCATTACTTATTTTTAGTTAACATTCCGTTTGGAATCACAGCGATCTTTTTTGCGAAAATATTCTTAATAGATACGAAGACAAATCCGAATATCCGCTTTGATAAATGGGGTTTTTTATTTGTTACAGGAGGAGTTGGCCTCCTTTTATTTGCCTTAGGGAATATTTCCTCCTATGAACACTTACAATCACCGTTAAACATTAGTTATATCATATCAGGGATAATATGTTTATTTATTTTTATACAGATTGAAAAGCGAGTGGCTTACCCTCTACTAGATTTATCTATATTTCGTATAAGTGCGTATTCATTAAGTATGTATATTACAGGTTTATCTAGCGTTGGTTTGTTTGCTGGAATCTTTTTAATTCCTCTGCTCGTACAGAATGTATATGGTTATGATGCGGTGATGACAGGATTGATTTTTTTACCGACGGCTTTAATGAGCGGTATTTTTATTAATCTTGGCGGACGTTTGTTAGATAAAGGAAAGGCTGCACTTGTTGTGACCGCAGGAACAACGATATTAGCTGCGGGTACTATCGCGCTTGCTTTTCTTTCCTTGGAGTCGGCCTTAATTTGGGTGTTTATATGGATGGCTGTACGGGGAATTGGAATGGGACTTTGCAGTATCCCAGCTTCTACGGCTGGGATTAATTCTATACCGGAAGCGTTTGTTTCTAGAGGTTCGGCTATGAACAGCGTATTTCGACAAATGAGTAATGCCCTTGGTATTGTTTTTGTATCGATCTATTTTGAGGTAAGGCGTTCCCAAGTGTTCGCTAACAACAGCGGTTCTAGTGAATCTGCAAGCCTTCAAGCTATTACAGAAAGCTTTGCCGTCCTTGGAACTATTACATTATTATCTATACCTGCTGCTAATGTATTAGGGAAGAAAGCCAAGCAATCTCAGAAAGAAAGAGATAAAGAAGAACAAAAAGTGTAATCAGAAAAACTCCGCTTTCGCAACGTCCTGTGGGTGCTGGACGTTGAATGGTATAGTTTTGGCTTAGAAATGACATCTCGTTTATCGATCTTTACACGAACAAATTTGCTCTTTACGGAAAGAATGGAGGCGATCATTTTGCATTCAATTGCCTTCACTTCAAATAATCGATACACTTACACCATATCCTGGGGTCCTTGCTTTATGACAAATCCGAATGATATAAGATCCCTTTTTGATGGCCTCGGCTAGGTGGGGAACCGCTCCATAATAGTTTGGCTTTTCACACCTCTCATCTGTGTTTTATTACATGCTTAACCTATAACAGTGCAAAAAAAGCTTGGCATAAACGCCAAGCTTTCCTTATTTCTTTTCTTTTCCATCTTTAGTTTTCATTCTGAAAAAACGGATACCTACCATAATGTCGATAGCAGCAACGCCTGCAAAAAAGAAGGCCCAAAAATCCCAGGACGACGTATTTACGTTTTGAATAGCCAGATAAATAAACAGCCCGGCAAGAGCAAAATATATCATCCCCATTGTGTTTGGAGAAAAATTCATAAAGGCCATCCTCCTAAGATGAATTGCATCTGTTCGAGTTCTTCCTGCATTTCTTGCAGCTTATCCCCTAATAGCACTTGTATAATGACAGCATAACCATTCATGGCTACGTGGGCGATAATAGGTACTATAATTCGTCCTGTTTTGACATATAAAAATGAGAAAGTAATACCTACAGCGGTATAAATTAAAATGTGTGTAAAATCAAGGTGCACAACCGCGAAAATAACAGAACTTAATAATGCAGAAATAACAAAGTTAAAACGTTTATAGAATGCCCCAAAAATTACTTTTCTAAATACGATTTCCTCTAAGATAGGACCAATGATAGCAACCACGATGGCAAATATAGGAACCATCTTTACCATTTCTAGTATATCTTGAGTATTTTCTGAACCAGGTTCAATACCAAATGCGTATGTTTCAATCATAATCGCTAGATATTGAGCAATAAATGCCAAGAAAATCCCAAAGATAGACCACTTCACTGCATGTCCTGCCGTCGTGCGTTCTAACCTTGGATGTTTGTAACGGCGTTCTGGCAGGAGTAAAAATAAGATGAGTATTAATGTAACAATAAAACTCCACATGCTCCAGGCCGCAAAACTTTCGTTTAGATCTAATCCTCTTCCATACAGAAAAGGCACGCCAAAAATTCCGGAAACATGCATTAATATGTAAACAATAAGTATAGCCCAATAACGACTGTTCACCTTAGTTCAACTCCTCTATTAAGCATATGCCCGTATTGTATCATAATGCGAATAGAAACGAGAGCCATAAGGTATGTGAAGTTATTGTGACAAGAGGATGGTTAAAACTTGAATAGAAAGGGAAATCTGTCTGAGGGGTGAATTCCTTAAAAGAAGTAAAAGGGCGTTAAAATATCAATTAGAAAAAAGAGTTTGGATGAATGAATAAACATTTTAGAAAAAATTTGTCTTTTCTCTTGCAAAAACGAAGGGAAATGATTATCATAATAATTGGTATTAGCACTCGCTTAACTTGAGTGCTAATAATATCAAAAAATGTCGGTAATCCTTGCTGCCGCTGTTTGCAGCAGTTGCCGAGCAAATCCTAAAGGAGGGTGTTTACCTTGTTAAAGCCTCTTGGTGATCGACTCGTAATCGAGCAAGTCCAAACTGAAGAAAAAACAAAAAGCGGAATCGTGCTTCCGGATTCTGCGCAGGAAAAGCCTCAAGAAGGTAAAGTTGTCGCAGTTGGGAACGGACGCGTCTCAGACAATGGAGAGCGCATTGCACTGGAAGTAAAAGAAGGAGATTCTGTTATTTTCTCTAAATATGCAGGAACAGAAGTGAAGTACGAAGGAAACGATTATCTTATCCTTCGCGAAAGTGACGTACTCGCTGTCATTGGTTAATAACAGGGTCTAAAAACCCTACATATTACATTTATTCAGGAGGTTGAAACGATGGCTAAAGATATTAAATTCCGTGAAGACGCCCGCCGTGCAATGCTGCGTGGGGTAGATGAGCTTGCTAACGCTGTAAAAGTAACATTAGGGCCAAAAGGCCGCAACGTTGTATTGGAGAAAAAATTTGGTTCTCCGCTTATTACAAATGACGGTGTTACAATTGCTAAAGAAATTGAGCTGGAAGACAACTTTGAAAACATGGGTGCTCAGCTCGTATCTGAAGTAGCCAGCAAAACAAATGATATCGCTGGTGACGGTACAACAACAGCGACTGTTTTGGCTCAAGCTATGATTCAAGAAGGCTTGAAAAACGTAACTTCCGGTGCGAACCCAATGGGAATCCGCAAAGGGATTGAAAAAGCTACGGAAGTGGCAGTAGAAGAATTGAAAAAGATTTCTAAGCCGATCGAAAGCAGCGAATCTATCGCACAAGTTGCATCTGTTTCCGCATCTAGTGATGAAGTAGGCCAAATCATTTCTGAAGCAATGAATCGTGTAGGAAATGACGGCGTTATCACAGTAGAAGAGTCCCGAGGTCTTGAAACTGAACTTGAAGTTGTAGAAGGTATGCAGTTCGATCGTGGATACGCGTCTCCTTACATGGTAACGGACTCCGATAAAATGGTTGCTGAACTAGAAGATCCATATATTCTTATTACTGATAAGAAGATCACCAATATCCAAGAAGTTCTTCCGCTTCTTGAGCAAGTGGTACAGCAAAATAAGCCAATTTTGATCATCGCTGAAGACGTAGAAGGCGAAGCACTTGCTACACTAGTTGTGAACAAACTTCGCGGTACGTTCAATGCTGTAGCAGTAAAAGCACCAGGCTTTGGCGACCGTCGTAAAGCAATGCTTGAAGACATCGCTCTTCTAACAGGCGGCGAAGTAATCACTGAAGATCTTGGTCTTGATCTGAAATCTGCTACAATTGACCAGCTCGGCCGTGCAGGAAAAGTAGTTGTAAACAAAGATGACACTACGATTGTTGAAGGCTCCGGTAAGCCAGAAGACATTTCCGGTCGTGTGAACCAAATTAAAGCACAAATCGAAGAAACAACTTCTGAATTTGACCGTGAAAAACTGCAAGAGCGTCTTGCTAAGCTTGCAGGCGGTGTAGCTGTTGTTAAAGTCGGCGCTGCTTCTGAAACAGAAATGAAAGAACGCAAGCTTCGCATCGAAGACGCACTGAACTCTACTCGCGCTGCAGTAGAAGAAGGTATCGTATCCGGTGGTGGTACAGCTCTTATGAATGTTTATAAAGCTGTGCAGGCTATCTCTGTTGATGGAGATGAAGCAACAGGCAGAAACATCGTTCTACGCGCATTAGAAGAGCCGCTTCGTCAAATCTCCCATAATGCAGGACTTGAAGGCTCCGTTGTAGTTGAACGCATGAAAGGTGAAAAAGTAGGAACCGGATTTAACGCTGCTACTGGTGAATGGGTAGACATGGTTGAAGCAGGTATTGTTGACCCTACAAAAGTTACTCGTTCTGCATTGCAGCACGCTTCTTCCGTATCCGCTATGTTCCTCACAACCGAAGCTGTTATCGCTGACCAGCCTGAAGAAAACGAAGGCGGCGGTGCCGGCGGCGGAATGCCAGACATGGGCGGAATGGGAGGAATGGGCGGCATGATGTAACTTCCACATGGATGTGGTGGCTTAGGCGTTGCAACAGGACGTTGCGGGTTTAGCCTAAGTTCCTTAATCTAGGATGTTGGTCACTCGGACGTCGCGGTCTTAGTCCGAGATCTGCTCAAAAACCCCATGATAATAAGGTTTGAAGGCCCTTGTACTCCTTGAAAAGCGTTCAGGGGTAACAAACGGGTAACATATTCTTAAATAAGGGCTTAAAATCAGAGGTTTTCCATGAGTTCTTTGAACTTTTGGGAAGCCTCTTTTTTTTCATCTCTTTTGTTATATGCAGGTAAACATTTTTTGTAGTGGACTCATCCTCATGCCCTAATCGTTTCATAATTTGTGGAAGACTTACTTCTGCCTCGGCAAAAATAGAAGTATGAGTATGTCGTAACGAGTGCGGAGTAAGTTCGGTATTTAATCCCGCTAGTTTTAACAATCTTGCCATAATATGTTAAAATAAAGGAAAAGAAATGAATGATAAGTATACCCTGAGTGTAATCACTCAGGTTTTTAATAGAAATATTTACTACGTATTTATTCATATCATTGGTAATTGTAATACTTATACAGAAGCCATCTTAGAAAATTAAAAGGTACAACAGAAACGGAATAAAAAAACATAATACGTAAACCTAACAGTTTTTTGACGAAATTAAAATAACACTCTTTGGAACACGAAGAAAAAAGCGCAATAGAACTCTTTTCCCATGTCCAAAAAGACCGTCACTAACCGATCAAAGCAGCACATAAGGGTAAAAAGTACTTGGTGAATTTAATGTTATAAAATAAGGTAAATAGTAGCTTTTTAAATGCCAATTCTTTCATTAATTTTTTTTTCTATTAATTCTATCATTGTCATAATAGTAACGTTGTTCCGTTTATGAGAAGGATAGACAAAATAAAAATTTCGTTTGACAGGCAGTTCTAAAAGAATTTTTATCCTTTTCTGTTTATTAGCATTTTGAGCCGCAATATGCGATACAAAGGAATACCCTAATCCTGATTCTACCATTGTTATAACACTTTCGGTACTATGGACAGTAGTTAAGCAATGCAACTCGTTCACTGAACCTCCCCATTCAGATATTCCTTTTTGAACGGCTTTCCATGTACCTGAACGTTCACTTCTGAAAATGAAAGGAAGATCTCTTATATCTTCAAAATCTTCAATTTCTTCACTGTTATTTGGTCCAATTAAAGTTAATTTATCTTGAGCAATACATTCATGGTTTAATTCTTTATTTGCAATTTGACAACCTATAATACCAATATCTAATTGCTCATTTTGTATAAGATTTAAAATATTTTCAGAGTCACCTACCTTAAGAGAGATTTCTACATGCGGGTTGGAATCTATATATGTTTTCAATAAAGGAGGGACAATATATGTGCCGGGAATTGTGCTTGCTCCAATGCGAAGAAGCCCCGTTACGTTATTTTGGAATACCCGACATTCTTCCTCTAACAATTTCCAATCACGTAATAGTTTTTGCCCTTTTTTATAAGCAACTCGTCCTGCTTCTGTAGGTTCTAATGAGGTTCGATTTAAAAGTGTGGATCCTAAGTCTTTTTCTAAAGTTTTTAATTGTTTAGTGACGCCAGGTTGACTAATATTCAATATGTCAGCAACAGCCGAAAAACTTTTATAATCTATAATGAGTAAAAAGGTTTCAACTCTTTTTAAGTTCATTTTTATCGATCCTCTCCGTGTACAAACTTTTGAAAGGTAATAGCTCAGAAAATATTAATCATGATTACTTTCAGTTATCATAAATATATCTAATTGTGAAAAAAAAGTAAACATAAGGTTTAAAATAAAAATGAATTGTTATACCATCAAAAGTTGTTGAGCAAACCAATTATAACCAGGGAAATCGCTGCTTCTGAAGGAAGAGAAGAAATGATTGCCTATGATATTTCTTTAAGAGTGTCTCTACGCTTAGGGGATTTAAGTATTTTTATTCTGAAAAGCCTTTTAGTTAATTTATCCATACAAATTGTAATCATGATTATATAATGGTATTGTTAAATATAACACTATTAAACAAAGGAAAGTTACAACGTTTTCTAGGTTTTATTACCGAAGAGCAAAAAAGGGGAGAAGATGCAAGGGAATTACCAGCTGTCCATAAACTTAAAAGAGATAAAAGATTCATGAATTTAGTAAACGAAAAGAGATTCCGCCTAGTAAATTAACACAATGGATTCAAGAAGAAATTGATTTAATAAGGGAGAAAATACGTAGCAATAAATACGAAGATAAAGTTGAAAAAACTCTTTTAAAAGAGGAAATTTTTGCGAAATTGGAAATAAGAGCTGATGAATTTATTTCATACCGATTGAAACGAGTGATAAACGCTACTGGTATCATACTACATACAAATCTAGGAAGGGCAAGATTAAGTGAAGACGCCATTAAGCAAGTAGTATTAACTGCTAGAAATTATTCTAATTTAGAATATAATATTGAACAAGGCCAGCGTGGTTCAAGACATGATATTATTGAATCCATATTAAAAGAAATTACCGGAGCAGAAGGGGCAATGGTAGTTAACAATAATGTGGCTGCAGTTTATCTTATTTTAAGGACATTAGCAAAAGGAAAAGAAGTAATTGTGTCTAGAGGAGAGCTCGTGGAGATTGGAGGATCTTTTAGGGTTTCTTCGATTATGGAAGAGAGTGATGCAAAGCTCGTTGAGGTAGGTACAACAAATAAAACCTATTTATCTGATTATGAACATGCTATAAATGAAGGAACATCTCTTTTAATGAAAGTACATACAAGCAATTTTAAAACTATTGGTTTTACAAAGTCAGTGAAAACAAAAGAGTTATCTGATCTCTCTTCTAAGTATAATAATGTGTTCGTTTATGAAGATCTAGGAAGCGGGGCTTTGTATGATTTTCATAAGGATGAAATTGGTGATGAACCAACTGTTGATAAAGTTTTAAAACGGGAGTAGACATGGTCTCTTTTAGTGGTGATAAATTGTTAGGGGGGCCTCAAGCAGGAATTATTGTTGGAAAAAAGAGTTGTTAAATAAATTAAAAAAACATCAGCTTGCAAGAGTATTGCGAGTGGATAAAATGACGCTGGCTGCTCTTGAGGCTACAGTAAAATCGTACATTCAAGGAAACCATAAACAAATACCGACGATTGGAGATTTAATAACGCCCCTTTCAAAAATAAAAGAGAAAGTAGAGATCTTTATTTCGCAAATTGATACCGAGGCACTTATTAGCTGGAAGTGGGAAATAAGAAAAGACACGACACAAATTGGTGGAGGTACAATGCCTGGTGTGGAAATCCCTACTTTTGCAGTAGCTTTGACTCATTCAAGGTATACTTCAAATAGGGTCTTTGAACTATTGCGCGTGGGGCACCCTTCAATCATTACACGCCTAAAAAAGAAAATGTACTTATTGATTTTCGTACAGTGACTGCTGAAGAAATTCCACTAATAATAAATAAGCTAAAAGAAATAAAGTAAATTAAAGCGCTAACAAAAAAGTTAGCGCTTTGTTATACTTCGATTTTTTTACCTATTCTCAAGTGGAGTGTATGTTTTATTTACCGCTCCAATATATTCTGCACGGGGACGAATTAAGCGATTATTATCATATTGTTCCAAAATATGTGCAATCCAGCCGGATGTTCTGCTAATTGCAAAGATAGGAGTAAATAGGTCATGTTTTATTCCTAGACTATGATAAACAGAAGCTGAATAAAAATCAACATTTGGTAAAAGTCCTTTTTCTCTAGTAACAATTTTTTCGATTTCGAGTGACATTTCATACCATTTTCTTTCGCCAGTGATTAATGTTAGTTGTTTAGACATTTCTTTTAGATGCTTTGCCCGCGGGTCACCCTGTTTATAAACTCTGTGACCGAATCCCATGATTTTTTGTTTATTATCTATTGTTTTACGAATATAAGGTTCTACATTTTCCACCTCGCCAATTTGCATTAACATCTCCATAACAGCTGTGTTAGCTCCGCCATGTAAAGGACCTTTTAAGGCACCAATTGCTGCTGTAACACCGGAATACAAGTCTGATAAAGTCGCTACGCAAACACGGGAGGTAAATGTCGATGCATTTAATTCATGGTCGGCATGAATTATGAGAGCCTTGTTTACAGCTTCAACTGAAATTTTCTCAGGTTCATTTCCGGTTAACATGTATAGAAAATTGGCCGCGTAATTAAGGTCTTCTCTAGGCTCAAGGGGATCTTTATTCTGTCTAATTCGTGCAAAAGCAGCTACTATGGTCGGGATTTTTGCTTGTATTCTGATAGCCTTTCTATAATTGGCTTCCTTAATTAATTTATCAGCTTCAGTGTCAAAAAAGGATAAATAGGAAATCCACGTACGAAGAGCAGCCATGGGATGTAAATCCTTAAGAGGAGAAGATTTCATTTGGTCTAAAAATGTTTTAGGTAGCGCACTGTTGTAGGAAAGTTGTTTTTTTAAGTCATTTAGTTCAGTTTTTTTGGGAAGTCTTCCATTCCATAATAGATAAATTACTTCTTCAAAACTAGCATTTTCAGTAAGATCATCAATATTATATCCCTGGTACCTCAATTGATCATCAATGATGGAACTTACACATGATGTTGTTGCTACAATTCCTTCTAGCCCCTTTGTTTTTAACATACAAATCGCCCCTTTCACTTTTTAATTCTGAGAACTAATCATGATTATAACATAAACATGATAATTTTAAAATTAAAGAAAAAATTTTTTTTCTATTTAGAAAATAATTTCACTTTAATATATAATATAAATACAGATACTTAATAAGTTTCAGTTTATGAAAGGGAATAAAAAGGTCATGATATTTCTCCGATCTAAATTAACAAAAAAATTTTTTATATTGTCGCTTGTTGGGAGTATTGTCTCCTTAACCCTCATATTTACTATAGCAACCTTTGTATTAAATCATTCAATTCGAGAAAGAATAGACGAACGTAATGAACTAATGGCTAAGACTCTTGCAAGCCATACAGATGCAGCGTTCCAACAAATAGTGAGTGAAATCAATAATGTCTCTCCAAATGAATTGAACAGTGAGAAAGAAGTTGAAGATTTACATGAGGAATTAAGCGAATTGGTATTAGAGAATATTTTTTTTTCTTACGTACAAGTCTTCAATGAAGACGGAAAAAGGCTTATTTCAGTGCCTGAAAACTATTTTTTTCGAGATGAAGATTTAGATAAAATTAGAAAGCGCCTTCATTGGAGTAAAACGTATTACATCTCTGATTTAATTACACTGCAAAATGGCACACAAACTATTGCGGTATCCGTTCCTATTCTTAATAGTGATGGAGAATTTAAAGGTGGAGTCAGTGCACTTATAGATTTGGAAAGTTTGTCAACTGCATTGAGCCAAGTACAAATTGGTCAAGAAGGAATAAATGCTTTGATTGATAGGAATGGCCGGGTTATTGCCCATACGGACGATAGTTATATTGGAAAATATTTGAAAAATCATCAAATAAATGATTTTTTGAATAGAAGTCGTATTGGAAATTGGGAGGGGATCATATTTGCTCAAAAGATGCTTTTAGCATATCGACCTATTTTATCAAGCGACTTTGGATTAATCGTTGGAGAGACTGAGAAACAGGCTATTGTTCCGATAGTCACTGTACAAAAAGTTTTAATAGAAGGGTTTCTGGTCGTCTCCCTAATGGCAATTTTATTTACTATATTTGGTACTATCAGTGTAGTTAAACCTATCCATAATCTTATCAATCAAGCAAAAGAATATAAAGATGGCAAAAGAAGAGGTTTTAATCTCATTAACACAAATGACGACTTACAAGACTTATCTGTTACTATGGACAGTATGGCAAACGAACTCATTAACAAAAGAAAAAGACTAGCTAACATTCTAGAATCAATTCCTTATGCGGTGATTACGACAAACCAAACGGGCAAGATCTTAACTTTTAATAAAGGTGCAGAAAAGTTATTGAAATGTAACAGAAAAGAAGCGGTGGGGAAACTTTTATTTAATTTCCAGCTTGAATGTAACAAACAAGAAGAAAGTGTTTCTTGGGAAAAGCTTTTAGAAGGAAGGGAATTTAATGAAGTTGAAGCTTCTTTAATAGATATAGAGGAAAAAGAACATGAGGTACGGATTTACTCTGCCGAGTTTAAAGATGAAATTAGGAAGAAAGCGGGTACTCTGTTAATCATACGTGATGTAAGTGAAATGAAAAAATTAGAAAACTATGCAAAACAAAGTGAAAGGTTAGCTTCTTTAGGACAACTAACATCTGGAATTGCTCACGAAGTAAAAAATCCCTTAAGTATTATTCAAGCAGCTGCTGAAGGCATTCAATACGAAACAATGGATAAAAAATTAAACAAGGATTTCATAAAAGAATTAAGCGACGATATTCTTGAAACTACAGAACGCATGAACATGCTTTTAACAGATTTTTTGAAAATGGCCAAGGATGACAGTGAAGTTGTAAAAGACAGAATTAATCTAGTTTGGATTTTCGATGAACTATTATCATTATTAAGAAAAAAATTTGACGAACAACAAATTACAGTGATATCAGAATACCGAAAGTATGATTCTGCTTATGTCCTATCTAATGAGAGCAAATTAGGACAAGTTTTCTTAAATATAATTTTAAATAGCTTACAGGCAATGGAATCAGGCGGTGAACTGTCTATTGATATAGAAGATCAAGGTATAAGTTGGGAAATAGAAATTAGAGACACAGGGTATGGAATTCCCTCTTCAAAGGTTGATTGGATATTTAACCCTTTTTATACTACCAAAAAAGAAGGAACAGGTTTGGGACTATCAATTGCTTATGAAATTATTACACAACAAGATGGAGAGATTAGTGTTAAAAGTAAGGAAGGGGAAGGGACGACAATTTATATCTCTTTACCGAAATCTCTGGAGGAAGGGGAAGATTCTGGTGAGATCCATATTACTGGTTGACGATGAACATAAATTATTAAAAATATTCCAAGTATCCTTAAAAAAGCGAGGATATACAGTTTTTACTGCAGCTAATGGGCAAGAAGCCCGAAATAAGATAAGAGAGTTAGAAGTTGATATTATTTTTCTTGATCTAAAGCTTCCAGATTGCAGCGGGGTAGATTTATTAAGAGAATTTACTTCCCTCTATCCAAAGAAAATATATATACTGATGACGGCTTATGCTAACGTTGAAAATGCAGTAACGGCAATGAAAGCTGGAGCTTTTGATTACATCATTAAACCGGTAAGAATGGAGCAGATCTCAGTAGTTATAGAAAAAGCGTTAGAATGGCTAAAAGTAAAAGAAGAAAATGATACATTAAAGGAAAGATTAAAACAAACTACGATGGTAGATGAGATATTTGGAGCTAGTTCTATTATGAAAAAAGTATTTAAGTTGGTTGAACGAGTTTCCACAACAGATGCGAATGTTTTAATTCAAGGAGAAAGCGGGACAGGAAAGAGTTTAATTGCAAAATCCATTCATAATTTAAGTGAACGAAGCAAATCACCATTTATCCCAGTAAACTGTGCGTCTATTCCTGAACAGTTATTAGAAACCGAGCTATTTGGACACAAAAAAGGGGCGTTCACCGGAGCCCAAAGCAACCGAAAAGGAAAGTTTGAAGCAGCTAATGGGGGTACGATTTTTTTAGATGAGATAGGAGAGATATCCCCGGCATTTCAAGCTAAACTGCTGCAGATAACACAGGACAAAACCTATATGCCTGTTGGCAGTGATGAAGTTAAACATATTGATGTTAGAATCATTACAGCTACTAACCGAGATTTAAGGAAAATGGTAGAAAGTGAATTATTTCGAGAAGATCTGTATTACCGGTTAAATATTGTAGATATCTGTATCCCTCCTTTACGGAAGAGCAAAGACGACATCCCCTTGTTGCTTGAAAAGTTTCTAGAGGGATTCAGAAAAAAAGATGGTCGTAATTATACAATTGATAGAGATGCTTTAAACATTTTAAAAAATTATAATTGGCCTGGAAATGTGAGGGAGTTAAAAAATGCAGTCGAAAGAGCTGTTGTCCTGTGTCAAGGCACCACATTATATATTGATGATTTTCCAGAGAAGATAAAAGAATCTAAAGAAAACGTGGATATAAAAGAAATAAACATTGAAAATGATAAACCTCTTCCTGAGAAATTAGAGTCTATAGAAAAACAGTTGATCCTTAAAGCCTTGGATGATGCAACAGGTCAACCTGCGACAGCTGCAAAGAAATTAGGAATTTCTCGTCAAACCTTGTTATATAAAATGAATAAATATTTCCAAAAAGAGTAGGGAGAATCAGTATTTTTATGATTGTCCCTTTTTGTAAAAAAAATTTTACGTTATCAGTAAACTTTTTTACAATTTCAATTCAAAATTAGAAATGAAAAGGCTTTAAGGATGGCATGATATTTGCAATAAATATAGTGAGAGGGGAAGTCATGAAGAATAAAACATGTAAGAACTATAAGAAGAAAACACTTATTTTATTTCTTTTGTTTCTTTTTTTATTGTTTGGGTGTATGAATGGACATTCAAATAATGAATTAGAAAAACAACCGACAAGTAAAGGTAAATTAACTATTGGAGCAAAGGATTTTACAGAACAGTCCCTTCTCTTAACTATCACTTCTGTATATTTAAGAGAAAATGGATATGAAGTCGAAACAGTTAGTAATATGTCAAGTCCTGATCTTCGTTCCGCTCTCGTAGATGACAATATAGATTTTTACTGGGAATACACAGGAACTGCTCTTACGCTTCATTTAAATGAAAAAGGGGAGAATGATCCAGAGACAGCTTATAAAAAAGTAAAAGGATTAGACAAAGAAAATGACATTGTTTGGCTTGAAAAATCTGAGTTTAATAATACCTACGCTATTCTAGTGAGAGAGGAGTTTTCTAAAAAGCATGGAATTACTACAGTTTCAGATTTAGCAGACTACATTAAAAATGGAGGTGAATTAAAATTGGCCTCTGAAAAAGAATTTTACAAGCGAGAAGATGGGCTCAAGAGACTGGAAGAAGCCTACGATTTTGACTTATCATCTGACCAAGTTATTGGGCTAGATTATAATTTAACGTACAAGGCTCTGGAGGACAAACGCGCAGATGCTATCGTTGGTTTTGTTACTGATGGAAGTATTCATAACTTAAATATTGTTGCGTTAGAGGATGACCAATCATTTTTTCCAGCTTATAACGTAGCTCCGGTCGTAAGAAAAGAAGTGATCGAAAAGTTTAACGATTTGCCCGAACTCTTAAACAACATTGCTGAACGTTTAGATAATGAAACAATCAGGACCCTTAATTATCAAGTGGATATCGAACATGCAAACACGCTTGAAGTCAGTAGGAACTGGTTAAAGGAAGAAGAGTTAATTGATTAAAAAAGACAGGGAGGGCTTTATGATGAATAGAATGACAACTTTTATTCTGGAAGAGCAATATAAAGAAACTCAACCGATAGTCCAAGAAACGCTGAAAAAAGCAATTATAGATATTGTCGGAAGTATAATAGCAGGCTCTCAAACAAAAGAATTTAAAAGTGCTAAAGACTATGCTTTTGAACTCTGGAAAAAAGGGGATTGCTCCGTCTATTTATCATCTGAAAAATTAAATTCAGTTGGAGCAGCATTTATGAATGCAACAATGGCTGGTGCTCTCAGATTCGACGATAGTCATTCTTTAATCAATGGTCCCCTTGGTTCTATTATTTTCCCCGCCATTTTTGCTATCTCAGAAGATAGAGAGGTAAGTGGTGAAACCTTTTTATCCGCTTTGCTGATAGGATACGAGGTAGGAATTCGGTCGGAGATGATCGGTAATCATTCGGGTTCAAATATTCATCAACATTGTTCTTGGGCCGCCATGGGAGCTGGAGCAGGGGGGAGCCGGGTCATAGGGTTGCCTGAAGATAAAATAGAGTATGTTTTAGGATCTACTGAACATTATATAACCTATTCTCCTTTAATGACTTCTATTGATTGTTCCATTGATCAATCTGATGTAGCTGCCTGGGGTAGTATGGCCGGCGTTAACTCATCGTATCTTACCGAAAAGGGAATTGAACGTAAGGGAGAACATTTTTCAAATTCTAATTTAACTATTAGTCCTGATATACAAGATATAGGAAGAGAGTATTTAATTAAGGACCTTCAATTTAAACTAAATATGTGTCAACGAGGTTCAAAACATTTAGGATTAGTCAAACCTTTCAGAGAGGTATCGAATTTTGAAATTAGACAGAAATTTCTTTCTTTGACTGAACCAATTATAGGCAGGAAGAATAGTGAACAAATAATTGAAATGATCATTCAACTAGAGAACATCAAAAATATGAGAGAATTTGCAACAGCGATTAATAATTTGTTTTTAAAAGAAGTAGTTTAAAAATTAATCTATATTTATAGAAACCTTGAACCATTTCTTTATCGTTTTTATTAACAGTACAGAATATTGAAAATTTTTGATGTGAAACTATATTATCATAAGGTTCTCTAACTCTAGGAAAATAGGGGCAGGTGGGATATACAGCAATTTTTTTATCATAAATTAAGTAACTAGATGATTAGCATATAGATAAAGAAGCTGGTTTTTTAATGGAAAATGTTAAGGAGATTTATCTGTATCGGAAAGTTCACTGAGAGTATTGGAATTCCTACCTTACTATTTCACCGGCTGTTGAGATGATCATGCTATTGAAGAACGCGGCTTTGTCATTGGTTCATCGATGACATGGGAGGACAATAGTCCGGGTGACGAATTAAATCCTACAGGTGTGGGAGAATCAAAAAGCAGAGCGGAATTTTGCTTTTAAGCGTTGAATATCTTAGTTCACGCACTTAACTTTTTGTTTCTATCCGTTTTGGCTGCTGAGCATTACTTTCGGTTTAACTCCACTTTGGGGATTGGCTTGCATTAAAAAGTACTGAAGTCCTGCACTCGAGCGAATAAGGATATATTTCTAATCTTTCAGCTCTAAGAGGGAGACTTTTTTCTCTGGTGATCGCTTGAGGTGAGCAGCATTACTTTATCATGGACCAGTGGAAAAATTCTATATAGGGAAAAGTAGGGGCTGTTTCGAGGGCCCTATCTAAAACGCAAAAGAAACCAACCGTGATTATCTCTCCTTACGGTTGGTTTCTTCATGTTTATAGGGGCTTTTGGGACAGCCCCTTTATTTACGGATACGTGAGGTAATTGGAGAGCCCCGGGGTAAGTTACCTCCAATTTATTTCAAAGGGATTTTTCAAAGGGATCCACAGAAGGAATTTACTGTTTATTCCTATTTTGGAATGTGATAAATGTCGAATGATTCTTTAGTCTTTATCTTTCTATTTCTAATAATAAATCACCCGTTTCAATAGTTTCTCCCCCGGAGACATATATTTCTTTAATTATTCCATTAACAGGAGCTTGTACAGTTGTTTCCATTTTCATAGCCTCTGTGATCATAAGGTGATCGCCTTTTTTGACTTTCTCACCTTTCTCGACGAGCTTTTTCACAACGGTTCCCGGCATAGACGCACCAATCTGGTTAGGATTTGTTTTATCTACTTTCGGCCGGTCAGATGCCGCTGTTTTTACGTTTTGGTCTTTAATGATTACTTCACGAGGCTGACCGTTTAATTCAAAGTATACTATACGATTTCCATTATCCTGTGGTTTAGAAATCGAAACAAGTTTGACAATTAACGTTTTCCCCTGCTCAATTTCAATTTCAATTTCTTCTCCTAAGCGGAGACCGTAAAAGAAAGTCGGTGTATCAAGAACGGATACATCACCAAATTGCTGGCGGAACCGCTCAAAGTCCATAAACACTTTTGGATAGAGAGCATAAGAGATTATATCATGGCTCGTTACTTGGCGGTCAAGCTTATGATATAAATTTTCTTTCACTTCCTGGAAATTCACCGGCTCCAACCGTTCGCCTGGACGGTGGGTGATGGCTTCTTTCCCTTTTAGGATGATTTGCTGAAGTTCTTTCGGGAAGCCCTGGTAAGGTTGTCCAAGAAAGCCATGGAAGAACTCTACAACCGAATCCGGGAAGTCAAGGTTTTCTCCTTTTTCGTAAATATCATCTTCTGTCAAATCATTTTGTACCATGTAAAGGGCCATATCACCGACTACTTTGGATGATGGTGTTACTTTTACTACATCTCCAAACATGTCATTTACACGGCGGTACATCTTTTTCACTTCATTCCAGCGGCCTTTCAATCCTACAGCTTTTGCCTGCTGCTGCAGGTTGCTGTACTGTCCGCCCGGCATTTCATGTTCATATACTTCTGTATGCGGGGCGTTCATGCCGCTTTCAAAGCCTTGATAATATTTACGGGTATACTCCCAATATTCACTAAGCGCCTCAAGTGCTTTTACATCAATATTCGGCTGCCGTTCTGTTCCCTTTAAGGCATAATAAAGACTGTTTGCACTAGGCTGGGAAGTCAGCCCTGCCATAGAGCTTGCCGCCACATCAACGATATCTACGCCAGCTTCCACTGCACGTGCGTAAGTTAAAATGCCGTTGCCGCTCGTATCATGGGTATGCAGGTGGATTGGAATATCAATCGTTTCGTTCAATTCAGAAATGAGCTGATAAGCAGCTTCCGGCTTAAGCAGTCCTGCCATATCTTTAATACCCAGGATATGAGCACCTGCTTCTTCTAATTGTTTGGCCAGGTTTTTATAGTAATTTAGGTCATATTTGTCACGTTTAGGATCAAGAATATCCCCTGTATAGCACATCGAAGCTTCTGCAATTTTGTTTTGTTCGCGGACTTCATTGATAGCAAGCTTCATGCCTTCCACCCAGTTAAGGGAGTCAAAGATACGGAACACGTCTATACCTGCTATAGCAGATTTTTCAACAAATTCTTTGATCACATTATCAGGGTAGTTTTTATAGCCGACCGCATTCGATGCACGCAGCAGCATCTGGAAGAGCATGTTCGGCATTTTTTCTCTTAATACTAACAAACGCTCCCAAGGGTCTTCATGTAAAAATCTCATCGACACATCGAATGTAGCCCCGCCCCACATTTCAGAAGAGAATAGATTTGGGAGCAGCCGTGATGTCGGCTCTGCGATTTTCTTTAAATCATGAGTCCGGAACCGAGTAGCAAGCAGAGATTGGTGGGCATCACGGAACGTAGTGTCCGTGAGCAATACTTCTTTTTGATTCTTTACCCATTCGGCTAAACCTTCCGGGCCTTTTTCGTCTAATATCTGCTTCGTTCCGTTAGAAAACGGTTCACTATGTTTAATTTTAGGAACTTCAGGCTTTTCAAATACCGGTTTTTTCTCTTGTTCAAGGCCTGGATAGCCATTAATAATGGTTTCACCGATAAAAGTGAGCAATTTTGTCCCGCGGTCTTTTCGTTTCGGGAACACAAATAATTCAGGTGTAGAATCAATAAAGGATGTATTATACTCCCCTGTTAAAAACTGTTCATGCTGAACGACATTTTCTAAAAATGCGATGTTTGTCTTAATACCGCGAATACGGAATTCCTGAAGGTTCCGAAGCATTTTAGCTGCGGCACCCTCAAAAGTAAGCGACCACGTAGATACCTTAACAAGCAGTGAGTCATAGTGAGGTGTAATGACAGCACCCTGGAAACCATTACCAGCATCGAGGCGTACGCCAAAACCGCCGCTTGATCTATAAGCCATAATTTTTCCTGTGTCCGGGAAGAAATTGTTAGCCGGATCTTCCGTCGTGACACGAGATTGAATCGCATAACCATTGGTAGTGATCTTTTCCTGGCTCGGAATGCCGATTTCGGGACCGTGCAATGATTTACCAGCTGCAATAAACAGCTGTGTCTGCACAATGTCCACCCCTGTAACCATTTCTGTTATTGTGTGTTCTACCTGTACGCGCGGGTTTACTTCAATGAAATAAAATTCACCGTCAGGATTAACGAGGAATTCAACCGTTCCCGCATTCACGTAATTAATATTCTCCGCCAGTTTTAACGCTGCATTACAAATGTTTTCCCGAAGTTCCTGACTTAAAGACACGCTTGGAGCAATTTCAACGACCTTCTGGTGACGGCGCTGTACAGAGCAGTCTCTGTCATAAAGGTGCACGATGTTGCCTTCTTTGTCCCCAAGCACCTGCACTTCAATATGCTTTGGATTTTCAATGAACTTTTCCACGTACACTTCATCGCTGCCAAAGGAAGATTTCGCCTCAGAGCGTGCACGGTCATACGCTTCTTCTAACGCTTCAGGGCTGCGTACGATCCGCATCCCGCGTCCGCCTCCGCCAAGAGCGGCTTTAATAATAAATGGAAATCCATGTTCATCAGCAAATTTTTTGACTTCATGGATGCCGGAAACCGGTCCGTCACTTCCTGGAATAACAGGAAGTCCGGCTCTAATAGCCGTTTCTCTTGCTCGTACCTTATCCCCGAACATATGTAGATGTTCGGTACCAGGGCCGATGAAGATAATGCCTTCTTCTTTACATCTTTGTGCAAATTCAAGGTTTTCTGATAAAAAACCATAGCCTGGATGAATTGCATCTACGTCATTGCTTTTTGCTGTTTCTATAATGCTTTCAATATCAAGATACGCATCAATCGGTTTTTTTCCTTCGCCAATTAAGTAAGCTTCATCTGCTTTGTACCGGTGAAACGCACTGGAGTCTTCTCTTGAATACACCGCAACGGTTCGAATATGCAATTCGGTGCATGCTCGGAAAATACGGATGGCAATTTCTCCTCTGTTAGCAACTAAAAGTTTTTGAATTTTATTAGTCTCCATTAAAACCACTCCCTACTATATTTTTAAGGTTATTTCACTAAAAAAAAATAAAATTTTAACCTATATAACAAAAAATTATGCTATACTAAACTTATCGTAATCACATTTTAATCATGATTAGAGGTGAATTGAGTGAAAAAGGCCAAAAACAAAGAAATCCAGACCATCCGAATGATGGTATATTTCATAGATGCCACTTCCGAAATTATTGAACAAGAAGGAATGGATAAAATCACCATTCGAAAAGTTGCTGACTTAGCCGGCTTTAATAGTGCAACCATTTATAATTACTTTGAAGAACTCTCCCATTTAATATTTTTTGCATCGATGCGTTACGTGAAAAAATATATTAATGCTTTACCTGAATATCTTGCTTCCACTGAAGATCCTTTGGAACAGTATCTAAAAATTTGGGAGTGTTTTTCTAGGTTCTCTTTTAGTGATCCCCACATTTATTATGCAGTGTTTTCTTCAAACTTAGGTTACCCCGCTGAAAAACTTTTAAAGGATTACTATGGAATGTTTCCAACAGACCTTGTCGAAGTTCCAGCGGAGTTAAGAGAAATGCTCTTAGAATCTAATGTTACAAAAAGAGACTTTATTGCACTTAAGCCATGTATCGAAAAAGGCTACATTAAATCTGAAGATGCCAGTCAAATTAGTGAGATTCATTTTCTTATATGGCAAGGTATGCATACTATGTTTCTAAATAAAAGATGTGAATATACAGTGGAAGAAGCAACAGAAATAACTGTAAATCACATACGTGCTACAATGCAGAAGCCATAATTGCTAAGAAAATGAAAGTTATTACATAATTTCTTTATGATCCTTCTCCTTGATATTGGACACATTTCGTTTTGGATAGTTTTGTATTTTTTTATGCTCCAAAATTAATCCTTTTAAAAGGGAATAGCACATTACTGACATAATAATAGCAAAGGGAAACGCAGCTGCAATAGAAGCAGATTGTAAGGTCTCCAGGCTACCACTTAAAAGTAAAACAATTGATACAAGTGATAGTAAACACCCCCAAGTGAGCTTGATCTTCCATGAAGGATTAAGGTTACCTTTAGAGCTGAATACCGATAAAATAAAAGTTGAAGAATCGGCTGATGTTACAAAAAAGCTAACTACTAGTATGACAGCAATAAAACTTAAAGTGGTGCTAAAAGGGAAATATTGAAAAAATACAAACAAGGCTTCAGTAACGTCAGTTTGGGCTGCATCTGATAAGGCTGTGTTGCCCATATTGTGTACAAGGTGCAAGCTTGAACCTCCAAAAACGGAAAACCATGCAAAGGTGCCTATAGTAGGGATAAATAAGACTCCTAGAATAAACTCTTTGATAGTTCTGCCTTTCGAGACTTTTGCAATAAAACTACCAACAAATGGAGCCCATGCTATCCACCATGCCCAGTAAAATAAGGTCCACCCTGCAATCCAGGAATTATCACCAAAAGGGCGGATTCTTAAGCTCATGTAAAGTACATCATCTAAATAACTTCCAGTTGTAGTAGTAAATACTTTGAAGATTTCGGAAGTGGGTCCTAAAAACAATAAGAGCATCATAATCCCAAATGCTAGTAAAATATTAAAATTTGAAAGAATTTTCATGCCCCTGTTAATACCAATGAGCGCAGATCCTGCAAAAAGTACTGTAACAATTAAAATGATAAAAATTTGCGTACTAACTACATTTGGAACATCAAATAAATGGCTTAACCCTCCAGCTATTTGCATAGTTCCAAGCCCTAAGGAGGTGGCAATGCCAAAAACTGTGGCAAAGATTGCTAAAACGTCAACTCCTTTCCCAATAGGTCCATAAATTCGATTCCCGATAATTGGATAAAAAGTAGAACTGATTAGCCCTGGAAGATCCTTTCTATATTGGAAAAAGGCTAAACTTAATCCAATAAGGGTGTATACAGCCCAGGGGTGCAACCCCCAATGAAAATAAGTATAGGTCATTGCGGTATTTGCAGCATTAGCAGTAGCCGCTTCTCCAAATGGCGGGGTCATATAATGAAATAATGGCTCAGCTACTCCCCAGAAAACCAGTCCAATCCCCATCCCTGCACTAAATAACATCGATATCCAAGATAATTTACTATAAACAGGTCTGTCAGTGTCTTTCCCTAATCGAATTTTTCCATACTTTGAGAAAATGAGCAAAAAAGCCATAATCAAAAAAACAAGAGTAGCTGTTAAATAAAACCACCCAAAATATTCCACAGTATTGGCTAGAAAGTAGTTAACCCACATTTCTAACAATTCATTAAAAAAAGCTCCAAATATTACAAACAGGACAACAAGAAACAGAGAAACACTTAGTACAATATTGTTTTGAATGAACCTCATGTAATCCTCCTCAATCGTTTTTTTGTTTAAGTGTTTTTATTAGAGTTAGTTCCCCCCCTTTTTTTGAAAGCGTTATCTCTTATTGAGAACGATAATAACATAATCATGATTAAAAAACAAAATTTATTGAAAATTATAAAGCATTATCACTAAAAAACTATTTACAATTTCAAGGTTTATAAATATAATGTAATCAATCACTTAAAAATAATCATGATTAATTATAGTTCATAAGGGAGGTAAGGAATGAAATTAGAAGTAGGAAATTTTCAAGTGAAAAGCGTTATTTTTGGCAGTCAAACTTCTTTTAATAATGGTGTATTAACCATTAATAAAGAAGAAGCTTTAGAGGTTGTTTATGAAGATGAAAGAATCATTTCAGCTGATATTGTCATTGCAAGACCTGGTGATTCAACTAGAATCACTCCCGTTAAAGAAGCAGTAGAACCTAGGTATAAAGTTTCTGGTGGAGTGTTGTTTCCAGGAGTAACGAACAAACTTATGCAAGTTGGAAGTGGGAGAACTCATGCCTTAAAAGGAACCAGTGTACTAGCAGTGGGAAAACATTGGGGGGGATTTCAAGACGGTCTCATTGATATGAGCGGTCCAGGATCTAAACAGACTATGTTTTCTGAATTATTAAATATTTGCTTGGTAGCTGATACAAATGAAGATTTCGAAAAAAATGAACAGCAGAAAAAAAATGAAGCATTACGTTGGGGAGCTATGAGGTTAGCTGAGTATTTGGGGAGTTGCGTGAAAGACTTAGAACCTGAAGATATGGATGTATATCACCACCATCCTCTTGATGAACAAACGGAGGAGATACAAAACCTTCCGGGAGTTGTATATGTTCTTCAACTACAATCCCAAATGCTTGACACGGGTTACAATGCCATGGTGTATGGCTGGGATGTTAGTCGTATGTTACCAACATTCATGTCACCTAATGAATTGCTGGATGGAGCTGTAGTTTCAGGAAGTTTTATGCCTGCTTCATCAAAAATATCTACGTATCAACATGTCAATAATCTTGTTTTGAAACAATTAATGAATGAACACGGAGAAACAATCAATTTTTTAGGTGTCATTGTCTCGAACTTGAATACTCAATTAGATGAGAAGGAGCGTGCTGCTCTGCAAGTTCAAAACCTAGCTACTTTACTAGGCGCACAAGGAGCGATCATCTCTGAAGAAGGATATGGTAACCCAGATATTGATTTCATTTTAACTTACAATAATTTAGAAAATGCTGGCATTAAAGTCGTAGGGATTACAAATGAATGTACGGGTAACGATGGAAAATCCCAACCGCTCGTTGATTTATCTGAAAAAGCAAATGCTATTGTATCAACGGGTAACGTTTCAGAACACCTTAAATTAGGGCCGATGGAAAAGGTTATTGGAGAGCTTGAAGCCGTGGCTAGAGATGGTAATTCGGGTGGATGGGCTGAATCGATAAAAGAAGATGGCTCCATTGAGATAGAAAACAACGGTATGTTCTGTGCGGACTCGGCTACAGGGAACCATTTTAAAACAGTTGTTGAGTATTAAGAGGGAAGGGGGAGAAAACTTGAAAAAAGCGATCCATTATATTAACCAATTTTTTGGGCAAATAGGTGGGGAAGACCAAGCAGACTTTGAACCAACGATTCAAGAAGGAACAGTTGGCCCTGCTTTATTGCTGAATAATTTATTAGGGTCCGAAGCTGAAGTCACACATACGGTGATTTGCGGTGACAATTTTATGGGCTCAAGGACAGAAGAAGCTATTGAAAGAATTTTAGATTTTTTAGAAGATAAACAGTTTGATATCTTCTTTGCCGGTCCAGCTTTCATGGCAGGACGTTATGGAGTGGCATGTGGTGAAATATGTAAAGCGGTAAGAGATAGATTTGATGTTCCTGTCATTAGCAGTATGTATGTTGAGAACCCAGGGGTGGATATGTTTCATAAAGATGTCTATATTTTCCCTGGTGGAAACAGTGCAGTATCGATGAGACAAGATGTTCCTAAAATGGCTCAATTTGCAAAGAAGCTTTTACTGGGAGAGGGCTTACAATCAGCAGAAGAGGAAGGGTATGTTCCATGTGGTATTCGTTTGGAATCATTTAAAGAACCGCCTATCCCCGCGGCTGATCGAGCTGTTGACATGCTGCTTAAAAAGCTCAATGGGGAGGAGTTTGAAACAGAAATGCCTATGCCTGTCATACAAAAGGTTCCAATTGCTCCCCCTGTTGAAGATGTAACGGAAGCGACGATTGCACTTATTACCTCTGGTGGAATCGTACCGTTAGGGAATCCGGACAAAATACAATCGGCCTCAGCAACAAAATGGGGAAAATACGACATTGACTTTGTTGAGACGTTAGAATCAGGCCAATGGGAAACCGTTCACGGAGGGTTTGACCCTACGGCAGCAAATACAGACCCAAATATTATCGTACCAGTTGATGTCTTACGGTCATTAGAGCAGGAACAAAAAATTGGCAAACTTCATCGTTACTTGTATTCAACTGTCGGTACAGGGACAACGCAGGCAGAAGCGACTCGAATGGGAAAAGAGATTGCTCAAGACCTTCATGAAGCGGAAATTTCTGCAGTGATTTTAACATCCACCTGAGGAACGTGTACTCGTTGCGGGGCAACGATAACGAAGGAAATTGAAAGAACAGGTATTCCAGTCGTTCAAATGGCTAATTTAGTCTCTATTGCTAAAACGGTAGGATCCAACCGTATAGTACCAACTATTTCAATTCCTCATCCGCTAGGGGATCCTACCACATCTGTTGAGGAACAGTGGAAACTGAGAAAACATCGAGTTGAGGTTGCAGTGGACGCGTTAGCAAATGATATTCAAGAAGCAACCATCGTGGAAGTAAAGGTTTAAGTTCAAATTCAGTATTTTAATTCTATTAAAGGAGGATTGTAAATGATAAAAGATAAAAAAGTGTTTGTTCTTGGAGAAAGAGATGGAGTGCCTGCTCCGGCGATTGAAGAGTGTATGAAAGCAGCAGGGGCTGAAATTATTTATAAAGATACTCAGTGCTTTGTTTGAACAGCTGCCGGTGCAATGGACCAGGTGGTCCAAGAAGAGGTAAAGAAAGCAACAGAAAAGTATGGTAGTGAAAATGTTTATGTCATTTTAGGGTCCCCAGATGAGGACAGTGCCGAAATTTTTGCTGAGACGGTTACGGCCGGAGATCCAACATATGCGGGACCGCTAGCTGGTGTAGCCTTAGGTCTTCCAGTCTATCATATTCTCGAAGATGAGATTAAGGAATTAATTCCGGAAGATGTTTACCAGGATCAAATAGGATTAATGGAATTGTCCTTAAATAAAGATGAAATCATTGATGCAATGAAAAATGCAAGACAAATTTCTGTAGAATAAGGGGGAGCCTATGAGTAGTAATAAGGTTTATGACGTGATTATTGCTGGAGCAGGTCCGGCTGGTATGACAGCAGCTGTCTATACATCGAGGGCAAAAATGGAAACATTAATGGTAGAAAAAGGCCTTCCTGGAGGGCAGATGACAAAAACAGAAGATATAGAGAACTATCCTGGATTTGAAGCAATTTTAGGCCCCGACTTATCGAATAAAATGTATGAACATTCTACCAAATTCGGGGCCGAATATATGCAAGGAAATATACAAGAAATAAGAGATGACTATCCCTTTAAAACAGTGATTGTAGATGATATGGAATATAAAACAAAATCAGTAATTATTGGTACAGGAGCTAAACACCGTTCTCTGGGTGTTCCAGGCGAAGAGGAGCTTTCAGGTTTTGGAGTTTCGTATTGTGCCGTATGTGATGGGGCATTTTTTACTGATCAAGAATTAGTTGTTGTGGGCGGGGGAGACTCGGCTGTTGAGGAAGCAATATTTTTAACTAGATTTGCGACAAAGGTTACCATTATTCACCGTCGAGATGAACTTCGGGCGCAAAAAATTATCCAAAAGCGAGCTTTTGAGAATGAAAAAATAAATTTTATTTGGAATCATACTGTAGAGGAAATATTAGGTGACGGAATGGTCTCAGGAGTTCGTATAAAAGATAAATTAACTGGTGATATTAGTGATTTTCCTTGTGCAGGAGTGTTTATTTACATTGGAATGGATCCTCTCAGCGAGTGTGTAAAAAATGTAGGAATAACCAATGAAAATGGATACATTGAAGTTGATGAAGACATGAAAACCAGGGTAAAAGGAATTTTCTCCGCAGGTGACGTGAATGAAAAAATGCTTCGTCAAATTATCACAGCAACTGGAGATGGCAGTAATGCAGCACTATCAGCCCAGCAATACGTAGAAAGTTTAGAAGAAGAATTAAAAGAAATGAATATGGAGGTGTAATATGACAGCGCCCGTTATTAAAGGATCTTCCTTTGTTATTACTCATACGCCAAGCCTGGTTCGTCATGGATCAAAACCAGTAAGAGAAATTGAGAAAAACCCTGAAGTCTTGGATCAAATATTAGGTGGGTTACGTAGTTTTCAAGAGGCGGTAGCTTACCCGCCAAACCAAGTATTTATCGGGAATCTGAGACCTGAATTACTAAAAGACTATGAAAGGCCATGGACGAATACTCAGCTTCAAGGTGCTGAACGATTCAGTCCCTGGGGAGAAATACTCCCGGAGGATGAATTTTATGGATGGCTGAAAATAGCTGATTCCTATAATTTGATCTCCCTAGAAGAAAATTTTTTACAAGAAAATGTGAAGGGTGCACTAGAAAACCATCCCTTGATATCTAAGGAAGACATCGAGTCATTAGGTACAGGCGTTTCACTGCACGAAATTGAAGAGAAGCTTGCAAACGATAACGCTTTACCATTGCATATCAAGAAAGATCAGCTTATCGGTGTAATGGAAGCGGGACATGATGAAGACAAGTTTCTTTCCGCTCATATTTTATTAGAGAATCTAAGTAATAAAGCATCGGGTATTGTAGCGATGCGCCATGCTCTAACGAATTTTGATATTTCACCTGAACAAATTGATTATGTAATTGGTTGTGATGAGGAAGCTGTGGGAGATCGTTATCAGCGAGGCGGCGGAAATATGGCCAAGTCAATTGCCGAGCATGCAGGATGTACCAATGCCTCTGGCTCAGATATCAAATCATTTTGTTGCGCTCCAGCCCATGCGATTAGTATTGCAGCAAGCCTTGTGCAAGCTGGTACTCATAAGGAAGTATTAGTAGTAGGTGGTGGTTGCTTAGCTAAACTTGGGATGAAATTTGCTGGAAATCTTTCAAAACAAATGCCGATCACGGAAGATCAAATGGGAGCTATAGCAATATTAATTGGACAAGATGATGGAGAAAACCCCCAAATTCGAATGGATGCTTTTGGAAAGCACGATATCTCTGCTGGATCTTCAGCCCAAGCTATTTATCAAACATTGGTGGTTAATCCTCTTGAAAAAATAGGTAAGAAAATTACTGATATTGATAAATATGCTGTTGAGCTTCATAACCCTGATGTGACGGAACCTAATGGAAATGGAAATGTTCCAAGGGGAAATTATCGTACAATTGCTGGTATGGCCGTACTACGAAAAGAAATGGATAAAACGGAAATGAATTCTTTTGAAGAGGAACGTGGAATGATAGGATTTTCCCCAACTCAAGGACACATTGCTTCAGCTATACCGTTTATTGGTCATGCAAGAGATATGATGAATAAAGGAGAAATAAATAATGCCATGTTTGTGGGAAAAGGGAGCCTTTTCTTAGGGAAAATGACAACGCTTTCTGATGGAATGTCTTTTATAATAGAAAAAAACAAAGGAGCTGAATAATCATGCAGGATGTAAATAAAAGAAATTTTGAAGAAGAGGTTCTTCAAGCTGAAAATCCAGTAATAGTAGACTTCTGGGGCCCCAGTTGTCAACCGTGTCTTAAGTTAATGCCGGATGTTGAAGATTTGGCTGAGGAGTATGGAGACCAAGTGAAGATGGTTAAGCTCAATAGCGCAGAAAACAGAAAAGTTTGTATTAATCACCGTGTAATGGGATTACCTACTTTTCTATTATTTAAAGATGGGAAAGAGGTTAATCGAATCTCTGGTGGTGAGCTGACTAAGGAAGATATAAAAAATTTAATCGATGAAAGCCTTGAAGTATCTCAATAATTTGAAAGGGTGAAGAAAGATGGATTTAGCTAATAAAAAAGTATTTGTCCTTGGAGAAAGGGATGGAGTGCCTGCTCCAGCGATTGAAGAGTGTATGAACGCAGCAGGGGCTGAAATTATTTATAAAGATACGCAGTGCTTTGTTTGAACAGCTGCCGGTGCAATGGACCAGGTGGTCCAAGAAGAGGTAAAGAAAGCAACAGAAAAGTATGGTAGTGAAAATGTTTATGTCATTTTAGGATCCCCAGATGAGGATAGTGCCGAAATTTTTGCTGAGACGGTTACGGCCGGAGATCCAACATATGCGGGACCGCTAGCTGGTGTAGCCTTAGGTCTTCCAGTCTATCATATTCTCGAAGATGAGATTAAGGAATTAATTCCGGAAGATGTTTACCAGGATCAAATAGGATTAATGGAATTGTCCTTAAATAAAGATGAAATCATTGATGCAATGAAGAGTGCTCGAGCAAGTCAAATTGTGTAAGCCCCTTGATGACAATCGATGCGATGTGCGTACGTTATGGAAAAGTCCCTTATTAAAAGGGACTTTTTCCAAACAAAAACAACAAATACAAGAAGCTATTACCAATTAAAGATACATGAACGGAAACTTTAGTTTATATCTATTGGTTAGCAAAAGAGAAATATATTGAAAAAGATTTTGTAGATATATGGAAACAAGAAATCAACCGTAGAGGTGAAAGAATTGAATTTATCTGAAACGAGTAACTTCCCATAGCTAAAAAAGACGTTAAGTTAAAAACTCTAAGATTTAAGGGGGGCAGTATAGTTGAATAATTTTATAGATGAAGCATTACAAGCTCATCGTGAAAACCATGGCAAACTTGAAATCACACCGAAAATAAAAGTTAGAAATCCTAAAGATTTAAGCTTGGCTTATTCTCCGGGAGTGGCAGAACCATGTAAGGAAATACAAAAAGATAAGAGTGCTGTTTTTGAATATACCATGAAAGGAAATATGGTTGCTGTGATATCCGACGGGACAGCAGTCCTTGGTTTAGGCAATATTGGAGCTGAAGCATCGATACCTGTTATGGAGGGGAAAGCAGTCTTATTTAAAAGTTTTGCTGGAGTGGACGCGTTTCCACTTTCTTTAAATACAACGAGCATAAACAAAATAGTGGAAACTGTGAAATTGCTTGAACCAAACTTTGGGGGGATTAATCTCGAAGATATTTCAGCTCCTAACTGTTTTATTATAGAAGAGCGGCTTAAACAGGAGACAAATATCCCCATTTTCCATGACGATCAGCATGGAACCGCAATTGTTACGGTAGCTGGTTTATTAAATGCATTAAAATTAGTCAATAAACCGATAACCGATATAAAGGTAGTGGTAAATGGTGCAGGAGCAGCTGGGATTGCTAATATAAAGTTGCTAAATAAAATAGGAATAGAGAATCTCTTTTTATGTGATTCTAAAGGAATTATTTATGAGGGTAGACCTTTTGGAATGAGTGAGTCCAAAGAGAAGGCGTCGAAAATTACTAACCCTGAAAAGGTTCAAGGAACATTGAAAGATGTTTTAAAAGAAGCTGATGTCTTTATAGGAGTTTCAGCAGCAGGGACATTAAGTAAGGAGATGGTGAGAAGCATGAATGAGAATGCAATCATTTTTGCTATGGCAAACCCAGATCCTGAAATAATGCCTGATGAGGCTAAAGAAGCTGGTGCACGAATAGTAGGCACAGGACGATCGGACTTTCCCAATCAAGTGAATAATGTATTGGCGTTCCCGGGTATATTCCGTGGAGCTCTTGATGTTCATGCTACCGAGATCAATGAAGAAATGAAACTTGCAGCAGCTTATACTATTGCTTCGCTTATACCAGAAGAGGAATTATCAGAGGAATATGTAATTCCAGGTCCTTTTGACCCCCGAGTTGCACCGAATGTAGCAGCTGCAGTTGCCCAGGAGGCTATAGCAACAGGAGTTGCAAGAAGAGAAGTGGAGCCTTACAAGGTCAAAGAAAAAACAGAGAGACTATCTTTGATTAGAAAAGAGGAACTAATATTTTAAAGTAGTATATTTTGACAACAAAAATAAACAAAAACAAGTGTTTACCCATTGAAAATTATGAGGAGTAAAGAACTTTTTTCTTAAGGAGTTCGCCTAAAGAGTATTAAATAACAAAGTCATATGGCAATAGAAATCTTTTATCTAATCTTGAAATGAATTTATAAATCACGTGTTGAACTTGGTATTCGGATCGGGGGGACAGTGAATGAGTAAAGCAAGGTTTAAACTTAATAGTTTTGAATATGGGGAAAGTTTTGGAGTGCAGAAGGTAACCATATGTGGAACTCTCTTTCTCTCGGAATCTATAAAAACGCGAATTTATGAGGTGTACCAATTAAGAGATTTTAATAATAAGATTTCTTCTTCGGATCCCCGTACTCTTACGTTTAATGAAGTAGAAAAGTTATCTAATAAATATTATATTGACAAAATTTCATAACAAGTCCAATAATCCCCGTCTTTTAGTTAGATGGGGATTTTAATATGTATCTTATTTTGAACGCTGGGACACCTGGGTTTTTCGGTGAATTAATTTAGAACTTAACACTTCCAATATTCCCTGCTCTAACCCCCATTTAAAAGCTTTCTAGTAACGACAATACAGGACGGTTGATTTAACCTTTCGATGCATTACGAAGTCACTGAAGAAAGCATTGTTAGGAAACTAAAACGACAAAGTTTGTATAACGAAATAGATACAAGTAGCAGGAGAGATGTTCATAAAGAACCCAAAAGCTTTCAACTTGTTCATAAGAAAATATTTATGAACTAACCACATAGTTTTTAACATATCGCTCCAATTAATGCATATGGGTTATGCGCTAAAAACGTGGGAATTAGTAGATATATACATTTTTTTAAATGGAGTTTGGAGAGATGATGGAAGAGATAAAGAGATAAAGTGGCGGGATTGCGTGGGAATCGAACCCACCGGAGACTGCACGAGCCTCCCTGGAGGTTTTGAAGACCTAGAGGGACACCAGTTCCCTATCCAATCCCGTAGGTATTATTTATATTTTTATTATAAATAGATGTGTTATAAATTTCAAGTATTAAATAATCAAAATTATATAATAATCTAACGTTATAAACTTACATAGTAGGAAATGAATTTTTTAATAAAAAAATTTATTTATAAATAATCATGATTATATTGTGATTTAGATTATTTAATGTTATTCTCGATATAACAATTAGTTATTTATTAAATCCACTATTTCAAATTAAGAAAGGAGAACATTATGAAGAATTCTGTTTTATTTGTATCTTTGCTTTTAGTCATGGTTACATCTGCATCCTGTAGCAATAAAGCTGATGGAACTTCAAAAGAAAACTCAGAGCTTACTATTTTTGCTGCTGCTCAACTTCAAGATGTTTTTAAAGAATTAAGTGACGTATTTGAAGAGAAGACAGACAGTAATGTCAAGATTAGTTTTGCGGGGAGTCAAGTTGTGAGAACTCAAATTGAACAAGGAGCACAAGCGGATATATTTGCTTCGGCTAATTTATCCCATATGGAGGCTCTACAAGATCGAGGTCTTGTTAGTGATGATGTTATTTTTTCACATAATTTTCTTACGGTTCTTCTCCCAGAAGAAAATCCTGCAGGGATTGAAAGGTTAGAAGAATTAGGGGAGAAAAGCTACCGTTTGGTTTTAGGAGTTGAAGATGTACCTATAGGTATTTACGCGAGACAATTTTTAGATAAAGCAAATGATCGCTACGGCTCTCAATATAAGGAGCAAGTTTTAGCAAATACATCTTCTCTAGAAACAAATACAAGACAAGTTTCAGGAAAGATTGCATTAGGAGAAGGAGATATTGGAATTACTTATGTAACTGATGTCATTCCAAGTATTCAAGATCAAGTAACTACAATAGATATTCCTGATGAACTGAATGTAAAATCTAATAACACAATTGCAATTACTACTGATACCAATCAACCTGAGTTAGCACAACAATGGATTGATTTTATTATGTCAGAAGAAGGTCAAGACATTCTAGCGGATCATAAGTTTACTACAGTCAAGTAGATAGGAAGTGTGTGCTAATGTTGAAAATTTATCGCATGATGGAAATTTCTATATTCTCTTTAATTGTAGCGATTACATTTAGCTTTCTCTTTTTTCCTTTAATTATTGTTTTTTTCGATATGTCTCTTGGTGAAATGATAAGTTATTTGCATACCCCTTTAGCAATTGAATCATTAAAGCTTAGTGTATATTCAACTTCTATATCATTGGTATTAATTTTACTTTTTGGAACTCCTTTAGCATATTTTCTAGCAAAAAACGATTTTAAAGGAAAACAGGTCATAGACGTGCTGATTCAACTTCCGATTGTTATCCCCCCTGCAGTTGCTGGAGTTGGATTATTAATGGTCTTTGGTCGTGTTGGGCTTCTTGGCCCATGGCTAAATTCATTTGGAATTCAAATCGGTTTTACAATGAATGCTGTTATTATGGCTCAAGCCTTTATTTCTGCTCCTTTTTATATTATGGCAGCAAGGACTGCTTTTTCTAGTGTCGATCAAAATATAGAATCAGTATCAAGAACACTTGGCAGTTCACGTTTACGAACGTTTTTTAAAGTAATTCTTCCATTATCACTACCCGGACTGTTGACAGGGGCGGCATTAAGCTGGGGACGTGCTCTAGGAGAATTTGGCGCAACTATTATGTTTGCAGGGAATTTACCTGGAGTAACTCAAACAATGCCTTTGGCAATTTTTGCAGCAATGGAATCAGATATGAAGATTGCAGTTGCTATTTCTGCTTTACTTATAGGTGTAGCATTTTGTCTGCTACTGAGTGTTAAATTAATTGAATATTATCCAAATTTCAAAGTATATCTTCGAAAAAGAAAGGGGAATAAGAAATGGTTAGCTGTCAAATCAAAAAGAGCCTCGGAAACTTTGAATTAAATGTTGATTTTACAATGGAGAATGAAACTTTAGTTATTGTTGGGCATAGTGGTTGTGGAAAGAGTACGACACTGAGAGCTTTATCAGGTTTACTTACTCCTGATGAAGGGGTGATTGAAGTCGAGGGACAGGTCTTCTTTAACAAAGAGAAGAAAATTAATGTTTCCCCGGAATATAGAGAAATAGGCTTTCTTTTTCAAAATTATGCCTTATTTCCACATATGACAATATTTGAAAATGTTGCTTATGGCTTAGCTGCTCGTAAACTATTAAAACCTGAAATTGAACGTCGAGTTATAGAGCAATTAGAACAATTAAATATTCTTGCTTATGCTGATAATATACCAGCCGAATTGTCTGGAGGACAGCAACAACGGGTGGCTTTGGCAAGAGCACTTGTTCTAAAACCAAAGTTATTACTACTTGATGAGCCTTTAAGTGCACTTGATGTGACAACCAGGGACCGCGTTCGTCGTGAATTGAAAAAAACATTGGCTGAATTAAAAATACCAGCAATTGTTGTCACACACGACTATGAGGATGCAATTAGCTTAGGACATCGAATTATGGTAATGGATGGCGGTAGAGTTATCCAGGAAGGGACTCCACAAGAATTAATTATTCAACCTCGTTCTGAATTTGTTGCTGATTTTAGCGGGACGAATTATTTTGACGCTACATATCTTGGTCAAACAAATGGAATTGGCCAGTATAGGTTGTCTAATGGGAATGCAATAATACAAACGCAGAATGTAGATAAAAAAGGGAAGGAAGTTTCAATATTAATACACCCTTGGGACATACGGATAACTAAAGAAAAGCCTGTTGGAAAATTTGTTAATGTAATACCTAGTAAAGTTACTCGAATACTATCCTATGGAAATAGATTTAGAGTGGACATAGAAGGAACCATACCGTTAATGACTGAAATTGCAAGAGACCAGATGAATATTCTGTCAGATTTAGACGAAGGGCAAAGTATTTATGCAATTATAGAAAACGAAGCAGTCCAAGTTTTCTCTCATTCGGAGGAGGAAGCGTATGCATAAGCAATATGGAATACTTATTGATTTGCGGCGCTGTGCAGGGTGTCATGCTTGCACCGTCGCTTGTAAATCGGAGCATGATGTACCACTTGGCTCCTTTCGAACTAGAGTAGAGTCGATCGAAACTGGACACTACCCGACCGTAAAGCGTCATTTTATCCCAATGATGTGTAATCAATGTACAGATGCTCCATGCATTTCAGCATGCCCAACCAATTCCATTCAACGTGATGAAATGGGTATTATTACAATTAATCAGGAATCGTGTGTGGGAGCAGCAGATTGTGTACCAGCTTGTCCTTATGAGGCTATTTTCCTTCATCCACAAACAAATATAGCAAGTAAGTGTGATTTTTGTAAGGAACGTTTAATAGAAGGAGAAGAGCCGGCTTGTGTCAGTACATGTCCAACAGATGCTTTCGTGTTTGGTGACATTAATAATCCCTCATCAAAAATCGCTTCTATGATTAAGGACAATGATGTACTTAGATTACAAGAAGAAGCAGCAACAGAGCCGAATGTGTTTTATCTTCAGTTGGATAAATTAACAGAATCGTTACTCAATGGAATTAACAACGGCAAGGAAAGGAAGGAGAGACATGGAACAAAAAAAGAAACGAATTCCCACGATGTGTATTAATTGCAGTACGATTTGTGGATTACTTGCCCATGTCGAGAATGGGAAAGTAATAAAGTTAGAGGGAAATCCAAATGACCCCAATTCTCGTGGTCATATATGTGCGAAAGGCCATGCTGCTAGAAACATGCTTTATGACCCATCGCGTATCCTTCATCCTTTAAAGCGTGTTGGAAAGCGTGGGGAAGGAAAATGGAAACGAATTAGCTGGGAGGAAGCGATTGAGGAGGTTGTTAGCCATCTAAAGCCGCTTCGTGCAAAAGGGAAGCCAGAACAATTAGTACTGCAATATGGACGTGATTGTACAAATGGTATATTAGATCGATTTACAGATGCATTTGGAACACCGAACAAAGTTGGTCATCGTGGACTTTGTTCCCTAAATAAACGAATGGCTATTAAAGCAACAATTGGTGATACCGATTGGGATACGAATGATGTCGCACATACGAGGTATATTTTAAATTTTGGCAGTAATCTATATGAGGCTCACCAAGGTCACGTCCCTTTTTTACAACGTGTAGTTGAAGGCCGAATTGAAAATGGAGCAAAACTAGTAACCTTTGATGTGCGTTTATCGAATACAGCAGCACGATCGGATGAGTGGGTACCGATTTTCCCCGGAACGGATGGTTTAGTTGCACTAGCAATGGGTCATGTAATCATGGAGGAAGGACTTTATGACAAAGTATTCTTGGATACATGGACGAATTATTCTTCGAAAGAGTTGAAGAAATATTTAGAACAATTTACTCCAGAACAGGCTGCAAAGGAAAGCGGGGTGCCGGTCTCAACAATTCGTCGTATTGCAATTGAATTTGCAAAGGCTTCTCCGCGTTGTACAACTGTTTCAAACAGGGGCTCTCAAGCACATAGTAATGGATTTCATAACGAAAGAGCAATTATTTTATTAAATGCAATTGTCGGTAACGTTGGGAAAAAGGGTGGCTGGTGTTATATTGCTGGAAAGCTTGATGATAGTGTTGTTCCTCAGCCCAAACCTTCTCCACCTAAACCAAGTGTCAAAACTGAACTTTCACATCCATCAGCGTACCCTTTTGTAAATAAGATATATCCACGTGCGGTTTCATCGACCATTTACCCATATATAGCCGAAAGCAAGGTCCAAGTTGGAGCATTAATGACATACTATGTAAATGCTCCGATGAGTTGGCCTGAAGGTTCGACAACTGTTAAGGAAATATATTTAGATGAAGAAAAAATTCCGTTTCATGTGGCAATTGATGCGTTTTATAGTGAGTCCGCCCATTTAGCGGATATTATCCTTCCAGATGCCACGTTTCTTGAAAAGTGGGATCTTGATGCTAGAAATTCCTATGAGCTCATTCCTTATGTGGGTCTTCGTCAACCTGTTGTCCAACCGAGAGGCCAATCCCGGGATATCAGAGATATTTTAAAAGAAATTGCTCATGGAATAGGGGATGGAATGGATGCATACTTTCAATATTGTTCAGCGGAGGAATACATTCATGAATGGGCTAAAAGTGTACCTGGCGGCGTACAATCTCTAAAGGAGAACGGATTCTATTGGGATAGTAGTAAGCAACCAAACTATGAACCTTTTTTACAAGTTTTACCTAAAAGTAAATGGAAGGATGCTTTGATAGAAAAGGATACAGGGATTATCAAAACAAGAGATGGGGTTTCTATCGGAATTCTGTTAAATGGCAAAGCTTATCGAGGATTTGCGACAGAAACAAGAAAGTTCCAAATATATTTACCTGATTTAGAGAGGTTCAATCAAAATCATGAAATGGAGGCAGATCCGTTGCCAACGTATGTTCCAATTAAAAATAGAGAATTGAAAGAAAATGAATTCATCTTAACTACATTTAAATGGAACGTACATACACAATCAAGGACAATGAATCAAAAATGGCTGGCAGAGATTGTTCATGATAACCCAATGTGGATAAATCCAGCCACCGCTGCTTCCTTCCATATAAAAGATGGAGACATAGTAGAAGTATCTAGTAATATAGCAAAGATGAACATAAAAGTGCACCTTACCGAGGGAATTCATCCGAAGGTTGTTGCCATTTCAGCAAGTATGGGACATTTTAAGTACGGACCGATAGCATCAGGCCAGGATATAGACAAAGGAGCACAAGAAGGAGTTAATCCAAAGTATGATGATAATGATATAAATGATAATAAGTGGTGGGATGAAATAGGATATAATCCGAATCCTCTAATTCCTAGTAAGACAGATCCAGTTGGCGGAGGACAATCATGGAACGATACCATTGTTACGATAAAAAAGCAGCAGGTATGATAAAATGTTTGAACAATTAAGCTTCTATTGGAAATTATTTATTTCCTTTGTTAAGCCTGGTTTATTAGGTTTTGGGGGAGGGCCTGCCTCGATCCCGTTTATTGAAAAAGAAGTGTGTGATAAAAACAACTGGATGACACATGAAGAATTTTTCGAAGCACTTGCTTTAGGTAACTCGTTGCCAGGTCCTATCACAACAAAATTGGCGGCAATTGTTGGCTACAAGGTCGGGGGCATCACAGGAATGACAGTAGCAATAACCGGGATGGTTGTTCCTACTGCAATACTTGTTGTTCTTTTGACAAACCTTTATATGAAGTATAAAAATATTCCTAAAATAGAAGGAATCATTCATGTATTAAAAGTAGTTGTAGTTGTTCTTTTGTTACAGGTAACATGGGAGTTAGGTAAGAATGGAATTACAGATAAATTAACTATTTGTATTTTTATTGCAGCGACTATAGCGATATTTACTTTTAAATTACACCCTTTATTAGTTATAGTCTTGGCAATAGTCTTTGCTTTAATCTTTTTGTAGAATAAGAGATTTTTTCGGTCCCTATGTCAAGAAAGCAGACACCTAAATAACAAAATTTAGAACAAAAAAGACTTGTTTGGCCTACCCTAGGCACTCAAATTTAAGCAGATAACGAGTAAACTGTTTCGCATACTGTACAGGGATCATGTAGCCAATAAAACTGTGCATTCTCTTTCGGTTATAGAAGAACTCGATGTATCGACACAGCGGAAATAATTCTACGTAAAATCAATTTTTCTATGGATGATCATACTACATAGCCAGCCACGCATCAAAATGTAGCACCGCAACAGCAACAAACGGAATCATTGAAAGAACAGTCAACAGAGGCTCAGTTCTAAGTTGTCATGTGGCTCAATTTTCGATTAATATATACACTCCGAACATTTTCGTTACGAATTTAAAGCTGAGTATAGAGAAAGTGAAGCTTCTCTATTTGGTTCAGAATTTGGTAAGAGGTATGAAGAGGCACAAAATGAACCTTGGAAGAAACAGGAGCATATGACCAAGCTTTTTACTTTGTTTGAGTCTTTTTCGCTGTATCCATACTTATAAAGAGAGTTTGTATTTATGAATTTATTTGATATTCTGATAGTTAATCAAGATCGTCATAACATAACTGGCAGGTACTCTTATATTGAAGGTTTACCCACTTTTGGCCCTATATATGATAATGGTGCTTCTCTTGGATAGCAATTATCTGAACAGGTATTATCAGAGAAATTAACATTCGAAAGCAAAAATTTTTAGATACAAGGGTGAAGGTAGGTATTGATAATAAAGAATGTTCTAGAATAAATGCTGCACAAGAAAGTGAAAGGTTTTTTTAAGATGAAAATTTCCAATAAAAAAATTAGATATAACTCACATGAGAGGTTGGGGATTTTCATTTCAATGACTATTAGATAAAGTCTCCTTCCTCACCATTATGTTTAGTTAAGGATAAAGCTTTTGTCATTTTATATGATACCGGTTGATAGGGAGTGGTTTTTTGACACTAAACAATTTTGTATCGGGAAAAATCTTTTTGAATGAATATGTTCATCGTTTAGAGCAGAACGGGGCAGTTTTTAACATACCCTATTGGGGGGCTATGCCTAATCATTATAATACGCTTCATCATAAACATTCTTTTTTTGAAGTGTGTTATGTCGTAGAAGGGGAAGGGACTTATATCGATGGGGACGACGTATACCCGCTTAAAAGAAATACAATATTTCTTTCTAGACCAGGTGTTTCGCATCAAATTAAAAGTGAGCAAGGATTATTTCTTGTATATGTCGCATTTCAATTGGTTGAATCAGAATCAAGTGATGAATGGATCACGATCATAGAGAACGCCAAGCATTGTCCAAAAATAATCTTTGAAGTAAATGAGGACACGGTTCCTGTACTTCTATGGAAATCTTTACTCATCCAAGCGTCAGAGCCGAAACATGATTTGTTAAAAGAGGCACTAACAAACTTAGCAGGGAGCCTCATTTTTTCTATTATTCATTCTTTTGTGCCTATTTCTAAGAAGGAGGAATCGGTACATTTGCCTGCACCTTCTTCCCAATTTCTTAAACAGGTCATCATTTATATTCGTGATAATCTATCGGATTCATTAAAAATGACCGATATAGCCGACCATTTCCATGTATCTAGGAGGCATTTGTCTCGTCTATTTGTATCTGAGATAGGGATGAGTTACTCTGATTTTGTACAAAATGAAAGGATAGAGAGGGCGGCAACGCTGCTTAAATCAACAAGCTTATCCATTAGTGAAATTGCTGAAGAAAGCGGTTTCTCTGAGGTTCATTATTTTACTCGTGTATTTACTTCTAAAATGCGTAATCCTCCAGGGCGTTTCCGTTCACTTTACTCCAACTTAAAAACGAAGGACTTCACAGAGTATTGATTCTTTTATCAATTTTTTAATGACGTAATGTTTTAAGGGATTAGTAAATGATAATTTAGTCTTCATAGTATAAGTCGTTACTATAAAAATGAAGAGCGATTATTCATGTGCAGTGACTTTGTAATTGATTTCACATTTTTTTAATTTATTGAAAATACTTTGCGTCATGGCCTCAAAATCCAAAACAGAGTCATAATAATTCAAATACAAACGTTTCTTATTCTCTTACAATTCAGGTATAAGTTAATAAAAAACTTTTTTTATACCTGAAAGAAAACGATTACAAGGGCCTTTTTCGAGCTAAGAAAAGAAAAAGGATGATCGTTGTGTTAGGGAAATGAACTTATCTTACGGAGGGATGGCCATGATGAAATCGGGTCTAGTCACTGATATTTTAGATTATATGACCTTTAAAGAAATGCTCGATACTGTGTCGACCAAGGAATCGAAACATTAGAGTTGGGTTGTGGGAATTGGTCAAGCGCACCGCATGTTGATTTAGATGGTTTGTTAGAGAGTGCACCGAAACGTCAGGCATTTTTAGATGAAATCCAAAAGAGAGGACTGGAAATCGCAGCTTTAAACTGTTCGGGTAATCAATTGGAACCTACAGAACGTGGAGAAGCTCACAAAGCAGTCGTTGAGAAAACTTTTAAGTTGACAGGTCTATTAGGAGTTGAAACGGTCGTTATGATGTCTGGGTGCCCTAGCGGCGGGCCGGATGATGTGACACCGAACTGGATTACTCATCCAATATTGCCCCCGCACTTTGAGGCACTAGATTGGCAATGGAATGAAGTCGCTTTTCCTTATTGGGAGAAGGCTGTTAAAGTTGCGAAAGAGTATGGTGTTAAAAAAATCGCGATTGAAAATCTAGGGTTTAATTTAGTTCATAATCCTGAAACACTTTTTAAATTAAGAAATGAAATCGGTAACATGGTCGGGATGAATTTTGATCCAAGTCATTTATTTTGGATGGGTGGAGATCCTATTGCAGCTGCAAGAGAATTAGGTCATGCGATGTATCATGTCCATGCGAAAGATGTAAGAATCGAAAGAGGAGTAAATGATATTCATGGTCTTATTGACGTGAAGCCTATGGAAAGGTTTGCCACCCGCTCATGGAACTATGCAGCGCTCGGGCATGGTCATGATATTGGCTTTTGGAAAGAATTTCTTACAGTCGTTAAGATGAGTGGTTATGAGGGACCAATTGTTCTTGAAATGGAAGATTTAACTATGGATCCTTATACTGGTGTGGAAAAATCAATGAATGTTTTGAAAGAATCCTTACCTAGAACTTTTAAAGAACGAGAACTAATTACAAAATAAAAATCTTTAGATTGAAAATTTGAAATGTTTAAAAAACTATAAATTTGCTCATATGAAGAAAGGGAGGAGTTTACTATGCTAAATGGGGAAAGATTGATTTCAAGACCAATACGTTGGGCCATGGTTGGAGGCGGGCGTACTGGTCAAGTGGGGTACAAACATCGCACTGGAGCACTTCGGGATAACACTGCTTTTGAATTAGTGGCAGGTGCGTTTGATATAGACGCTGAAAGGGGAAAGGATTTTGGTGTTAATATCGGTGTTCCTGAGAATCGATGCTATCCTGATTACCAGACTATGTTTGCTGAAGAAGCGGATAGGGAGGATGGTATTGATGTTGTCTCCATCGCTACTCCTAATGCAACGCATTATGACATTTGCAAAGCTGCATTAGAGGCTGACCTGCATGTTATTTGTGAAAAACCATTGTTTTTTACTACTGAAGAAGCACAGTTTATCAAGGAGTTAGCAGAGGAAAAAGGAAAAATTGTAGGTGTGACATATGGTTTTTCCGGCCATCAGCTGCTCCTGCAAATGCGTGCAATGATTGAGCAAGGAAAAATAGGCGATGTACGTGTAGTGGATTTACAATATACCCATGGTTTCTGTGCAACAGATGAGGGAGATCAAAAAAATGATGCACAAAAATGGCGCGTTGACCCGAAAGTTGCGGGACCTAGTTTTGTTTTAGGGGATCTGTCCACTCACACATATTACATGTCTCAGTTAATTTTACCTCATATGAAAATTAAAAAATTATTATGCGACCGTCAAAGTTTTGTTGGAAGCCGTGCACCATTAGAGGACAATGCACACGTTCTGATGCATTATGATAATGGAGCAGTCGGAACGATGTGGACTTCATCGATTAATGCTGGATGCATGGATGCTCAAAGAATCCGTATTGTCGGATCAAAGGCAAGTTTAGAGTGGTGGGATAGCAGACCGAATGAATTAAGATATGAAGTTCAAGGGGAACCTGTACAAACAATGATACGTGCTATGCCATATCTAGATGAGAGCTGTAATGCAGATGAAAGATTAGGCGCATTACATGCTGAAGGGTTATCTGAGTCTTGGGCCAATATTTATCTCAAGTTTGCTATGGCCATTGATGCTAAAGATCGTGGTGATAAGGAAACATTGAAAAATTTGGTGTATCCTGATATTGACACTGGGTTAGAGGGTGTTCGCTGGGTTGAAAATTGTGTACGTTCTGCTGATCAAGGAGCAGTATGGGTAGATTTTGAATAGTACTTTATGAAAAATAAATGATAAGGCTGTCTTTTATGCTTAAGGGCAGCCTGACTTCCATTGATCAGCCATAATACAAAATTGGCCAAAAAGCAATGAACTTGCTGCAAATGATTAATAAGGAGAAGATAGAAAATCATTCTTGTGTAATGAAATATTATCCTATGATTCTAGTATATTCCATATCATATAATTTCTGTAAGAATGATGGTATTAATTTGTCCTATGTCTTTAAAATACAAAATGATGTCTCGATAATTCAAATACAAATTGTCTTTTATTTCTTACAATTTAAATATATCTAAGAAAAGGAAATGAGTTAGCAAGAAAGTGTTTATACAATAAGTTAAAGAAATATATACAGTATCACATACCTTTTCGTCTCCCTCATTTCGTTCTTAAATAGGTAAGTTATGTAATTCAACTTAGTTTATTTTAGACAAAAGGCTTTTTTATAACAGAAAAAGGAAAACGATTTCATTTGATGGTTGGCAATAGAAAGAAGTCGTTTGGTCTTATTTGGAAGAGGGCCTTATGACAGTGAAAGAACATGGTGGGGATAAAAGTGGATCCCAATTATATATTCCACCCTTAATGAGGAGCCAGACGAATATAGGGGATTCCGTTAAAGGCGCGAACAACGTATTCGTAACTAAGAAGGGACCTCAGTTTAAGTACGTACCCGAAGTAGGGCCTAGATGACCTATATTGTGTAGTTCTAACCCCGTATTGAATACTTTATTTTGGATGGGAGGTGAACCTATTACGGCAACAAGAGAATTAGACAAGACTATGTATCACATTCCCAGCAAAAGATGAGAGAATTGATAGAGGGAGCAAAGATTACACGGCCCGAAGCTGATGGAGATTTTTGCAACTCGTTCATGTAACGAGGTAGCTATTAGTGTTTTAGGATTAGGAGAATAAGGGAATGATAGCGCTTAAAAATAAAAAAATTATATACACTAACGACATATTTTTTTAGAGGCTTTTGAAAACGATTGCAAAAGCTTACCTGTTCTTAATTAGCGCTCAAGTTAATTTAGTACCCGTATGAAAGTCAAACGGAGCAGTCGTAAGAAATGGTTACTGCCCGCTGGTGAAATGCTCAAGGGTGCATAAAGATGTGCTCTTCCCCTTTTCTACTATGTGTACGAAAATAACTTTTCATTTAATAAAGGAGGAATGAATTTATGAAACTAAATAGCCAACTATATTATATTTTATTTATATCAGCAGTAGCTTCTTTAGGTGGACTTCTGTTTGGTTATGATACAGCGGTTGTTGCAGGGGCAGAACAATCCGTACAATTATACCTAGTGGACAGTTTAGGGTTAAGTTCATTTATTCATGGTCTTACTGTATCTAGTGCATTGGCAGGATGTATTATAGGGGCAATAATATCTGGAGTGTTGTCCAATTCAATAGGACGACGTAATACATTAGTTATTGCAGCTGTTTTATTTTTTCTTTCGGCACTAGGTTCAGCTTACCCAGAGTTAATATTCTTCACTGCAAGTGAACCTAGTTTAGCATTGTTGGTCACTTTTAATATTTATAGAATAATAGGTGGTATTGGAGTAGGTTTAGCTTCAGCCATAGCACCTGTCTATATAAGTGAAATGAGTCCTCCGAATATCAGAGGAAAAATGGTCGTTACTTATAATATGGCTGTTGTGTTTGGTCAAACTGTTGTATACGTTGTCACTTGGTTCATCGTACTAGGTAAATCTAGTGATTGGATTAATGATATGGGCTGGAGATATATGTTTGCTTCCGAAATGATCCCAGCTGCATTATTTTTCTTCCTTCTATTATTTATCCCGGAAACACCTAGATATATGGCCCTTAAACAGGACTATGGTAATGCATATAACTTATTGGAAAAGATAAATGGGTCTAAACAAGTAGCTAGTGAGACCCTTCAACAAATCAAACATTCTTTAAACACTTCAACAGAAAAAGTGAGCATCTTTTATTATGGAAAGCTAGTTTTGTTTGTAGGTTTTCTAGTAGCTATTTTGCAACAATTTATAGGCATAAATATTATTCTATATTATGCACCGCGGATCTTTGAAAACCTTGGTGCTGATCCGTCAACATCCATGTTACAAACGATATTTATTGGAGCTATAGGTGTTGCTGTTTCATTCCTATCTATAAGGTTAGTTGAAGCAAAGGGAAGAAAATTCTTGCTGCTTTTTGGTTCTGCAGGATGTGCGATTTGTTTAACTGCAGTAGCGACACTTTTCTATTTAGGTATCCAAGGAATTAGTACACTAATCTTTATTTTAGGATTTGTAGCTATATTCCAGATGACTTGGGGACCTGTTACCTGGGTTTTACTCTCAGAGTTGTTCCCTAATAAGATTAGAGGGCAAGCTGTTGCTATTGCTGTTACATTAATGTGGGGCGCTAATTTAACAGCTTCATCTACATTTCCTCCACTAAATGATGCTTTAGGTGCAGGAGCTTTTATCATTTACGGCCTTATTAGTACTTTTGCCTTTTTCTTTGTATTAAAATTTGTTCCAGAAACAAAAAATAAATCACTTGAAGAAATTGAAGAGATATGGCTCGCTGGAAAAAAAGTTGAACCAGAAATAACAGATATGGTTTCTGAAAAAAAGTTGAATTAGAAATGCGGAGAAAACAAGAGAATGATTAAGAAAATTTTAAAGAGGGAGTTATTATTCATGACATTAAGAATTGGTGTCATAGGAACAGGTGCGATTGGACAAGAACATGTTCATAGAATTACACATTCACTACAAGGGGCAGAAATTGTTGCGGTCACTGATGTAAATAAAGAGCAAGCAATCAAAGTTGTGAAAAAGCAAAATATCAATGCTAAAGTTTATGAAAGCGGAAACGAATTAATTCAATCGAGTGATGTTGAGGCTATTATGGTCACGTCATGGGGACCGACTCACGAAGAATTTGTCTTAGCGGCCATTGATGCGGGAAAGCCGGTTTTCTGTGAAAAACCACTTGCAACGACGGCTGAAGGATGTAAACGAATTGTTGATGCGGAGGTTACACACGGAAAACAGTTGGTACAAGTAGGTTTTATGCGCCGCTTTGACCATAGTTATCGACAATTGAAAAAAGTCATCGATGAAGGAAAGATCGGTGATCCGTTAATGGTAAATTGCGCACATCGTGCTCCAGCAGCACCAGGTTTTAAAGGAGACATGGCGTTAACAGACTCGCTCGTTCATGAAATGGATGTGCTGAGATGGTTACTTGATGATGATTATGTATCTGCTCAAGTTCTCTTGCCAAGAAGAACGCGCTTTGCAGATGAAGGACTCCAAGATCCACATATTATGTTACTAGAAACGAAACAAGGCATTCGAATTAGCGTAGAAAGCTTTGTTAATTGTCAATATGGCTATGATATTCAATGTCAAGTTGTGGGAGAAACAGGAACAGCTAATTTACCAGAGCCATCAAGTGTACCTGTACGTAGTGACGCAAAACTTTCGAATGAAATTTTAGTAGACTGGAAAGATCGCTTTATTGATGCTTTTAATGTTGAGTTTCAAGAGTGGATTGATTCAACGAAAAAAGGAGAAGTAAATGGTCCGTCAGCTTGGGATGGTTATGTTGCAGCCGTAACTTCGGATGCTTGTGTTGAAGCAAAAAGAACAGGGCAGATTGAGCCGATCTCGATGCCTAAGCGTCCAGCGTTTTATGATAGAGGACAAAAAGTTAAATTATAGTTTAATATCTCGATTAAATATCAACTTTTTATATTACATGTTGATGAAAAATTGATTTCTAGGGGCCATCCTAAACGAAGGAATGGTCCCTTTGTTTGTTCGTCAAGGGTTAGGGATCGATAAAATGTAACGACAAAGGAACACACCCTGTAGCAAACAAAACAAGAAGCATCCATTTTTGAATTGCTTAAAATTTCATGTTTCCAGTTTCTGATATTTATTACTGATAATTTATTTGAAATTATATAGTTAATAATATATGATAAGGTATATGAATTGTTAGAATATTATTTAAATGGTTACATTAAGGCTTCGTAAGTTAGGTGAAAGTATTAAAGGGGGGATAAAAATTATTTGTGTATTCCACTAATTTTAGATGCAGATGATGTCTTCTAAAGCCTATTAAATTTACCTAAAAAGGCAATGACATCTAGAGATAAACGGATGAGTAATGAGTAATCAAAAAGCAAACCTAATAATGAAAGGTGATAGAAAATAACGGTTATTTAATTTAATAAAGAGAGTATTAAATAGAAGGGGGGGACTTCATGATTAAACAGTTATTTCATAAACAAAAAAGACTTAAATTAGCTTCGGCAGGAAATAGGTTTTTTAGGTTCACATCAGTGATAGAGAAAAAGCAACGTAATTTCATGCTGCTCTTATAAACGCATGTCTAAGATATGATTGGAGGGAAAATATGAGGAAATTTGTGTGTTTAGCAATCGCTGGACTTATGGTGCTTCCCGTTATGGGAGTACAGGCAAATGATTCATCGTCCTTTAGCCGGCCACATCAAGAAGATCGTCACGAGGCTGCTGAGAAGTCTGAGAGAGTAGGCGAAGTTGAGGTCATACGGGACGAGTACGGTGTTCCTCATCTTTATGCTAAAAACAAAGAGGATTTGTATAAGGCATATGGGTATGTGATGGCGAAGGATCGCCTCTTTCAGTTAGAAATGTTTAAGCGCGGGAATGAAGGAACAGCGTCAGAAATTTTTGGTGATGAATACTTTTTCAGGGATCAACAAAGCAGGCGGGATGGCTATACGGATGCAGAAGTTAAGGATATGATTGCGGACTTGGAACCGAAAACAAGAGAGATTATTGAACAATTTGCTGACGGAATTACAATGTACATACAAGAAGCTTTACAAGCCCCCGACGAGAAGTTATCTAAAGAGTTTCATGACTATAACTTTTCACCTGAAGATTGGACTGCTGTTGATGTAGTGCGCGTCTATATGGCTTCCATGACTTATTTCATGGATAGTCACCAAGAGTTAACAAATGCCGAGATTTTAAAGGCATTGGAAAATGAATATGGAAAAGAACAAGCGAAAAAAATGTTTGATGATTTAATTTGGGAAAACGATCCAAAAGCACCTACTAGTATCCAAGACAGTAAAGAGAATGCAGAAAACAATGGGACTTATAGTTCCATGCAGGAGATTTCATCGGGAGTAATAAGCGCTGCGGAAGATGTGGGGAAAGAAAGAAAAGACTTTGTGGAATCATCAGAAAAGCTTGGTCTGCCTCTGAAAATTGGCAGTAATGCGGCAATTGTAAGCCCTGACAAATCAGCAACAGACAATGCTGTATTATTCAGCGGGCCTCAAGTCGGTTTCGTTGCGCCTGGGTTTTTGTATGAAGTAGGCTTGCATGCTCCAGGATTTGATATGGAAGGCTCCGGTTTTATAGGCTACCCTTTTATTATGTTTGGTGCGAATAATTTCTTTGCTTTCAGTTCAACGGCAGGTTATGGGAACGTAACCGACATATTTGAAGAACAATTAAACCCGGAAAATCCTCACCAGTACCGTTATAATGGTAAGTGGAGGGATATGGAAAAAAGAACGGAAACCTTTTATGTCCAAAAAGACAACGGGGAAAAGAAAAAGGTAGAAGAGAGCTTTTATCGTACCGTTCACGGGCCCGTTGTTAGTATAGACGAGGAAAATAACGTTGCATACAGTAAATCATATTCCTTTCGCGGTACTGAAACACAAAGTATAGAGGCGTTTATGAAGGCTAATTGGGCAAAAAATATACATCAGTTTGAAGAGGCAGCTAGTCAATTTACGATGTCTTTAAATTGGTATTACGCCGATAAAAGAGGAAACATTGGTTACTATCATGTCGGGAAATACCCGAAAAGAAATGATGAAATTGATCCAAGATTCCCGACACCAGGAACCGGTGACTATGAGTGGGAAGGTTTTTTGCCATTCCACGAAAACCCACAGGTCGTCAATCCTGACAGCGGATATGTGGTGAATTGGAATAATAAACCTTCCAAAAACTGGACAAATGGAGAATTAAGCTTTAATTGGGGACAAGATAATCGAGTTCAGCAGTTTATCAAGGGCATGGAAACAAGAGATGAAGTCAAATTGGAGGACTTAAATGAAATTAACTACACAGCTAGTTTTGCTCAGCTTCGTACCCACTACTTTAAGCCATTATTAATAGAAACACTGGAGAACCACGAAGATGAACAAGAACACTATTCCTACTTGAAAGAAGAACTGGAAAAGTGGAACAACCTAGAAGAGGATGTAAACAAGGATGGGGAGTACGACGCAGGTATTGCTACGTTCTTTAATGAATGGTGGGAGCTTGTTCACGATAAAATATTTGAAGACGAATTAGGACACATGAATGAATTAACAAAAGAAATCACTGATCATCGTTATGGGGCTACATTAGCTTATAAGGTCCTAAATGAAGAGGAAACGAATGTTGACTGGGCAGATAAAGATCCTGAACAAATTATTCTAGAAAGTGCTGACCAGGCTTTTGACAAAATGCAGCAAGAAAAAGGATCGACCGTGGAGGATTGGCGTTCTTCAATTCGTACCATGACATTTGGGGAAGAATCTTTAATTGGTATTCCGCATGGGTTAGGAGATGAAACACCTATAATTAGTATGAACCGAGGCAGCGAAAACCATTATATCGAAATGAAACCGAGGGCTCCACAAGGGTACAATGTCACCCCTCCAGGTCAAATAGGTTTTGTCAAAAAAGATGGAACACTCAGTCAACATTATAATGATCAACTAGAACTTTATGAAAACTGGGAGTTCAAAAAATATTTATTTAACAGGAAGGATATCAAAAAAGCCGCTTCTACTACAGAAAAAATATATGTTCGCCCTGAGAATTAAAGGTAAGTTTTGAGATTTATTTCCTAATCCTCATGGTTTATTCCTGGGCTTAAAGCCGGGCCCATTCCCTTTTTACTTACCCGTCCGGGTCCCATATCGGTTTAGGGGATGAAAATCATCCAAAGCGGAAGAGGTGTTAGGGTATTGCAACGATTCTTTTTTTCGTTCCATAAAATATTTAATTTAAATTTAAAACCATCACATTTGATGGTTTTTTCTTTTTGCTTTTTTCAATTATGATAAGGGTAATGTTGAGGAGAAATGAGCTGTAGATACCTATAATGAATCCGGAACATGTAAGAGGCATCATCCCCTTATTCGTCAGTTTCAAAAGATATCTATGTTTAATTACAAAGCGTCTGATATTATGCAAGGGATAGATGTAAATTATAAGAATATAATTGATTTATTGTTTCATTTTAACAACTACTCTTCCTTTTTCCATAGCTACGGGTCAACCAAGACCCGGGGCCGGCTACGGCAAAATTTTTTCGTGAACTGATGAAGCTTTAGCCTAATATTACGAAGGAGTGTTACCCGGAACAAGGAAAGGACTTTTTTATTCTGTATTAATATATGGAAAAGAATAAGGGTCTTTCAATTACATCGCCTAAATAATAACATATGAAGGCTTTTTGGTATAGTTTAGCAGCGTCGATTGCGATAATGAGCACTTGTTCAAAGTCCCCCCACACGCAACTGATCTCTAAACTGACATTCTTAATGTGGTATTTCATGCGTCCCATGCGACTTCAACCTCCTATTCATTAGTGGGTAGTGATGAGATTTTATATCGAATAGGAACTTGACAAAAGTAATTTGGCACCTTATTATATGTGTATAAACTATTAGGTTTTAGAAAGGAACACCATAATGGATTTTAACCTGCAAGACTTACCAAGCACCAAAATTTTATCCGAATACGCTGAACAAATCGCAGAAGTAGATGTATTGTCTGTAGAGTTATGCCTCACTTTTCTTGCAACAGCACGCAAATTATCGGATTCTTATCAGTTTTATTTTTCTAAGCATGGGTTATCGGAAGGTAAATTTACTATTCTTATGCTGCTTTACCGGGATTCAAATAAAGCGCTTTTTCCATCTGAACTGGCTGAAAGAGCCGGGGTGACAAGAGGGACGGTCACAGGACTGCTGGATGGATTGGAAAAGAGCAACTGGGTGAAAAGGCAGCACAATGTTGAGGATCGGCGCAAGCTTTCCATTGTACTAACCGATGAAGGGAAGCAGCGATTAGAGAAGATGCTTCCAGACCATTATTTTAAAACAAACGCATTGATGAAGAATTTAAGTGATAAGGAGAAAGAGCTGTTTAAAGCTCTGCTTCATAAAATTTATGAAGGCACTTCGGTGCTGTATGAATAAAGGGAGGAATGTAATAATGGCTGCCAATGCATACTTTGAAGAAAAAATTAAGTCAACGTTTAGCCCTATGGATTACATGATGCAGGCAAAAGAATCCCCTGAAAAATTTTACCTGGTTGATGTACGCAACGGTCTGCCTCATCTTAAAAAAGAAAAGATAGAAGGGGCCGTAGAAATACCACAAGCAGAACTGGAGAACCGTCTAAATGAATTGCCGAAAGATAAAACATTGGTTCTGTATTGTTGGGATGTTTGGTGCAATACAGCAGCAAAAGCTGCATTAACGTTAATAGACAAAGGGTTTGACGTAAAGGAACTAGCTGGCGGGATCGCTGCATGGAACAAGATGGAGTTTCCAACAGAAACCGTGGAAGGCGTTACGAAATAAAAAATTGCAGGTAGATGAGATAAAGACATTCTGGCTGACGGAGTGTCTTTATCTCATTGTTTATGGTCCTTCCTTTTCACTAAATAATAGTTTCGTTATAACTTTTCATAATGAATGGTTATTATTTACGTTATACTTGACCGTTTTTTTTAGCGCCTATCCCCCACAAGTTTTAAAGGGGATGCAGCGCTGACTTTTTGCTTTAATACGCCTTTTTTCCAGAAACCCATATTATTAACACACCAGGAGAGGAAACTAACATTATCGATATTAAAACAGGATTGAAACAACACTTCAATACTCCGATATATATACGGGCGCGCATCTGGTATGAATGGGCGCTCTATTTTATAGTCACATATAAATTTGTTCTGACTTTTCTACACTGATTAGAGCCATGGAAAAAGGGACTTTTTAACCCTCTTTCCACACAATTTTCCGATTATCTTAAATAAAGATCTTTTTTAGTATGAAAAGGACCGGTTATGAATTGCTAAACTTAGAATCATACATACCTGTCAAGGTAATAATTAATGCGACATCATCTCATGGGCAATATCATGTCCATCCATTTCTGAAGGGTAGTAAGTAGGCCAGTTTACCACTTCATCCAATAAAGCTTCGCGGTCGTCACCCCAATACAGGTGGTAGTGATCAGCTTCATTCGGATAGATACTATGATCACTAAATTGAATATACTGAGGAACTCCTTCAGCTTCTTCTTCTAGTTTAAATATGTATCTTACTCCTCTATTTCCCGCATCATATGTTAGAATTTCGTACCCATCATAGATATACTCACCAGAAGATTCCTTTCCATTTTTGAAGAAGGTAACAGTATTGTCTTGAATCACGATACGGTTAACATCGGTTTGATATCCTTCGTTATAATACTCCTTGTATTCTTCAGCTGTCTTGTCTCCTTCGTGTTCCGCTTTATGGTCAAACACCTCGTCGAGCGTACCATCCTGTAGATATGGATATACAGACTGCCAGTCTCCTTCCCAATCGGAGAGGGAACGATCCTTCACTTGGCTGTCTTCAAAATAGCCGTCATAAATTTGTTCTGTTTCTTCATCGTCTGCATGGCTATGATCATGCTCATGCTCATGATTGTGATCGTCTTCACTTTCATGTGTATGACTTTCAGACGTTTGCTCCTGCGTTTCAGAAGAGTCTTCTGAAACAGATGAGGATGTTTCATGATCATTTGACTCATCTTCGGTTGAATCTGACGTCTGACACCCAACTACTAGTAGTGAACTGATAGCTAATATGCTTACCCCTTTTGCAAATGAAATCTTCATCTGTGACACCCCTTTAATCGTAATGATTACGATTAAATATTATATATGTACCTTGTGAGAACGTCAAGTGAAAATTACCAATTTTTCTTCTCGGATGGGGAGAACGTTGGTCCCGTTCTTTACAAATCGTCACTTTTTTCTTTTTCTTTCTAGCTATAAAAACGTTAAAATAATAATATTCCTGAAAGAATTCGGAGGTATGTATGATTGTCCACTACCATCTTGGTTCCATTACTCTAATTATCTTCCTTTTTATCATTGTCAATCACTTGTATACACGGCAAAAGAAGAGAACAGCGGTTATTCTCCACCAAGTACTTCGGTTCATGTATTTGTTTGCTGCCCTGACTGGTCTCATGCTGCTTGGAATACTGCCCGTGTACCTGGGAGGCTTATTTAAGGCGTTTTTAGGCCTTGGCAGTATTGGATTAATAGAAATTTACTTTGTTCACAAATTAAAAAACGACGCCCCTAAATACTTACACGTGATTCTTATTGTCTTTTTGTCCATTACAGTAATCATGGGATTAGTTCTCCCTCAAGGCATCTCCATTTTATTCTAGAGCCGCTTGTAAAACTGTTTCAATTGGTTTCGTGATTTCATTTGAATCTTTCCCATTCGAAAGTGTAAATTTTAGAGGGACATTTCACTTTCATCTATAATCACTGCCAACATGTTGCTGCATAACCAACTTCCCCTTCTGCAGCGCCTCCTGCCCCGGCTGCTGCTGAGGGGCGAGCTCCTATATTGCCTGCGAATAATCCAGTAACCGCACTCCATTTTCACTGCCAACACCAACAATACAACAGCATTAGCTAATACCGGTTAGCTGCATTACTTCACTTGAACATTGATTCTTGTGCTGTCTTGTAGTTTTCATTTGGGACGATTACGTTTCTCTTCACAGGAATTGTTCTTTTACGTCACTTCACGGTGTTTAAAGAATGGAGGAATGCGGCATTAATGGCCAGTTTGTGAATATTATGAAGCAGCAGATAAATAAATGGATGTTTTTATGTTACATTTGATATGCAAATACGGTGTTACACTCTTCCCCATATTACACAACATTTTTCTCATGCTCTTCATTGCCGATACACTTTAAGCTATTCATTGAAACGATGTATTATCTGGAAGACATTGCATAACATTCAATTCGATTTAAGTACTCTATCAAAAATGTTAACGTACATATTTTTACCGGCTGTGATTTTTTCAAACATTTACCAGAATGAAATGGAGGGGAGCCTGCTATTACAGGTCGGAGGGTTTCTAGCATTGCAGTTAGTGATACTTGCTGTTATCGCCCATATCGTAGAAAAAATATTAAAAATGGACCGAAAACTTACCTCTACATTTAAAAACAGCCTTGTATTAAACAACTCTGGAAACTTTGGCCTTCCTGTCAGCCAATTAGTTTTTCATAGCAATCCAATTGGGGCTTCTATTCAAATTATTGTGATGATGTTCCAAAACATTGTGACCTATACATATGGTTTAATGAATGCCGCATCAGCGAAACAAGCAGATTTAAGTGCATTAAAGGAACTTTTTAAGACACCTATCTTATATATTAGGGTTCATATTTAATCGTTTTGATATTTCTATACCTTCTTTTCTATGGTCCCCTCTTGAAAATGCAGCAAATGCTTTTCTAGCGTTTGCTCTGCTGACGCTTGGAGCACAAGTTGCTTATCCCGCCCTTAAAAATTTCACCTTCATTTTTCATCTCAGTGTGTTGGGGCGGCTTGTTTTTTCACCAATCCTAGCATTGGCTATATTATTAATCCTAGGCATGGATGGCACGATTGCTCAAGCTTTATTTATCGCAAGCTTTTTCCCTATGTCCCGGAACAGTGCGTTGTTTGCATTAATCTATGACAATTATCCCGATTATGCAGGGCAGGGAGTCCTTGTTTCTACCTTGTTAAGCAGTATTACTGTAACTATTGTGGTTTATTTAGCAGAAGTTATTTTCTAGGGAAGTTTAATCATTTTACCTTTTTATAGGTATAATACTTATATGCTTTGTACCGGATCAGAGTCCACTGACGTAAACGTTCACCCCGGCCGGATACAAAAAATAATGAATCTACTCAAAAGGGTATACTGTTAATGTGTGTAATTTTATCAAAATAATTGCGTTAGCAAAATGCTGACATTCTGCTAACGCAGTGAAGTAATTAAATTTACAAGAAAGGTCTTACATATGAACTTAAGTAGGTGATTTTTGTGTTCTTTCACTTTTTATCAACCAGTTATGTTGAACTAATTCTGTTATAGAAAGTAACAAGGAAGTTAAAAGAGCCCCAAAAAAAGTAACCGTAGCTGTAGCAAAAAATAATGAAACTACATATACGAGAATGGTTGCCGCAATGAAATCAAGAACGGTGCTAAACCAAAATGTTCCTTTTTTCAATATAAACAGTTCCATCATGTGAGCAGAAACAGCCAGAATAAGACCAACAACAATCGGCTGCCATAAATTTGCGTAGTTTACATTTGGAAATATAAAAGCGGCTATAGCTACTGTAATGGGACAAACAAATAGTTTAACGATCAATCCAAGCAATATAATTTCCTCCTTTCAACCCTTTAATATGTCCATAAGTAATTTCTACATACATAATGAAGATACATACTTCAACAAACTCAACTCCAAAAAAAAATAGGTCTTCTATACGGCCATTAAATCCCCGTATCATAGTCAAACGATTTAAGAAGGTGGAAGAAGTTGAATAAACTATAATTATTATTTAAGAAGCAACGTAGCGAAAAGGGTATGAAGAGGAATTTTTTCTCCTAGAAAGTATTAGCGTTACAAGTGGAAATGGGAGAGTTAGCAAATGCATGGAGAGGGCTTTGAGTAAGGATTAAGAGGTCGAGAACATTAGAGTAGAATATGGGATACGCTGCAGACACAAAACGCTTATCGAATCAAACAAAACCTGCTCCCTGACAAGAAATATGTACATTGTTTATCTTTTGTCAAGAGGTTGATAGGCCCGCTGTCAGCCCTTCTTGCTTCTTATTAGTATAGCCGTACAATATAATTGCTGACAGCGGCAGCATGCCGAAGGTTTCACGCATTACTTGTATTGGACAGCCCAACTTCTTCTGTATATTATCGTATTTGCGCGATTAGTTTTTTTAGTCTCTTTTTGTTAATTCGGCATATGATTATCGCAAGTCTTTTCGAACATTGTATAGGGTCGTTATCATTCTATTTAGAGAAAAATCCTTTAAACGCAAAGGCTACATTTTGTGGTCGTTCAGCTAATCGACGCATAAAATAACCATACCAATCATTACCGAACGGTACGTAAGTTCTAAAACGATACCCTTCATTGACCAGTTGTTCTTGAAGTTCATTGCGAAAACCATATAGCATTTGAAATTCAAACAAATCTTTTGGAATGTTATGAATATCGACAAATTCTTTTACTTTTTCAATAATATAATGGTCATGTGTTGCAATAGCTGTATAACTACCATTTAAAAGATGTTTTTCAATAAGTGCTAGAAAATTAGCATTGATGTCTTCTTTATCTTGAAAGGCCACTTCTGCACTTTCTTTGTAAGCCCCTTTTACAAGCCGTAAAGGCACGCCTTTTAAATGTTCTAGATCAGTTTCTGCACGATGTAAATACGCTTGAAGAACGGTACCGACGTTATCATAATCTTCATGCAATTCTTTTAGCAGATTAAGTGTTTGCTGATAATGACTGTAATCTTCCATATCAATGTTCACAAAGTTACGATGTTTTTCAGCTGTTGAAAGAATGTTTCTCATGTTGTCTAAACATAATTTTTCGTCAATGTCTAGTCCGAGTTGAGTCAGCTTTAATGATAAATGACAATCAACCCCATACTCTGCCATGGCGTTTATCGTTTCCATACAGCAGTCAGCGGCTTCTTCTGCTTCTTTGCTTTCCGTTACAAATTCACCAAGGTGATCAACGGTACACATTAATCCTCTTTCATTTAAGGACTTGACGGTTTTCATGGCACTATCGATGGTTACTCCAGCAACAACTTTAGAAGCTCCTAGTTTAAGCCCCCATTTTTTTGCTCCGCGATTTAACGTTTTATTCTTTGATAAAAAGAGGAAAAAGTCTCTGCTTACTTGTTTCATTGTGTGAAATCCCCCCTAAGTTTAAAAGTAGAAAGAGCCAGCCCGCTTAATGAGCCAGCTCTTATTGTAATCTTCCTAGTATTAAAACTGATCAGATACTGTTTTAGGCTGCATAAATTGAAGGAGATAATCAGGTCCACCGGCTTTGGAATCGGTACCGGACATGTTAAAACCACCAAAAGGCTGGTATCCGACGATTGCACCTGTGCAGCCGCGGTTAAAGTACAGATTGCCGACATGGAACTCTTCACGTGCTTGTTCGAGGTGTGCACGGTTGTTGGAAATAACACCGCCTGTTAATCCATATTCAGTGTTGTTTGCAATATCAAGGGCTTCTTGGAAGTTTTTCGCTTTCGTAAAAGCGACGACAGGGCCGAAGATTTCCTCTTGCATGAGGCGAGCTTCAGGATCTACATCAGCAATTACGGTCGGACGAATAAAGTAACCTTCAGTATTGTCTCCTTTTCCGCCTGCGACAAGTTTTCCTTCTTCATTACCGATATCGATATAGCTCATAATTTTATCAAAAGCCGCTTGGTCATTTACTGGACCCATAAAGTTTTCGTGGTCTTCGGGAGTACCAACTGTAAGCTCGTCTGCTCTTTTAGCTACTTTATCTAACACTTCATCATAAACGTCTTCATGGATGACAGCTCGGGAGCAAGCGGAACATTTTTGCCCAGAGAACCCGAAAGCTGAGTAAATGATGGATTCAACAGCAACTTCGATATTAGAGTCAGAGTCAACAACAATCGTATCCTTACCGCCCATTTCAATTGCTACTCGTTTTAACCAGATTTGGCCAGGTTGTACTTTTGCTGCCCGTTCATATATTCTAACCCCAACATCTTTTGATCCGGTAAAGTTGACGAAGCTTGTTTTCGGGTGATCAACAAGGTAATCACCAATTTCTGAACCGCTTCCTGGAATGAAGTTCACGACACCTGCCGGCATGCCCGCTTCTTCAAGAACTTCCATAAATTTATATGCTACGACAGGGGTTGTACTTGCTGGCTTAAGCAATACGGTATTTCCACATACCATAGGGCCTACTGTTGTTCCAGCCATAATAGCAAAGGCAAAGTTCCACGGAGAAATGGTTACTCCTACACCTAATGGAAGATACGTGTAACGGTTTTCCTCCAATTGTTCACGGCTGTTAATTGTCACACCGTCTTTGAAACGAATGATCTGCCGGCCGTAATATTCCATAAAGTCGATCGCTTCTGCCGTATCCGCATCTGCTTCTTTCCATGGCTTTCCTGCTTCATAAGCAAGGTAAGAAGAAAATTCATGTTTTCTGCGACGCACAATTCCAGCTGCACGGAAAAGAACATTAGCACGTGCTTCGGGCTTCCACTTTTTCCACTCTTTAAATGCTTTTTGTGCTTGTTGCATAGCTTGTTCAGCATGTTCTTTTGTCGCTTTTGACACGTAACCGACGATTTCTTTTTTATTCGATGGATTTTCAGAAACAATTTTATCGTCGGTCATCACACGTTCTCCACCAATAATCAGCGGATATTCTTTACCGAGTTCACCTTTCACGAGTTCAAGTGCTTGTTTAAATTCTCTACGATTCTCTTCCTTTGTAAAGTCTGTAAAAGGTTCATGTTTATAATCCCAAACCATTAATGATCGCTCCTTTTTATAAAATATTTATTTTCGCACATATTTAAAATGCAAACTCTGTGCCAACTTTTTTAAGTGACACATAAAAGATTATTATTGGTGTTATTCAAGGTTGTGAGAAATTTATAACGAAAAGATGTAAATATAGATATATAGATAGCAAAAAATTTTGCAGTAAATATGCAAAATTTAGTGGAAGTTAGAGGAGTAAATATAAAAACATTTGGTCGAAGCCTTTATGGTGAAAATATTAAAAGAAAAAATAACAAAAAGGGCTGCCTGTTTAACAAAGTTAGGCAGCCTTGTAACGACATCATTTAGTTATATTTGAATTATGGTCTTTTTATATTAAACTTCTCCATTCTATACTGTAAACTTTGTCGACTGATCCCCAATTCTTTTGCAGCACGGTTTACATTATAATGATATTTTTCTAGCGTTTGGATAATAAAATTCTGTTCAATATCGTACAATCGGTCGCGTAGTGACTCTCCTTCTAAAAGAGGTGTTAACTGGTTGTTGGCAGACACTTGATGATCCGTGTTTGTTTCATTTTTTGTTTTATTCTGAAAATGTACAGGTAAATGGGAAGGGGTAAGTGCTTCTTCCTCAAACATAAAATTCATAGCCCCTTCAATCACGTGTTCTAATTCTCTAACATTTCCCGGCCAATCGTAGGAATAAAAAAGATCGAAAACCTCATTAGAGACCTCAGCAACGTTCATCTGGAACAGCTGATTGTATTTTTTTATAAATGTCTCAACGAGCAGCGGAATATCACTCTTACGCTCACGTAATGGCGGGACAAAGAGAGTAACGACACTTAACCTATAATACAGGTCTTTTCGTAAACGATTGTTTGTAATGGCTTCAATTGGATCTTCATTAATAGTTGCCAAGATTCTAACATCAATAGGGCGTTCTTTATGATCGCCAATACGTGTAATCTTTTTTTCTTGGATCGCACGAAGCAGTTTCGCTTGAAGGGAAGTAGGTAAAGAATTAATTTCATCGAGCATGAGTGTTCCGCCTTCGGCTTCTTCAAAAAGACCAGGGCGTTCTATTGCTCCTGTAAATGCTCCTTTCACCGTTCCAAACAAAATACCCTCGATTAAACTTTCCGGAAGAGCGGCACAGTTTTGAGAGATATAAGGACCGCTGCCTCTCGAGCTTCCGGAATGAATACTCTGTACAAACAGCTCTTTTCCTGTTCCTGTTTCGCCTACAATTAAAACGGAAGACGACGTACGTGTAGCACGTTTAGCATTTTCAATGATGCTTTTCATTTCCGGGGAAGTTCCAATAATGCTATCAAACCTATATCGAGTATTTCCTTGACGATTGAGATTATCACGTATTAAGCGTTCAATCTTGGTCACATCTTTTGCAATCTCCGCAGCTGCGATGACTTTACCGTCGTAATGAATAGGGAAAATATGATTAACTGTTGTAATCTCTTCTCCTTTGTAATTAAGATAAGTTTGTTTTTTATTTTTAGTCGTTTTCCCGTGGTGAATCGCTTGAAGCAAGCGGCTATCTCGTTCATCGTGAAATTGGAATAAATCCGTAATTTTTTTGTCAGATAAATCATCTAAAGTCATCGATTCAATGGATTTCATTTTTTCGTTATAAATGATGGGCGTTTCATTTAAATCAATCACTCGGATGCCTTGATCTACTTGATCGAACATAAATTGATCGATGAAACGTTGTTGTTCATTTGTTAGGCTTTGAATTTTTTCCATCGTCTAACCCCCCATATAACGTTTTACGTATGAATTAAACATACCATAATTATGTGGTTATTTGTAATAATAGTTCAAAAAGTGCAAAATTTTGCTGTAATAACGAAAAAAAATATGCGGTAAAGAATACATAGTTTCAACATGAACATAAAGAGAAAGTAAAAAATGTTAAGAAATCTTGTTTAGATGATTTGGCACCGATATTGCATTTTAATAATTTCTAAACAATAGAGGGGGGTTACATGATGGAACATTCACTTACAGCCGCCACGTGGTTTTGGTTATTAATTCCAATGCCATTACTTATTGTATTTTCTTTAGTATCCTATATTACAACAAAGAAGAAGGGGGAATAGTACGTGTCTATACCTACGTTGTTGACATTTATCATTTATCTAATAGGAATGCTATTTATTGGTTTTATCTTTTACCGATTGACTACAAATCTATCAGATTATGTCCTTGGGGGCCGTAAACTTGGCGGGGGTGTTGCTGCATTAAGTGCGGGAGCATCCGATATGAGTAGTTGGTTGTTACTTGGTTTACCTGGTGCTATTTTTATGTATGGAATGAGTGAAATTTGGATTGCAATTGGACTTGCCATTGGTGCTTATTTGAATTGGCAGTATGTCGCTCGTCCATTACGTCGCTATACGGAAACAGCGAATGACTCCATTACCATTCCTGATTTTCTCGAAAATCGTTTTCGTGATCGAACAAAAGTTTTACGAATCGTTTCTGCCATCTTTATTTTGATATTCTTTGCTTTTTATACGTCTTCCGGTTTAGTTGGCGGGGCTCGTTTATTTGAATCGTCCTTTGGACTCCCATATGAAAATGCACTTTGGGTTGGAGCGGTTATTATTATTTCATATACCTTTCTTGGCGGATTTCTTGCCGTTAGTTGGACGGATTTTTTTCAAGGGATCCTGATGTTTCTAGCCTTAATTGTTGTTCCTGTCATCGCGATTAGTGAAATCGGTGGTTGGCAGCAAACGGTTCAATATGCTGGTGAGGTAGATCCTACGCATTTAGATGTATTTGCCGGCATGAATGTTATTGCTATTATCTCATTACTAGCATGGGGGTTAGGTTATTTTGGACAACCCCATATTATTACAAGATTTATGGCGATTCGTTCGGAAAAAGAAATTCCAAAAGCTCGTCTTGTCGGAATGACTTGGATGGTTCTCGGTCTTTTAGGAGCAATCTTCACAGGTTTTATTGGTATTGCTTACTTTACAGGTGGTGGACCCGGGACAGAGATTGCAGAGGGTTCAGAAGAGACCGTATTTATTATTTTTACACAAATTCTTTTTAATCCATGGGTAGCTGGATTTTTATTGGCAGCCATTTTAGCAGCTATCATGAGTACGATTGACTCCCAGCTTCTCGTTTCTTCTAGTGCTTTAGCAGAGGATTTTTATAAGGGTTTATTGAGGCCTTCGGCAACGGAACGTGAATTAGTATGGGTAGGTCGATTTGGAGTATTAGGAATTGCTCTTATTGCGATACTTCTGGCTTATAGCCCTGATAGCACGATTCTTGACTTGGTTGGTTATGCATGGGCCGGCTTTGGAGCAGCGTTTGGGCCTGTTATTATCTTTTCTCTCTTTTGGAGACGGATGACAAGGTGGGGAGCCCTTGCTGGGATGGTTGTTGGCGGGGTTACCATGATACTCTGGGCTCAATTCGAAGGAGGATTGTTCGACTTGTATGAAATCCTTCCAGGCTTTGTTTTTGGAATGGCTGCTATTGTAGTTGTGAGTTTAATAGATAAAGAACCAAACCAAGATATTCTTGACGATTATGATACCGTGCATGAGAAAATTTAATAAGTAAATGAATTTTAAATATAAAATAGGAAGAGGTCAATGGGAGCAGCAGTTGTGGAGAAGGGTGAAAAAGCAACGTGTTGGCATTAACAAAACATATGAATGAAAGCAGTAAATTTTTAAAGTTGGATATAGGAGGTTTTTTGGTGAGAAGTTATCGAACTATCCAATCTATCACAAATGGGATTGTAGAGAAAGTTTTTGTGAGTCAAGATTCATTTGTTTATGAATGGGAACCTTTATTTATTATTAAAACATCTAACGATACGTTATTAAAAATACAGGTAGGGGTTAGTGGAACCATTTCAAAGGTTTGTGTTCATCCTGGAGATGAGGTTTTTACAGATTTATCGTTAGCTGTACTAAAAGAAGATCTTCTTCCCACGGGTAGTGACTAGTTTACATTCCAAAGCAGGTTAGATTCATGCCGTATTTATTTTGAATACGTTCTTCGTTATAATAAGCGTCAATGGCTCGTGCATCTCTTCAAAGGTTTGTGGAGAACCGAAACACGGCAGTTTGCACTTGAAATGCCCAAAGAAATATTCGATACATGCGTTGTCCCAGCAGTTGCTTCTGCAAGACATGGATTGGGTCATGCCCATATTAGCTACATGCTTGATGTAAGATGGATTTGTGAATTGGAATCTCTGGTCACTGTGCAGCAGGGTTCCTTTTCCAAATCCTTTTTCTTTTAATTGGGCTAAAACGTTATAGACAAAAGACATCCCCTGGTGATACTGAAGCGCATAGGCTACAATCTTTTGGTTATATAAATCGTTCACTGCACACAAATAAATCCACCTCGAAAAAGGTTTGTGAATCTTGATATAAGTAATGTCCCTCCCGGTTTGCTTGCTTCAAATTCTCGATCTAATATGTTGTCTATCGTCCCATGCGGCTGATAAGGACGACGGTATTTCTTTTGCCGGATGACACAAGTTATTCCATATTTCCTCATAGTTCGGGCAATACACTTGTGGCAATGCCATACTCCCGGTAAAGGGGGCTGCTTTAATGCGCCACTTCCCATAGGTTCCTTTTGATTGTTCAAATACCTTGGATATTAAATCATAAAGTTCTTCGTCTTGTAGGTGTTTTAAACGATACTCCTGTTCGTTTTTCCATTTATAATATCCCGAACGAGAACCAAAAATATAATTCGTTAACATGGTAATTGAGAATTTCTTTTCATTTTCCAACACAAAAGCAAATTCTTCGTCTTTTGTTAACACCCCCTTTTCTGTGCGTTGAGCTTTTTTAAATACGCCACTTCTATTTTTAAGCGTTCATTTTCTTCTTCCAACGTTAACGGCTTTTTACGCAGTCTGCCTTTGTTTCCGCCACGTGCCAAGCCACGGCGCTTCTAAACTAGAAAAACCTTCTTTTTTATATTTTCGCACCCATTCATTTACTAATTTTTTATTATAAATGTTGAACTCCTTTGCGATATCTGTACCTCCAAAGCCTTTATAATACAAATCAATAGCTTGTTTTTTAAGCTTAACCGTATAAACAAATCCTTTCTTTCGTTTTTCAGATACACAAAAAACCCCCTAAAGTTAGTCGAATGGAAACTGTCGTAATTGTAGAATACAGGCAGTTTCTTTTTCGTGCTACGTTAGGGGTACAATATCAAAGTCGGTTTTCACCGACTTATGGGAAATTAGAAGGTTATACAACAAGGGGTGTTAGGTCACGGAGGATCTCTTTCCAGCCTAAAGAGCTCTCTTGACCTCCCACATAAAAGCCAAGAATTTCACGATAGCCATCTTCCGTCACACCGATGACGAGATAGACCACTTCATTGGCGACATCATCGCGGCGTAGTTTGAGATACATTCCATTCAGGTCCAGGACGGAATATCGCTTTTGCAGCGGACGTTGCTGCCAACGTTCGATATCTTTAGCGACGACGTCCGTGATGCGGCTGATCGTTGAGGCGGAATAAGAATGACCAAGAATCTTTTCAATAAAATGACCGATTTCTCAAGTGCTCACGCCTTTTTGATACATCGTAATGATTGTTTCTCCTAGCCATTGTTCGCGGCGTTGATACGGAGAAAAGACTTCCGTTTGAAACGCATTGTTGCGATCTCTTGGCACTTCCAGTTCTTCCAAATTTTTTTGTACCCAAAACACATAATTTTTAAACATTCAATGTATTTTGACTATTCAGTCTTAATTAATGCAGCACTAGTGACTTAAATACCTTTTTTCAAAACAGCCGGAAATCAAACCACATAAATGAAAAACCGTCTGCAACGAGTGGAATATCTAAAATAATTCTGCATGTTTGGCAGAACACTGTACAAAAAGAAGAAAGATTAGTTTATGATTTTTTTGATCCACTGTCCTTTTCTCTAGGACTGCATTTATTTGTAAGACAAAAAAATAAATTTACAATAGTACATTGACTTATATATTTATTTGTCTTACAATTTAAATTATCAAACAAATAAAAAATTGTTGCAATTCAATCAAAAAGAGGATAGGCTCGTTTGAATGTAAAGGCTAAACTATAAAAATGAAGGCTTTGAAAGCGGAAACATTGATGAATTAAGTAAGAGTTTACTTTGAGTGGTACTAAAACAGACTGATCCCTCCTCTAAAGAACAAACAAAATATAATGATGGAAAGGATTTAGTAGAATGACGAACAGACAGTCTCCTACAGGAATATCAGGATTTCCAGTTTCGCCGTTTGATGAAAACGGAAACATTGATGAAAAAGCATTAACCGTAAATATCGAATTTCTACTTGATGAAGGTTTAGAATCTATTTTTATTGCCTGCGGTGCTGGTGAATTTCATAATCTCAGCAATGAAGAATTCGAAAGCGTGGTTAAATTAGCCTCTTCTGTTGTTGAGGGTAAAGTGCCGTTTTATACCGGAGTGGGTGGGAATTTAACAGAAGCACTAGAAAAAGCAAAGATTTCAGAAAAATATGGTGCTGATGGATACTTGATACTTCCGCCATACTTAATCGAAGGCGAACAAGAAGGAATTTACGAATATTACAGAGCCATCGTAACAAGCACCGACTTAAATGCTATTCTCTATCAAAGGGCAAATGCGGTATTGCAGCTGGAAACATTGAAAAGATTACTAGACTTCCCACAGGTTGTTGGATTAAAAGATGGTATTGGAAACATGGAGATGAACATTGAATTCACTCAGGAAATTGGTGCCCGTCTTGGATGGCTAAATGGTATGCCGATGGCAGAGGTGACGATGCCAGCTTATCTTTCACTCGGATATAAATGCTATTCATCAGCGATTTCCAATTACATTCCGCATATTTCAAGAAAGTTTTACGATGCCCTTCTTAACGATGATAGTCAGACCGTAAATGAAATCTTTGAAAATGTTATTTTGCCAATCAATCGTATTAGAAGAAAAAGAAAAGGATATGCGGTAGCATTAATAAAAGCCGGAATGGAAATTGTAGGTCTTCCAGTAACAAACACGGTAAGACCACCTGTTACACCAGTGGAAAAAGAGCATTATGAAGAATTGAAACAAATTTTAACTCGTGCTCTTGAAAAATATCCATCAAATAAAGTATCTATTTAATTCTATATTTGGAGGGATTTATCATGGCAGTTCAAACAGAAACAAGCAACAAATTCTTGAACTACATAAATGGAGAATGGGTTGCTTCTAACACAAACGAGGTATTGACAAATACGAACCCAGCCAATACAGATGATGTAGTAGGACAAGTACAAAAATCTTCGAGAGATGATCTTGAACAAGCAGTAGCAGCTGCAAAATCTGCAAAAAAAGAATGGAACAACTTAGCGGGTGCTGCAAGAGGCCAATATCTATTTAAAGCAGCAGACATTCTTGAAAGTCGTATAGAAGACATTGCAGAATGCATGACAAGGGAAATGGGTAAAACTTTCCCAGAAGCAAAAGGAGAAACAGCTCGAGGTGTAGCTATTCTTCGTTACTATGCAGGTGAAGGTATGAGAAAAGTTGGAGATGTTATCCCTTCCACTGATAGTGATGCGTTAATGTTCACAACAAGAGCTCCTTTAGGAGTCGTTGGTGTTGTCACTCCTTGGAACTTCCCAGTGGCGATTCCAATATGGAAAACAGCCCCTGCCTTGATTTATGGAAATACGGTAGTTCTTAAACCGGCTTCAGAGGCAGCTGTAACATGTGCCAAGATCTTCGAATGTTTTGCAGAAGCAGGAATTCCAGCTGGTGTTGTAAATATGGTTACCGGCCCAGGATCTGTCATTGGACAAGGTCTTGCAGAGCATCCTGATGTGAATGGAATCACCTTTACTGGTTCTAATACAGTAGGTAAGCAAATTGGACAGGCTGCTCTTGCACGCGGTGCAAAGTATCAGCTCGAAATGGGCGGTAAAAACCCTGTTATTGTCGCAAATGATGCTGACATTGACCTTGCTGTTGAAGCAACCATCAGCGGCGGACTTCGTTCCACTGGCCAAAAATGCACAGCAACAAGCCGTGTAATCGTACAAAGCGACGTGTATGATAAGTTTAAAGAAAAGCTTGTTGCTAAAGTGAAAGAAATTAGTGTAGGCAACGGATTAAACGATGGTATCTGGATGGGGCCAAGCGCAAGCGAATCTCAGCTAAATACAGTACTTTCCTACATTGAAAAAGGAAAAGAAGAAGGCACTCTTCTTTGCGGCGGTGATAGATTATCTGGTGAAGAACATAATAAAGGTTATTTCGTGGAACCAACTGTATTTGAAGATATCAAATCAGAAGCTTCTATTGCTCAAGAAGAAATCTTTGGTCCAGTTCTCGCTCTTATGAAAGTGGATACCGTTGAAGCAGCTTTAGAACTTGCAAATGACGTAGAGTACGGGTTAAGTGCGTCTATTTTCACTACAAACATTCAAAAGATGCTTTCCTTTATTAACGAAATGGACGCCGGTCTTGTTCGTATTAATGCTGAAAGTGCTGGAGTGGAACTGCAGGCACCATTTGGAGGGATGAAACAATCAAGCTCTCATTCCCGTGAACAAGGGGAAGCGGCAAAAGAATTCTTTACCTCTATTAAAACAGTGTTTGTTAAGTAATAAGGGGGGACTCCCCCTATCATTTAAATTATTAGATGTAAGGGAAAAAACCTTTTATGAAAGCGTTTTTTTGAATCATTTTTCAATATACGTTTCATAATTTTTGAAAAAATGTAAGGGTTAACATTTAAAAAATAAAAAAAGAAGAGGTGTTGACATGAAGAAATTATTGATGGTGTTAATAATCGCATTTCTAGGTGCAATACTGGCTGCATGCGGATCTGGTTCTGAAGAATCTTCTGGAGGTGGACAATCATCACAAGCCAATGAACAAGATGGCGGTGAAGAAGCCAGCGTTGATTTAAATAGAATTCGAGTCCTTATCGGTTCTTCCTCAACAGGCGGAGATACCTATCAAAATGCTGATGCTGTAAGCAGATATACGGAAGAAGTTTTAGATACCAATATGAAAGTAGACGCTGTAGGTGCACTCCGCGCATTTGACGAATTGGGTAAGGCAAAAGATGATGGCAGTACGATTATGTTTTTCCACGACATGGCTTATTTAGGTGTAGAATATGGAAGCTTTGACGAAAAAGATGAACTTGAAAACTGGACAATTGGGCCAATGGTATCCATAAATCCAGGGAACGCATTTTTAACAAGTGCTGATGCTCCATATGAAACGATGGCTGAGTCTGCTGAATGGCTAGAAGAAAATCCAGATGAAACCATCACAGTAGCAGTTGAGGCCGGCGGTGTATCAGAAGTTACATTTGACGCTTATTATTTATGGGTAGAACAGGAATTTGGTACTGAAGTATCCGAACGTATTCACGCTTACGTAACAGGATCTCAGGAGGACAAAGACCAAGCATTATGGGATGGAAATGCTGACATAATCCATGGATCTATTGGTGCGAATAAGCAATACACAGAAGATGGGGTAGACGACAAGATTAAAATGAAGTTTTTGGGTGTTTCAGCTAGTGAAAGAGTAGAAGGTTTTGACGTTCCTACATTTAATGAGCAAGGAATTACAGTAGATGGCGAGGAGTTTGTTTTTGACAAAGAATTTTTCTTCTTAATGCCAAAAGACGTAGATTCTAATTTTGCAGCTGCACTAGATCAAGCAGTAGAGGAAGTTGTAGAAAACCCAGATTACGAAGAGGATTTAAACACAAACACTTACATTGTTAACCATAGGCCGGCAGAAGAAGCAGAAGAATATTTATTTGAAAAGAGAGAAAAAATTCGTTCCGTTATTGAACAGGCACCAGACTTAAATGAAATCGCAAAATAAGTTATTGGAACATGGGTCTGTCTTAAAAGGTTAATTGGGTCATCCAGCAACTGGGATATAGCGGGAAAGGCGGTACTGTTAAGATTCCTCAGTGAACGATTTTGCTCACGAGAAGCTTAACACCTCCCGCGGATAGCGAATATATTCCACTTGTGTTGGCCGAGAATTGACTAATGGGACAGTCCCTCCATTTTCAAAGGAGGAAGGTGAGGGATGTGAGTGATCTCTTAACTATTGAATTATCATACAACAACTATCATCTCCTTTTCCCGAGAATTATTATAAGTATTCTTATCATTTTAGGCATTGTTCTTTTAATCACGAACATCATAAAAAGAGTAAAAAATGGGAACTTAACAAGCTTTAGCTTTACGTTTTTTGTAGATAATTATGATAAAGTGAAGCTTTTTGGAACCGCTGTATTATTAATAGTATATGCTGGAACGCTTGAAATAATTGGTTTTATACCAGCTAGTGTTCTCTTTATGTTTTTAGTCACACTCTTATATATCGGAAATATAAGAAAAAAGTCTATTATGATTTCCGTATCAAACTCGCTGGCTACCACAATCATTGTTTGGTATGTGTTTGGACAGTTGTTTGATATTACTTTGCCATAAAGGGGGGACACCAATGTCAATCTTTGAAATACTAACCCCGTTGTCTGTCTTACTTTGTTTTTTAGGTGTTTTTATAGGGATCGTTATGGGTGCCATACCCGGGATGACTGCTACGATGGCCATTGCTATCTTTATGCCCCTTACATATGCCCTGGACATGATTGACTCCATTGGTCTACTAATTGGTTTGTACGTTGGAGGAATTAGTGGTGGTTTAGTACCCGCTGTTTTATTAAATATTCCAGGTACTCCTTCCTCTTTATGTACAACATTTGACGGATACCCGATGACCAAAAAAGGAGAAGGGGAAAAAGCGTTAAAAGTAGGAATCACAGCCTCAATTATAGGTGGTTTTTTCAGTTTAACTATTTTATATTTCTTTGCCCCGGTACTAGCTTCTGTAGCAATTGATTTCTCTTCGGTGGAAAAATTCTTAATTATTGTGTTTGCTTTAACAGTTATTGCTTCGATATCAAAAGGAAGCTTACTCGGCGGAATTTTCAGTGGACTTCTTGGTATGTTTATCAGTCTTATAGGTACATTTACCGATAATAATCAAATGCGGCTTGTGCCCCCAGGCTTAGAAGATCAATTGGTCTACGGTTTTTCTCTTTTGCCCGTGTTGATTGGTTTATTTGCAATCGGACAAATCTTACAAGAGTCAGAAGAAGGGATGAAAGCAGCTTCTCATCAGAAGATTGACCTTCATAAAGGAAACAAGAATACTCGATTTAGTTTTAAACTTTTTAAAAATCAAAAAATCAATGTTCTTCGTTCTTCTATTATCGGAACTTTTGTAGGGATGCTGCCGGGAGTAGGTGGAAGTGCGGCTTCTATCACAGCTTATTCTCAAACCAAAAACTTCTCCAAAAACCCAGAGAAGCTTGGAACAGGAGAACCGGAAGGACTGGTATCTAGTGAGTCTGCGAATAATGGTTTGATTGGCGGGGCCTTGATTCCGCTTCTTTCTTTAGGGATACCTGGAGACAGTACGACAGCTATCTTGATAGGAGCATTTTTATTACAGGGAATTGAAATTGGGCCACTATTTATTACGTCCAACCAAGATCTATGGAGTGGGATTGTTTTCGCGCTGGTTATTGCAAATATCGTTATGTTTATTTTGATGTTTTTCTCCATCAAATACTTTGCGAAAATCGTGTTCATCCCAAAGTATATCATTTTTCCGATTATCGTTGTAGCTTGTGTTGTTGGGTCCTATGCTATCAACAACGGTGTTATGTTTGATGTTTGGACCCTTTTGTTATTTGGTTTATTAGGTTACATTTTCCCTAAAATCGGTGTCCAGATTCCGTCTTTCTTAATTGGTTTTATATTAGGAACGGAAGCAGAAAAATATTTTGTTGATAGCTTAAAAGGAAGCGGCGGCGACTTAACAATCTTTTTCACAAAAGGACCTATTGCCATAGTTTTGTGGATCTTGATTATCGGATCTGTAACTTATGCCATTATCGACAGTCGCAGAACGAAAAAGGCGGCTGAACAAAACGTATCCTAAAACCATGTGATTCCAAAAAATAGCGAATATAAAGTAGGAGAGGTTAGTTATGCAATCTCATATGAAAACAAAGAACGAAACACCAACACTAGTTGATCTTTCTGTTTATACAGTCGCCGGAAATGATAGCATGCTGCTTAATTTAAGCGGTGCTCATGGCCCGTTTTTCACAAGAAATGTTGTTATTTTAAAGGATAACAGCGGGAACATTGGGGTTGGTGAGGTTCCTGGTGGTGAAGGCATCCGAAAAACATTAGAGGATGCAAAAGCATTGTTAGTGGGCGAATCAATCGGTAACTATAAAAACATTCTAAAAAAGGTAAGAGAAGCATTTGCAAACCGTGATGCTTCAGGGCGTGGATACCAGACCTTTGATTTGCGAATCACGATTCATGCAGTCACTGCATTGGAGGCTGCATTGTTGGATCTACTTGGAAAATATCTCAACGTTCCTGTTGCTGCACTGCTTGGTAACGGTCAAGAGAGATCGGAAGTGGAAACGCTTGGTTATTTGTTCTATATCGGCGATCGTAACAAAACGGATTTACCGTATGTAAGTGACCTAAACGCAGATAATGATTGGTTCCGTCTGCGGCATGAAGAGGCCTTAACTCCTGAAGCTGTTGTTCGATTGGCTGAAGCTGCGTATGATCGTTACGGGTTCCGTGATTTCAAGCTCAAAGGTGGAGTACTTCGCGGAAAAGAAGAAATCGAAGCAGTGACTGCGTTATCTGAAAGATTTCCTGATGCACGCATCACCTTAGATCCAAATGGTGCATGGTCTTTAGAAGAAGCAATTAAACTTTGTAAAGACCAGCACAACGTGTTGGCATACGCAGAAGACCCGTGCGGAGCAGAAAATGGTTTTTCTGCTCGTGAAGTAATGAATGAATTTAGAAAAGCAACCGGCCTGCCAACAGCAACCAACATGATTGCGACCGATTGGCGCCAAATGGGACATGCCGTGCAACTGCAGGCTGTAGACATACCACTGGCTGACCCGCACTTTTGGACCATGGAAGGTTCCGTTCGTGTTGCTCAAATGTGTAATGATTGGGGACTAACATGGGGATCTCATTCTAATAATCACTTTGACATTTCACTTGCGATGTTTACACACGTCGCTGCTGCGGCACCTGGAGACATCACTGCTATTGACACTCACTGGATTTGGCAGGACGGCCAGCGCTTAACCAAAGAGCCATTAAAAATTGAAGACGGTAAAATTAAAGTGCCGGAAAAACCTGGTCTTGGCGTTGAAGTAGATATGGAGCAAATCGAAGCTGCTCATAACGTGTATAAGAAGGAAGGGCTTGGAGCAAGAGATGACTCCGTCGCAATGCAATACCTTATTCCGAACTGGACATTTGATAATAAACGTCCGTGTCTCGTGAGATAAAAGGATTTCTATTTCCCCTTTTAAAAAACAATGTTTGGTAGAAGCAGCTGTCTCACTAGACCTAGTGATAGCTCCTGCAGGTAAGGATGGATAATGACAAAAGGAGGGTGATCCGATGTTGGAAAATACAAACAGCCCCCGGTATATTAAACTAAATGACAAAGACAATGTCGCTATAATTGTTAATGCTGGCGGGTTGTCGGAAGGTACACTTTTTCCTTGCGGCCTTACATTAACCGAGCGTGTACCGGAAGGACATAAAGTTGCTTTAACAAATCTGGAAAAAGATGAACCTATTGTACGATACGGTGAAGTGATTGGATTTGCTCATAGTACAATAGAAGAAGGCAGCTGGGTGAAGGAATCTTTAGTCGTTATGAACACTCCGCCCCAATTAGATGACCTGCCAATTGCTAATAAAGTGCCGGAACCAGCCGAACCGCTTGAAGGTTATACTTTTGAAGGGTATCGTAATGAAGATGGTACAGCTGGAACCAAAAATGTATTAGGCATTACCACAAGTGTTCAATGCGTGGCCGGTGTATTAGATTTTGCTGTAAAACGAATTAAAGAAGAAATACTTCCGAAATATCCGAATGTTGATGATGTCGTTCCCCTAAATCATAATTATGGATGCGGAGTTGCTATAAATGCACCCGAAGCTGAAATTCCGATTCGAACCGTTCAAAATATGGCCATTCATCCTAACTTTGGCGGGGAAGTCCTAGTAGTTGGATTAGGGTGTGAAAAACTTGTTCCGACCAGGTTAACCCCTGATGGAAGTACGGAAGATATTGTATCCTTGCAGGATCAAATTGGCTTTTCAAATATGATTAAATCTATTATGGAAATGGCTGATGAAAGACTTGCTAGATTAAATAAACGTGAACGGGTCACTTGCCCTGTTTCAGATTTAGTCATTGGAATGCAGTGCGGAGGAAGTGACGCATTTTCAGGAGTAACAGCAAATCCAGCATTGGGATATGCTGCAGATCTCTTGGTGCGTGCAGGTGCCACCGTTTTATTTTCTGAAGTGACAGAAGTCCGGGATGCCATCCACTTGTTAACTCCAAGAGCGGTAAATGAGAACGTTGGGAAGGCTCTGATAGAGGAGATGAGATGGTACGATAATTATTTACAAAAAGGAGAAGCAGATAGAAGCGCTAACCCATCCCCCGGAAATAAGTTAGGCGGCCTTACAAATGTTGTAGAAAAATCTCTTGGATCCATCGCTAAATCCGGAAACAGTCCCATTGTGGACGTATTATCCCCAGGACAGAGAGCGACGAAGAAAGGGTTGAATTTCGCAGCAACGCCAGCTAGTGATTTTGTTTGCGGAACACTGCAATTAGCGTCAGGTATGCATCTACAGGTATTTACGACTGGACGAGGAACTCCTTATAGTTTGTCCATGGCTCCTGTGGTTAAAGTATCAACTAGAAACGCATTAACCGAGCAATGGCATGACTTAATTGATGTAAATGCAGGTACCATTGCCACAGGTGAGGCAACTATTGAAGAAGTGGGCTGGGAAATATTTAATTACATCATAGACGTAGCCAGCGGCCGCAAGCATACATGGGCGGATTATTGGGGTATCCACAACGATCTCAGCTTATTTAATCCAGCTCCTGTAACCTAAAGCCCTTTTAGTTGCTGCAGTTGTCATTGGTTAAAAAATAAATCCGAGCAAATTGAATCGTAGAATGATATAATGGAAGTTAAAATTATTGGGGTATGCAGTTAACAAGTGGCAGAAATCTGAATGAGAGGGATAAGGGAGTCGTAATGGGAAGGAAATTACCAGCGTACTCCCCTTGTTTACATTGTAAGGAAGTTGATATACAGTATAAAAACAACTACGGCATTCATACAATACTAACTAATGAAGCCCTTGTTTGAAATGGTGCGTCTACATTGTAACAATCCAATTGTTTATAGTGAGAATCTATAACATATATTAACCACATTCAGATTTTTGAGTTTCTGCAGCTTTTTTTGTGTTATACGTAGAGGGAAACATGTCGTTTTGATGGAATGAAATTGCCTTAGAAAAGCCATGACACAACTATTTTATTAAAAAAACAACTTGGAATGTTAGGAGGAAAGGATATGACTAATAAAGAGATGATGATGGATATGAAATCTCTTAGTCGAAAATCCCTTTCAAAACAAGTGATAGATGAAATTATAAATTTGCTTGTCACAGAAAAACTTAAACCTGGGGACAAAATCCCAACAGAACTAGAACTTATGGAGATTTGTAATGTTAGCAGGCCGGTCATTCGTGAAGCTTTAACTTCATTGGAAGTTTTAGGAATTGTTAATCGTGGAACTCGTAACGGCACGTTTTTTTCTGATAAAATAGGCAGTCAGCCTTTTGCGATGATGTTAGCTTTGTCTGCTGGTGACGTGCGCTCTATTATTGAGATAAGAATAGCTTTGGAACTTGGTTTAGTTACATTAGCGGCAGAGAAAATTACGGAACAAGAGCTTGAAAAATTATGGGGAACGATAGAAGAAATGAAATCCTTGCCAACTGACGATTCTTCAAAAGTTGATAAACAATTTCATAAAATAATCGCTCATAGTGCTCAAAATCCCCTATTTGAAGGGATAATTGATCCATTACAAAACTTTCATGACAAAGTATTAGATGAAATTCCTTTGGAAGATAGGGAATTAGAAAAAACAGTGAAATATCATATTGACATCTACCATGCATTAAAGAAAAGAGATCCTATAGAGGCTTATACTAGCATGTATCGTCACCTTGATTTTGTACGAAATAAAGCACTTAAAAATATTGAATAATATGGAAGATAATAATAATGAAATTACTATTTATTCCTGAGAATACATTACATCCACCCTCTCCGAATTAATGAGTGGATGTTTTTATTTGCACTTTATCTATCTAGTTGCATGCTATGCCTATACCAGAATAATGCTTTTTAAACGAAATTCAAATAATCAGCGTACAGATGAATTATTAAAGGAATGGAATGATTGGTTGTCAGAGGGAAGACGATGTCCGGATATGAGCTATTTAAAAGATCGCAATCGGCAAGTGATTTTTTTATTTGTTGAGAAAAAACTTATAGAAACAAGGAACCAAACCATATCACTTCACCTTGGAAACACTTTTCATTCCTTTATTGCTTGGATCCCTTTTTTAGTTATGGTGGTTCCGGCTCTGCCTTTTCCAACTTCAACTAAATGATCTTCTTCCATTTTTTTAAGGTGATTTCTCAATTCCTGTTCTGAAATAAAAAGATGATTTGTAAAAGCTTTTTCAGCTATTTTTTTCCTTCCCATTCTTTCTTTACGAAGATATGCTTGATAAAGCACCTCTAAAATAAAATATATTTTTTCTCCGAATTGTTTTGGTTCCATGTTATTTTCAACTGGCGCAGCAGGTTCTTCAACTGAATCTATCCATTCTTTGTAAATGGGTAAGTCTTTGCATTCGATAAAATTCTTTCCGAAGTTCATAATATAATTAGCGCAATTTTCTAATTCTCTAATATTTCCTTCCCACTTATGATTTATTAAAAAATTAGATGCTTCTTCACTTAATGTAAAATCATGTCCTTGCGTAAAAAAAGAGAACAGAGGAAGAATGTCTTCCTTTCTTTCGCGAAGAGGCGGTATATCTAATGGTAATACGTTTAATCGAAAGTACAAATCTTTACGGAAGGTCCCTCTTAATACCTCATTTTTTAAATTTCTATTAGTAGCAGCAATGACTCGTATATCTATTGGGATAATGGAGTCTCCGCCTACTCTCATGACCTCTTTTTCCTGAAGTACCCTTAATAATCTTGATTGCAGGGCCATTGGCATTTCACCAATTTCATCTAAGAATATCGTTCCTAAATGTGCTTGTTCAAACAATCCCGGCTTGCCGCCCTTTTTAGCTCCTGTAAATGCTCCTTCTACATATCCAAATAATTCGCTTTCTAGTAATTGTTCTGGGAGTGCTGCACAGTTAAATGCTACAAATGAATACTGTCTTCTAGGTGAGTGGTTATGAATGGCTTGAGCAAACAATTCTTTTCCTGTCCCGCTTTCTCCTTTAATTAATAAAGAAGCGTCCGAATGAGACATTCTTTGTGCGATATCTTTCGTTTTTATTATGGATGGAGAATTTCCGAGTATATTGAAAAAATGATACTTTGCAGCAAACCCTTTGCCCGCTACTTTCGTACGCAGTCGGTGCTGTCGTTTTTCTGTTTCCTGAAACGGTACAAGAGTAGCGATAGCTCCGGTTGTTTCTTCGTCTACTTTTATAGCGTTCATTGTTAGTACCGTAGACGTTTGGCCAATTTGCATGATTTCTTCAACTGTGTCCTGTTCCTCCGTTAAAATGGTTCCAAATTGGATATTTGGAAGAACATCCTGGAAGTGGTGGCCAATTACTTCTTCTGCTTTACGATTAATCAGCTGCTCAGCGGCGTCATTATAGGTAGTAACGATGCCGGAAGAATTAACAGCTATAATTCCGTTTTGTACGATCTGAAGAAATAAATCTAATTGATTTTCGAGATAATCCTTTTTATCTAATATTCTCTCTAGCCCATAACTAATCGGTATGATATTAGAAAAATGCCGTTTAATCTTCCCTTCAAATTTATGGTGGTCTATGTCCAATTTTGCGATAATATCCATATAAGTTGTCATGTCCAAAATTCGGTTTCCAATATTAATGATTTCTTTATTTTCCAGGTTCGGGTCTGGTTCTTCATTAGGGCTGATGATCAAATCAACGTCTGGAAACGGACTCATTCCTTTATAGGCGGGAATTAGATTAATCTGTCTTACATCAAGTTGATGAATGGTAGAAATGGTCTCTAGTGACATCTCAAGAGTTGCGTTATATAAAATGGCATTTGTTCCTTTACGTAAATTCTTTATCTTTTTCAGCCCGGTCTCACTTAACGTTCTTTTGGCGATAATAACAGCAGCATTTACATTTTTTATATAACGACGGACTTTTTCAAACACCTTATAATTAGGAATTAATAGTAAGTCCCCCTCAATTCCCTCATAAATTGTTTCATCCTCAAAACAATAAAGGCTGGTTGTTATGTCTTTGCCAAACATGTTGGTCACTTCTTCATGAAAGGAAAGCATTGTATTTTTATAAAGAGAAACAATCGTTAAATTTTTATTCATGCTCATATTTTGCTCCCCCTCTTTTAATTAGTTCGAATTTTATAAAAAAAATGAATAGAAAGCAATAAAAATTCAACAAAAAAACCAAATTTAATTGGTTAATGTGAGTTTTATTTAACCAATTAAACCAATTAATTTTTTGATTTGCATTCAGAGATGTATCTTTTTATTTTTTATTTTTAACTATAACGCAAGGGTTCTCTGTTTATTTTATATAAATAAATTACATTTGGCATGGATATTGCAATAATACTATCGCAGATAACAATAAGGAGCTGAAACCATGAGCACACTACTTGCCAAAGCTATGAATCTACAAGATGAATTATCTAAATGGAGACGCCATCTACATCAATACCCGGAACTGGGATTTGAAGAATTTAATACGAGTGACTTTATTAAAGAAAGGCTGAAAGAGTTTGGAATTACAGAAATTACAAAAATGGTTGGAACTGGCTTGATGGTTTTTCTAAGAGGAAAAAGACCTGGACCGACCGTTATGTTAAGAGCAGATATAGACGCATTGCCTATTCAAGATGAAAAAACAGTAGAGTATGCCTCAAAGATTAATAATGTAGCCCATTTATGCGGCCATGACGCTCATACTGCTATGATGCTTGGGGCTGTGAAAATATTAAAAGATATGGAAATAGAAACAGGAAATATCCAGGTAATCTTTCAACCGGCTGAAGAAGGATTAAGCGGCGCCAAAAAAATGATTGAAGAGGATGTGCTTAATATCCATGGTGTAGACGCTGCTGCTGCTTTACATGTTCAACCAACTTTGCCTACTGGTGAAATATCTGTATGCCCTAATTCTAGTACAGCTAATTCTGATCGATTTGTTATAAAAGTGATAGGCAAAGGCGGCCATGCCGCTCATCCCCATGTAACTGTCGACTCTGTGGCCGTAGCGGCTGAGCTGATTTCTTCGATCCAGCATATTGTCAGTAGAAAAATTAATCCACTGGAAAACGCCGTTATATCAATAGGGAAAATCAGCGGTGGATCCGCTAGAAACGTCATAGCCCCTTCCGTTTCCTTGGTGGGTACTGTCCGAACATTTAAAAAAGAGGTGCAAGTGAATGTAAAAGAAGAAATGGAACGAATTATTTCAGGGATATGCCAAGCATTTGGAGCAGACTACCAATTTGATTATGAAAGAGGGTATCCTTCTGTAGATAATGATGAAGCAATGATTACTATTTTTAAATCGACCGCTGCAAATATTTTAGGAGAAGATAAATTATCCGTCGTTCCTCCGTCAATGGGTGGGGAAGACTTTTCATATTATACTAAAAAAGTTCCTAGTTTGTTTTTTAGGTTGGGAGTCCGTCCTAAAAACAAAGAAACGATGTATTCTCACCATCACCCGTTATTTGATATTGATGAGACGGCTATGCCTTATGGGACAGCGCTTTTATCTCAATTCGCACTTGATTTTCTACATCATAAAAAGGTATTAAAAGAAACTGTTTCATCTAAATAATAAAGCTTCTGTAATTTTTGTAATTTTTATTATAAAATGAAAACTACATTTCTATAAGGAGGGGTCTTGATTGAGCAATTACATTAGGCGAAGAATAATTCAGCTGCTCCCTGTTATGTTTATCATTGTATTTATTGTTTATTGCCTGGTTTATCTTGCTGGTGATCCCGTTCTGCTCATGCTGCCTGAGAATGCTACTGAAGAAGACATTGCCCGCATGAGAGCTGCATTAAACCTGGATCAGCCGTTCTATATTCAATTTTTCACTTACATATCGAATGTCATTCAGGGGGATTTTGGCGACTCATTTCGATATAATCAACCAGCCTTGGGTTTAGTCTTAGAACGTCTGCCCGCTACGATTGAGTTAGCTGTTGCATCTATGATTGTAGCTATTGGTATTGCTATTCCACTCGGGGTATGGTCAGCTCTTAAACGAAACTCTATCACAGATGTGTTCATAACTGGCGGCACTGTATTAGGCCAGGCGATGCCAAACTTCTGGCTGGGTATCATGCTTATTTTGATTTTTGCAGTTAACTTGCAAATTTTGCCCGTCTCAGGAACAGGTAGTTACGCGCATTTAGTATTGCCTGCCATCACTTTAGGAACAGGGATAGCAGCTCAAATTGCACGTTTAACACGTTCGAGCATGTTAGAAACGCTAAATCAGGACTATATACGTACTGCTAAAAGCAATGGAATTAATCGGTTTTCAATTGTTTATTTTCACGCTTTTCGGAATTCTCTGATTCCTGTGGTTACCATTACAGCAATGCAGACAAACGCTTTGATTGGCGGTGCTTTAGTAACAGAAATGATTTTTGCCTGGCCAGGTCTTGGGCAATTATTAATTCAAGCTATTCATGCCAGAGATATGGCTATTGTGCAAGCATCCGTCTTCATCATTGCCATTATCGTTATATTGATGAATTTTATTGCTGACATTTTATATAAAGTCCTCGACCCAAGAATTGATTATAAGTAAGGAGGTAAGGTGATATGGGTTTACCTATCAAGAATAAGCAACCAGAAACTATTGCCAGCCCATCCAAACGTAAGAGCCAGTCTTCATTTAGAAGGTGGATTAAGCTGTTGATGCAAAGCAAAACAGGGACAGTTGGGCTGTTTATTGTTCTTAGTGTTTTTTTAGTAGCTGTGTTTGCTCCGTGGATTGCACCCCATAACCCATCAGAAAATAACCTGGCTTCTATGCTGCAGCCTCCTTTTTGGATGGAAGGTGGATCAACGGATCATATTTTAGGCACAGACAACCTAGGAAGAGACATTTTTAGCAGGATTGTCTATGGTGCACAAGTGTCTTTGCTTGTTGGCATAACTGCAGTGTTAATTGCCGGCGCAATCGGTCTGGTGGCTGGTATTGTGGCAGGATATTATGGAGGTTTTATAGATAATGTCATTATGCGGTTTGTAGATGCTTTTTTAGCAATACCAAGCATCCTCATGACACTAGTCATTCTCGGAATTGTTGGTCCTGGCATGCTTACTTTGATCCTTGTACTAGGTATAACAAATTGGGTCAATTACGCCCGTATTGTAAGAGGGGAAGTTCTATCTGTTAAGGAAAGGGATTTTGTAAAAGCGGCAAACATGATGGGGGTCAATGACAAAACGATTATGTATCGTCATTTAGCGCCTAATATATTTTCTTCTTTTATTGTTATTTCTACTTTAAGTGTTGCTACGACGATTATTTCTGAAGCTGCCCTTAGTTTTTTAGGAATGGGAATACAACCTCCGCAAATCTCCTGGGGAAGTATGCTTAGTACCGGTCGGGATTATTTAGCTGATAGCTGGTGGGTGGCAACATTTCCTGGAATTGCGATTACGATAACCACCTTGGGAATTATTTTTCTTGGAGATTGGCTTCGTGATGTACTGGATCCAAAAACGAATATAGGACGGAAAGGTGGATAATCCAATGGCAAATGATCAAACACTGTTAGAAGTAGAACACCTGCAGACGCACTTTTTTACAGAAAACGGAGTCATCCCTTCTATTAATGATATTTCTTTTTCGTTAAATAAAGGGGAAATCGTTGCCTTAGTTGGCGAATCCGGTTCTGGCAAAAGCGTAACCTCCATGTCTATTATGGGTCTTATTGAGGATCCCGGAAAAATCGTCAATGGCAATATTATATTTGATAACCAGGACTTAACTTCACTAACGCATAAAAAATATCAGAAGATTAGAAGAAATGATATGTCGATGGTTTTTCAAGAACCATTGACAGCTTTAAATCCTGTTTTCTCCATAGGATTTCAATTAATTGAAACGATAAAAGTTCAACAAAAGACAAATAAGAAGAAAGCAAAGGAAATTGCATTTGAATGGCTCGAAAAAGTTCGAATTCCCAATCCGGATAAAGTTTTCGCTTCGTATCCGCATGAATTAAGCGGAGGCATGCGTCAACGAGTGATGATCGCTATGGCTCTTTCCTCCCGCCCTCGATTATTAATTGCAGACGAACCAACGACAGCGCTCGACGTTACTATTCAAAAACAAATACTACGTTTGATGAAAAATCTAACAAAAGAATTAGATACAGCTATTCTATTTATAACACATGACCTTGGTATCGTTGCTGAAATGGTTGATCGTGTCATGGTTATGTACGGGGGTGAAATTGTAGAGAAAAGTGATGTTAAACAGCTGTTTCATGCGCCGAAACATCCATATACGGAAGGGCTATTAAAAAGTACTCCAAAGATCAACCAATGGGGTGAAAAATTACACGCCATCAGCGGCACCGTTCCTACACCATCTAATCTGCCAAAAGGATGTAAATTTCACCCCAGGTGCCCTAAAGCATTTGATCGATGTGAAACGGAACATCCTCCATTAATTGATCACAAGGATGGAAGTCAAGTTCGTTGTTTATTATATGAAAGATAGAAAGGTTGGTGGTCCAATGGCTTCTGAAAATTCTCCTCTATTAGAAATCAGTGAAATTAAAAAATATTTTGATGTATCTAAAGGGATCTTCAAGAAAAAAAAGCAGTATTTAAAAGCAGTAGATCGGGTGAATTTAACTCTTAATAAAGGAGAAACCGTTGGCATTGTAGGGGAATCAGGATGCGGTAAATCTACTCTTGCAAATATTGTCATGGGGGCGCTGCCTCCTGATGAAGGGAAAATTATTTTTGATAACACCGATATTTATTCTCTTTCTAAAAAAGAATTAAAAGAGAAGCGAAGAGGTTTTCAAATGGTCTTTCAGGATCCTTCTTCTTCCTTAAATCCAAGGATGACTGTTTTTGATATCATCGCAGAGCCGCTAAAGTCTTTCAATATAGTGAAAGGGAAGCAATTAATAGAGGAAGTAGAAAAGCTTTTATCGATCGTGGGTCTCGACATTAGTTATAAAGAGCGTTATGCGCATGAGTTCAGCGGCGGGCAGCGTCAACGTATTGTTATTGCAAGAGCATTGGCTTTAAAACCTAAATTGATAGTTTGTGATGAACCTGTCTCTGCTTTAGATGTTTCAATCCAAGCTCAGATATTAAATCTGCTTCGTGAATTGCAAGATAAATATCATTTGGCGTACTTGTTTATCGGCCATGGCCTTCCGTCTGTTCATTATATTAGTGATCGTATTGCTGTTATGTACTTGGGAGAGATAGTAGAAACCGGCAAAAAAGATATTATTTTTGAAAGACCAGCTCACCCATACACGAGAGCTCTTCTGTCGTCTGTGCCAGTTCCAGATCCAGACTATCAAACGGAAAATAAACTAGAAGAGGCTGAGATACTAGGGGATTTACCCAATCCTATCGATCCGCCTTCAGGATGTAAATTCCATACGCGCTGCCCTGTTGCTCAAGATATTTGTAAACAAAAGCCGCCAGTTTTGTTATCTATTGGAGATAACCAACAAACAGCCTGCCATTTCCCAATAACGAAAAGCATGGAAGAAACAAACGTGTATAAAGCATCCATTAATTAGAAAGGAGCAAAACATGAAAAGAACACAAACACTGAATTCTTCTATGGCAGCGGAATTAGAAAAAACATTTGCAAACAACAATTATCATGGAACAACGGAAGCAGGACTACCTTTTCATACAGAAACAGGAAGTATACCCATTTTGGTTTCAGCTCCCCATGCTACGAAACATAAAAGAAATGACTCTATTAAAGAACAGGATAATTACACAGGAGCAATTGCTTTGCTTTTGCATCAATTTACAGATTGTCATCTTATTTACGCTACTAAATTAGGTAAGGAAGATCCAAATTATACGAAAGGTGGTGGTTTATATAAAAAGAAAGTCGTTGATATGATTAATAGTTTTAATATTAAATATTTAATCGATCTGCATGGGGCGTCTGAAAAAAGGCCATTTAGTATCGACATGGGGACTTGCTATGGCAAAACAATGAAAGATGACACACTTTGTATCATTAAAAATGCCTTGGTTTCTTCATCTATGCAAGGTGTCAAACAGAATCATCATTTTCCAGCTGCTAATCCAAATACAGTTACCCATTACGCAAATGCTCGAACAGGAGTTGAATCCGTTCAACTTGAAATCAATAAAGTTTATCGTGATCCAATACGTAAGGAAGATTTATTTTTAAGATGTGTCAATGGTTTGAGACAAATGATTGTAAATCTATCAACATAAGAGAAGGAAATGCTTTTTATGAAAAAGGTAATGGGTGTGTTTATTGCTTGTTTTCTTATGATGGCAGCTATGACGTTTACTATCGCTTGGATTGCCGAAGAAGCAAAAACCCATTACAGCGAAGAAATCTCACCAGTAAATAATTAAAAAAGGGGTCTGATTGTATGAAACAAAAAATATTTTTCATGTTCATTTTCTTATTATTCACCATTATGATAAGCGGTTGTGTGACTGCCAATCAAAGCTCTGGGGATGAGTCTGAACAAGAATTTTCACCCGAAGAACAAGAAAATCAACCATCCAATTCAGCCCAATCGGATGATGATACCCTAACCATTGCTGTAGGAGTTGATATGGATACATTTGATATTCATGATCACAACAATACACTAACAGAAGCTATGCACATAAATATGTTCAATTATTTATTTATGAGAAACGATGAAACCGGCGAGATCGAACCGGATTTAGTGGATAAATATGAGAATAAAGATGATTTAACTTGGAATATGACATTAAAAGAAGGCGTTACATTTCATAATGGCGATGAACTTACTGCTGAAGATGTGAAATATACATTAGAACGCGTTATAAAAGATGAGAGTTTAACGGAGCACGCCCAATATAACCAAATAGATGAAATCAATATTATTGATGATCATGAATTTGAAATTGTGACGCACGAACCGGAACCAGTATTGTTAAACCGTCTTTCCCGAATTGGTTCTAGCATCCTTCCAAAGGATTATATTGAGGAAAACGGCTGGGACCATTTTCTTGAAGAACCAATTGGAACAGGACCATTTCAGTTTGAAGAGTGGAACCGTGACAGCCAAGTTGTCTTCTCTCGTTATGATGAATATTTTGAAGGTGCTGTAGAGGATTGGGAACAATTAGTTTTCCAAGTTATTCCTGAAACATCTACAGCTGTTGGTGAATTGCTGACAGGCGGTGTCGATATTGTTTTTGATGTACCTGACAACGAATGGGAACGTATCAATGGAAATGAAGGTACTTCTGTTGTTACTGGTCCTTCTCAACGAGTAGGTTTGCTTGGAATCCGTCATACAGAAGATTATCCAACTTCAGATCCGCTCGTTCGGGAGGCTATTGAGCTGGCTATTGACAACGAAGCTTTAGTGGAACATGTATTAGGCGGGGCCGGTGTGCCTACAAGAACAAGGGTAACTCCAGGTAACTTTGGAGCTAATAAAGAATTGTTTAACACCTCTTTATACGATCCAGAGAAAGCAAAAGAACTTCTTGAAGAAGCAGGATATGAAGATGGTTTAGAGCTAACACTTCATGCTCCTATCGGCCGGTATACAAAAGGAGAAGACATGAGCGAAACAGTAGCTGCAATGCTTGGAGAAGTAGGGATTACCGTTAACGTTGATTTCATGGAATTCAATGATTTCTTAGCAACACGCAGAGCCGGGGAAAATGAAGATATGTTTTTTGCCGCCTTTGGAAATTCCTTATTTGACGGCGACGTTGCCTTAGACGTATACAGATCCGAGCGATCTGAAGGAGAATTAGATTATGAAAATGAGGACGTCGATCGTTTGTTAGAAGAAGCGTCTTCTGAAATGGATCCAGATGTTCGTGAAGAAAAATTCAAAGAAATTCAAGAAATTGTAGCAGAAGAACGACCACATGTATTCCTTTACTTGCAAGATAACGCCTTCGGGGTAACAGATGGAATTGACTTCAGACCGAGACAAGACGAAATGTTTTATGCTCCTGATATAACCAAACAATAAACAAAAAGTTGGAGGCTGTTGGACAGCAGTCTCCCTCTTTCTTATTAAAACTGGAAAGGAGAAAAACGATGAAAAACGACTACGCTGTTAGCAGTGCTCACCCATTGGCTACAGAAGCGGGAATAGACATTTTAAAAAGTGGTGGAAATGCTATAGATGCTGCAATTAGTGTAGCTTATACTCTTGGAGTAGTAGAACCGTACGCCTCAGGGCTTGGCGGAGGCGGCGTAATGATGATCTTAAAAAAGAATTGGGAAGAACCTGTAGTTTACGACTATCGTGACAAAGCTCCCCTATATAAAGAGAAAATCACCTCTGAAGCTGCTGTTCCCGGTTTGGTTAAAGGAATGGAAATACTACGGAAAAATTATGCTTCTTTGTCTATTGAAAGAATTATGAAATCAGCTATGGAGTTAGCTGAAAATGGCTTTCCTATTCTTGATATTTTTCAGAACAACCTAAGAAAAGCAGAACACCTAAACAAAAAAGAACTTACACACTTTTATATGGATGGGAAGCCAATAAATAAAGGTAATATTCTTTTCCAAAAAAAGTTAGCATCTACTCTTCGTATTATTTGCACAGAAGGAGAAGAATCGTTTTACATTGGAAGATTAGGAACGGAACTAACCCAAGCTGCTCCACAACTAACAGAAGAAGATTTGCAAAATTACAGCGTTAAAGTTAGTAAACCAGTTAAAGGTTATTTTCATGAGCAATCTATTTTTTCGCCTCCTCCGCCATTATCTGGTCCCGTTTTATTGCAAATTTTAAAAATGGCAGACTATTTTAACCTAGATGAATTAAACAAAACAGACTACATGGATTATCTAGCCAGAATTGTCGCTGTCGTTTCAGAAAATTATAAAGCATGTTCAGGGGATCCTGACTTTGTATCCATTCCTTCTCATTGCTGGCTGGATGAAGAAAATATGTCTTCCCTTTATGAGAGAATAAACAATCAATTACAGACAACTCCTTTTTCTTTACAAGGAGATATTAATGATTTTAATAGCACTACTCATTTTTCTGTTATGGACAGCGAAGGAACCGTTATTGCTGCTACTCATACCATTAGTGATTTTTTTGGCTGCGGCAAATACATAAATGGATTCTTTTTAAACAATCAATTAAGAAACTTTAATGATGATGGCATTACTCCTAATTGCTATGAACCGGGAAAAAGAACACACAGTTTTATTTCACCAGCCATTATTCGGAATGAAGAGAATGATATGGTACTTTCCTTAGGATCTTCAGGCGGCAACCGAATTCCGATGATCTTAACTCACTTTCTTATTCAACTCATTAAAAAAGAAAGGCCGATTCAGGACATTTTACATGATCAACGATTCTTCTATAAAGATGGAGAGCTTTTATTTGAAGAGCCACTCAGTAAAGAGCAGCTGTTTGCCTTTTCCAAAAAATATGCAAAAGTTCAAGTGTTAAATAACAGCCTGTATTTTGGTGGTTTGCATATGCTTTTAAAGCAAAATGGAACGATAACAGGGGGCGCAGATCCAAGAAGAAAAGGCAGTGTTAAATTTGGAAATAGCATTACACCTTATACTTTGGAGGAAAACTAACAAAATCGGAAACTTATGGTTTTCCAATCGTTTTTTCATAGAGTTACATTCTTGAATGAATTTTATAATCCATTTCTATATCATTATAAACGAACTTTTATAAAATCTCCTCGTTATCGTTCGATTTCTGCTTCAGGCGGACGCTTTCCGCAGGAGTCGCCGCTTTCGCTGCAAAATCGATATCATGTTCGTTTTAATCAAAATAGCACTTATGAAATTGATTCTCTTCATAAATAAATATTGAGTTTTCTTTCAAGGAGGAAGCAGTAATGACTGTTACTAGTGGTAAATCATCTTCATTATCTTCGTTTCAGACCACACAAGCACGTTTAGAAACAGCAATCGATAAACTTGGTTACCCACAAGAGATGTTTGAATTGCTAAAGGAACCGATCAGGGTAATTACAGTTCGTATTCCAGTACGAATGGATAACGGCAAAACTCAAGTCTTTACAGGATTTCGCTCTCAGCATAACGACGCAGTTGGCCCGACAAAAGGCGGCGTTCGTTTTCATCCCTCTGTATCCGAAGAAGAAGTGAAATCGCTCTCCCTCTGGATGAGCCTAAAATGCGGTATTGCTGACCTGCCATATGGAGGAGGAAAGGGAGGAATTATTTGTGATCCCCGGCAAATGTCATTTAGAGAACTAGAACAATTAAGTCGCGGGTATGTCCGGATGATCAGCCAAATTGTCGGCCCGACAAAAGACATCCCCGCCCCAGACATGTATACTAACTCTCAAATTATGGCCTGGATGATGGATGAGTACAGCCGTATCCGTGAGTTTGATTCTCCCGGCTTTATAACGGGAAAACCCCTCATGCTCGGCGGCTCTCACGGCCGAGAAACGGCAACGGCCAAAGGAGTACTCATGTGTATCGATGAAGCAGTAAACGTTTTAAATACAAAGATTGAAAATTCTCGCGTCATCATACAAGGCTTTGGAAACGCCGGCAGTTACATAGCAAAGTTTTAGTTTTTATATGACAAGGGAGCAGCAGTAGTCGGAATTAGTGATGTTCTAGGGGCTTTATATAATCCAGACGGTCTATCGATTCCAGAACTGAGTGATCGAAGAGACAGCTTTGGAATGGTGACGAACCAATTTAAAAACACAATTACGAACGAAGAATTACTGGAAAAAGAATGCGATATACTTATTCCAGCAGCTATTTCTAATCAAATCACTGCCCGTAATGCAGACCGTATTCAAGCAAGAGTAGTAGTTGAAGCGGCTAATGGTCCGACCACTCCGGAAGCCACTGACATTTTAACCGAAAAAGATGTTCTGTTAATTCCTGATGTTTTGGCAAGTTCCGGTGGTGTAATTGTTTCCTACTTTGAATGGGTGCAGAATAACCAGGGATATTATTGGTCCGAAGAAGAGGTTGAGCAGAACCTCCACCGCAAAATGGTTCAGTCATTTCATCAAGTATATGAGACATCCTCTCGTTATAAAACAGACATGCGAACAGCTTCCTATATTGCAGGAACAAGAAAAATGGCGGAGGCTGCCCTTTTTCGCGGGTGGGTGTAATTTAACTTTTTTTATAGGAGGGAAGTTAAACAGTTCATCGCACTACTTCAACCTGTGAAAACAAAATCAGATTAAGAAAATTACTCTTATGGGTGACCAATGAGGCTGTCTCAAAAGATTAGTTTAGGTTATGAAAACCATTTGTTGAGACTGACTTATGGGACAGCTCCATTGACCCGCTTTTTGCCCATTATAAATAGTTATTATAAGATTTCCAGATAAACCTTCCAGCAAAGTATGAAAATGTGTTCAAAGAAGTTCTTTTAGTACATTCGTTGATTTATGAAAAGCAGTCAGCGGGTCCATCGTGTAGTCTTCTAACTCCAGGCTGACAGGACCGTCATAACCATTCATCCGGAGAACGGTAAAAAATTCTTTCCACCATATCACATCGTGGCATATCCTATTGCTGCAAAATTCCATGATCTATTCGAAAAGGAATGAACCGATTTCGTATCAAGAGAGCCTTCCGTTTCTAAAATGCCCTTTTCAAGTCGCGTGTCTTTGGCATGAACATGATAGATGGCATTTCCTAAAGAACGTACAGCCATGATGGGGTCTCCTCCCATCCAGAATAGGTGGCTTGGATCAAAATTCATTCCAACCATTTCACCTACGTGATCTCTTAAACGCATTAATGTTTCTCTGTTATAAACGAGCTGAGAGCCATGGTTTTCCAATGCGATTTTTTCAATTCCATGGTTCTTTGCCTCTTGAACAGTCTTTTCCCAATAGGGAAGCGCCACTTCTTCCCATTGCCAGTTTAAGATTTCGGAGTTGATGGGAGGCAAGCTGGTTGTGATCCAATTGGGCGTTGTTTCACCAGGACCTCCTCTAGGAAGCCCTAACATCATTATTATAGTACTTATGCATAGAAGTTCTGCAAGACGGAATTTTTTTCTACACCTAGCTGGTGGTGTCTCCCACTATCGTTTGGAGCTAATTGATTGCCAGAACAATTTAGAGCTTCCATTTTTAATCCACGTTTTTTTAACTCATCTAGAAAGCGCTCTCTTTGAATGGAGCTGTTAAGCAGTTCATCTACATTAAGATGCGGTGCCTCAGACCAATTACCAGTTGCAAATTCTAAAACTTCGCAGCCGGCGGCTTCAGCTGTATTTATCATTTTTTCAAATGACATGTAATCTAAACTAGTAACCAAACTCATCCGTATTGTTAAAACTCCTTATATATTTAAATTGTAACTTTCAATCCTGAATCTATTGACTGGTGGCAAGCTTTAAGTACTTTCATATTATTTATGCTGCTAGATGTTGAATAAGAAGGTTCGGTTTCTGTCATGACACAGTCAGAGAAATGTTCTACTCCCATTGTATATTGGTTTTCAACGATAATTTCCTTTCGAAAACGAATAACTTTTTTGACCATGCTCTATCTTCTTGCAAGTATGGTGTGAAATTACCAATTGTTCTGGAATGTCTCCATCGGAATACCTCATGTGTATACAAATACGTGAAGCAAGGCAGTTATTAATGGAAACAGGCCTTTCCGTTAAACGTATCAGCCAACGTCTTGTATTTTCTTCAGCTGGATATTTCAGTCGTACCTTTCGTTCGTCATGGAGGTATCTCCCTATCAATTCAGAAAGGATAAAAAAATACATAGTATAAATCTATTTCTTATAAAAACAAGCCCTATTGAACCAGTTCAAACATAATTTAAGGTTAAGATTGGTATGAAAGAAGAACCATTTGATACTGTTAACCGCTTAACTAAAACGTTTATAAAGCAGAGCTAGTGTTATTCATCCCTTTCATAGAATTATTGGAAAGTATTTGTTAGAAAAGTGTTGCAACTTTTTGAAAATATATGCTACTATTAACTCACATTTAGTGAAAGCGCTTTACCTATCTTAGAGTGCTTGTCTTCGTAGAATCAACTTCATTTTAAAAGAAGGAGGGTTGAATCTTTCATTTATTTTATTATGAAAGCGCTATTTTATTATAAATGCTTTTAAAAAAGGTAGTCTATTAAGAATTTTCCTTCCTATTATTTTTTGGAATTTTTAATTTTTTTAGTTTTTGAGAAAGCGCTTATCTTGTTTACTGTTGATATTTTTAAGGGGGAAAGTTAAGTGAAAAAATTTAAATGGTTAGGTGTATCTTTTCTATCATCTTTACTGATTGCAGCAGGTTGTGGGGGAGACGATGATTCTGGAGCTTCCGGTGAAAGTGAGTCTGGATCAACAGAAAGTGAATCCATTTCCGTTGCCATGGTGGCAGGTGCTGAATCGAGCTCGTTAAAACAGCTCGTTCCGGAATTTGAAGAGGAAACAGGTATTGAAGTGGAATGGAATGAATTCGATTACAATACGCTTTATGAGCGAATCTATAACGACTTGCGGACAGGCACTGGAACATACGATGTTATTTTTGCCGATGATCCTTGGATGCCGATGTTTGCAGGGGGCGGATTTTTAACACCGCTTGATGAACTAGGCTATGAATTAGATGAAGATTTTGCAAAGATGTCGCGTGAGGTAAGTATGTGGCCGGCACCGAGCGGACCACGTCTTCCAGATTCCGATCCGGATGAAGAACCGCGTGCTTACGGTATACCGCAAGTAGGTAATGTGCAGTTGTTCTTTTATAGAAATGATATTTTAAATGAAGCTCCAGAAACTTGGTCAGATTTAGAAGCAGCAATTGAAGAACATCAGAACGAAGTAGATTATGGTTTTGTACATCGTGGGGCCCGTGGAAACGCAATTGCAACCAACTTTAATGCGTTCCTTTGGTCACATGGAGCAGATTTCTTTGATGAAGATTGGAATGTGACACTAGATAGTCCAGAAGCAATTGAGGCCCTTGAATTTTATATTGGTATGACAGAGCATGCCCCAGATGGCATTGCTAACTATAATGCCGATGAGATAGGCCGCGTAATGAGTAAAGGAGAAGGGCTAGCATCGATTGTATGGCCGGTGTGGGGAGAAACAATGGAAGATCCTGAAAAATCCGATGTGGTTGGAGATATTGGATACTCTCTTGTACCACGTGCAGAAAACGGCGATTTCTCACCTATGATTGGAAACTGGATTTTAGGTATTCCGCAAGCTTCTGAAAACAAGGAAGCTGCATTAGAATTTATGACTTGGGCTTCCTCTGAAGAAAGTCAAAAACAAATGACAAAAGATGGTGGGCTTCCTAGTCGTACTAGTGTCTTGACAGATCCTGAACTAACAGAAGAAAAACCATATCTTGAAGCAGTGAATGAAGGCCTTGAAAACGCTAATTTCCGTCCGCGTACTCCGCTTTACTCTGAGATTGAAAATATTTATGGCACATATCTAAATCAAGCGCTAACTGGAGACTTAACACCAGAAGAAGCGTTGACGGGAGCAGCAGAAGAAATTGAAGCACTTATGGAAGACAATGGTTACTAATACTAATAAGTTGTGGCGCAGAGTCCCTTGGACTCTGTGCTCTCCCGATATATTTAATACAAACATAGGGAGTGTAAAACGATGAGTAATAATACAAATCAAGCAGCTTCTGACTTGCAGCGAAATGAATTACCGGCAAAAAAGCCGAAAAAAAGTAAAACGTTACAGCAAAGTGATAAAAAGCTTCCTTTTCTATTGTTAACACCGACATTTATTTTATTGGCTGCTGTTACTATTTTTCCGATATTATACGCATTATATGTTTCAGTGATGAGCTTTGATACATTTGGGAATTCTTCCGGATTCACCGGTTTAAAAAATTACATGGATATATTTGCAAGCAGTACGTTTTGGAATGCAATCTTTATTACCCTTCTTTATACTGGTCTTGCCGTATCCATTGAAATCTTTCTTGGATTTAATCTAGCTCTTATGGTATCGAAAGACGGTAAAGCAATGACATACCTGCGCTGGCTGCTGATTATACCAATGATGTTATCACCACTTGTTGTAGCCGTTGTTTACCTATTGATGATGAATACGGATATGGGAATTCTCAATTATATGCTGCAAAGCATTGGTCTTCCGAAAATTAACTTTTTAGGAGAGCCAACTACCGCTTTTCTATCATTAATATTTGTCGATGTTTGGCAATGGATGCCAATGTGTTTTTTAATTATTCTTGCTGGTCTTCAGGCTCTGCCGAGAGATCCGTTTGAAGCAGCAGAAATTGACGGTGCTTCTAAACTTCAGGTTGTTCGTTTTGTTACACTGCCAATGTTAAAACCGATTTTAGTGGTGGCGCTTGTTATCCGGACAATGGATGCTCTTCGTACATTTGACCAAGTATTTGTCCTGACGCAGGGCGGCCCAGGCCGAGCGACAGAAACGATAAGTTTTCTCATGTATCGTGCCTCGATGAAAAATTCAGATTTTGGATTTGCCTCCGCAGGGTTATTCATTGTTTTAATTATTACAATTATTATTTCGACAATGTTAATTCGGTTTATGAATCGATCTCAGAGTGCTTAACTGATAAGGGGTGAGATAGTGATGGATGCTTCTGTAAAGTCATTTAAACGAAAAGAACTCGGTATGAAAATTTTCCGTGCTTGCTTTTTGACGGTGACAGTTTTATTTGTTTTATTCCCTCTCTATTGGATGTTTATTACTAGTTTAAAAGGTGAAAGAGAATTGTTTGCAAATGTGCAGACATTTTTCCCAAGAGAGATTACTTGGCAGTACTATTTTGATCCGGTAAACGGAATTTTTGGTGCAAACAGTCCATTTTTAAGTTTCTTTATAAATAGTATGATTGTTTCTTTTGTTTCTATGGTTCTTTGTCTTGTTATTGGATCGTACGCTGCCTACGCATTAGCTAGATTTAAAATGAAAAACAACAGGAATGAAAAGTTGTCCTTTTTAATTTTAACAGCAAGAATGCTGCCGCCTATTGTTGTAGTTATTCCGATGTATCTCATTATGCAGAATATTGGCTTGCTCAATACTCTCTGGTCCATGTTAATTGTTTATATCGGGTTTAATTTGCCATTTGTTATATGGATGCTAAAAGCTTTCTTTGAGGAAATCCCTGTGGAGTTGGAAGAGTCCGCTATGGTAGACGGATCCTCAAGAATGAGAGCTTACCACAGTATTATTTTACCGCTTGTCATTCCAGGATTTGTGGCGACATCGATTTTTACAGTTATTCTAACATGGAACGAATTCTTATTTGCCATGTTTTTGCTGAATTCTACAGACAAAATGACGCTGCCAGCTGGTATTTCCACTTTTATTACGCAGTATCAAACGAACTGGGGAGCGCTCTGTGCTGCGGCAACCGTTTCGGTTATACCTGTGCTTTTCTTCTCGCTTTTAGTCCAAAAACATCTGGTTAAGGGAATGACGCTCGGAGCAGTAAAAGGATAACGTGGGAAAGTACAATTAATAAAGAGAGGGGTTCGAATGATGGACAAAGCAGTTGTTGCTATTGTTGGGGCCGGGAAAATTGGACAGATCCATATAGATAATATTCTTGGCATGAACAATGTTGAATTGAAAACAATACTCGATGTATACACCGATCACCTGCAAGGGACAGCATATGAAAAAGCCGTTCCTATCATCACGAATAACCCTGAAGATATCACAAATGATCCGGAAATCGACGGGGTGCTTATTTGTACAAGCACAGATACCCACGCAGCATTCATCGAGCAGTTTGCAAATGCAGGAAAACATATTTTCTGTGAGAAGCCGATCAGTTTTAAGACAGAAGAGACAAAAAAAGCACTTGACGCAGTCGAAAAAGCAGGAGTAAAGTTTCAAATCGGGTTTAACCGCCGGTTTGACCGTCATTTCCGAAAAGTTCAGGAAACGGTCAGAGAGGGGGAAATCGGAAATCCTCATATTATTAAAATCACCTCACGAGACCCGCAGCCTCCTCCAGAAGAATATGTTAAACGATCTGGCGGAATGTTTATGGATATGACCATTCATGACTTTGACATGATTCGTTATCTTTCTGGCAGTGAAGTGAAAGAAGTTTCAGTAAAATCTGCTAATCTTGTAGATGATCGTTTTGAAAGAAATAATGATGTTGATACAGCAATTATAACGATAACGTTTGAAGATGGTTCGCTAGGTGTGATTGACAACAGCAGACAAGCCGTTTATGGATATGATCAGCGTATTGAAGTGTTTGGCAGTAAGGGATCAGCTGAAGCGGAAAATGAACGGCCAACCAATGTAAGGATTAATACGAAAGAGGCCATCACTGTGGATCATCCGAAATATTTCTTTTTAGAGCGATATAATGATGCATATATTGAAGAAATTAAACAGTTTGCTATAGCTATATTGGAAAACAGCCCCATTGCTTGCAGCGGTGAAGACGGATTAAAAGCAGAGCTGCTTGCCAGGGCTGCCCAGCTTTCATTAGAAGAAAATCGCTCTGTGCCTCTAACTGAACTAATTGCAAAAGCTTAATAGAATTATAGAATATAAGATAAACTGGAGGGGAGACATATATGAAAGTGAGAATTGGACTTATCGGAGCAGGTTGGATGGGGAAAGCCCATTCCAATGCTTTCCGCCACGCATCGATGCTGTTTGGGCCTGAAGCAGGAGAACCAGTATTTGAAATCGTCCAGGACATTGATGCTGAAGCAGCAAAAGCAGCCTGTCATAACATTGGTTTTTCACGTTGGACAGAAAACTGGGAAGATGTAGTCAGAGACGAGAATGTAGATATGGTTGATATAGCAACGCCAAACGCTTTTCATTATGATGTCGCAAGAGCAGCATTAGAAAACGGCAAGCATGTTTACTGTGAGAAACCTCTTACTATTTCTCCGAAGCAATCAAAAGAACTTGCAATCTTGGCAAAAGAAAAAGGTGTAGTCAACTATGTCGGATTTAATAATGTCATGAACCCGGCAAATAATTATATTAAAGAATTGATTGATTCTGGAAAATTAGGAGAAATAAAAAGATTTTCCGGCACTTATGATCAAGATGCTCTGCTAGATGAAACTATTCCAATTTCCTGGCGTCATATTAACAAATTTTCAGGATCCGGCTCATTAGGAGATCTTGGTTCTCATTTGTTGAGTGTGGCTCAGTATTGGTTTGGTGATGCAAAAAAAGTTAATGCAGTTTCTGAAACCATTATTAAAGAACGTCCAAAAGCACCAGATTCCCTCGAAAAAGGAAAGGTTGAAAACGATGACTTTTTCTTTTCTATGATTAAATATGAGAACGGAGTCATCGGAACAATCGGATCAAGCCGAGTAGCTCCGGGAAGAAAAAATCACCTAACGTATGAGATCCAAGGAACACAGGGTACTGCTTACTATTCATTAGAAAACTTAAGTGAAGTTCATGTATATTTTCACTCTGATGAGAGTGCAGATCGAGGATTCAGGAAGGTGCTGCTAGGAACAGATCATCAAGGATATAGTGCTTTTTATCCACAGTCCGGCATTGCCATTGGGTTTAATGATTTAAAAGTAATAGAAGTTCATGAAATCTTTACGGCGCTGAAAGAAGGAAAGGTTTATACATGTGACTTTGAATTCGGCTGGAAAGTGGATCGTACGATTGATGCGATTCTGCGGTCTGCTGCTGTAGAACAATGGGTTCCTGTTGAGTAATCAATAGATTGGACTAATAAAATGGATAAATAATCTCTATTTTATTTATGGAAAATATCTAAGCAGCCCCAGCTAACTACCGGGATTTAATTTTAATAACTTAAGTGTTAAATTTTAATAAAGTCAAAAATAAAGGTATAATAGTAGACACTGAAAAACAATAAATAAGTGGTAGTCATTCAAACTATTTAAGTGAAAAATAGTTTGAGTTAGCAATTGTTTTTAAGGAAGCATGGAGGTAAATTGTATTTTCATATAAGTGTGGGGTGAGCGGAATGCAGAATACAACAAATATGGATGCGGTTAATTATGAAAACAACCATATATGATGTTGCAAAGGCATCAGGAGTATCTATTGCAACAGTTTCCAAAGTTATTAATAATTCAGGGCGTATTGGTGAAAAAACAAAGAAAAAAGTATTAGAAACCATAAATGAACTAAATTATCACCCGAACATGATAGCGACAGCTTTGACTGGAAAATCTACTTTTAGTATAGGCCTTCTCATCCCGGATTTAGCGAATCCTTTTTTTGCAGAATTAGCAAGGAGTGTCGAAGACCGTGCTCATGAATTAGGATATAATCTTGTAATCTGCAGCACAGATTATAACCCAGCTAAAGAAATGAAGTATATTGATTTATTAAAAAGAAAGAATGTCGATGGAATTATTTTTGCGTCCGGCTTTGAGCAGCTAGATAAAATTGAGGAATTAAATGAGTCTCTTCCCATTGCAGTAGTAGCACGAGACTTTCCTTCTTCTAATGTGAATACTGTCTCTTTTGATGACTATTTAGGAGGATTTAAAGCGACTTCCCATTTAATTGAACTGGGCCATGAAAAAATAGCGTTAATAGGACGCGATGTATGGAGCAACCGAGAGAGAAAACGTGGGTATGAAGATGCCATGCACAAAAATGATTTGAACTATAAGTTTCGTTTTGAGTATATCGAAGAATCTAATGTAGAATGGGGAAAATACATGGCTGGAAAGTACATGACCTCGGAAGATCCACCAACCGCTATTGTGGCTTGTAACGATCTGCTGGCATCAGGTTCCATTCAGGCTGTTAAAGAATACGGGCTGTCTGTTCCGGATGATGTTTCTGTAGTGGGATTTGACAATACGATTATTGCAACTCTAACAGATCCTCTCCTGACAACGATTGCTCAACCGATTAAAAGCATGGGCAAACATGTCATGGATTTAATGAGTAACGAAATTGAAAATAATGTCACGGATAAGTCAAGAATTACTCTTATCCCTAAGCTTGTAACTAGAGGTTCAACCAAGCAAGTAAAAAAACGAATCGTTCAATCGTAAAATGAGAGCCTGCACTTTGTTTTTGTGTAAGGCTCTTATCTTGCTTATCTGGATATGAAAAATGTCGAACTCTTATACCTTTTTATCTAGCTTATACCCTGGGATGAAACCCAGGGTATAAAAAACTATGAATATTGTTTTTTGTTAATGAGTTCTTCTGTTAAGCGTTCAAGCATGAAACGACTGGATTCTTCTGCGCGGTGTTCCTCTCCAAACACGGCTGATGTAACAATACCATCGAAGTTGATGTCACGAAGTTTATTAAATAATGTATCCCATGGGATATCGCCTTTCCCGATATCTAAGTGCTGGTGAACGGTCGCATGAACACCAGGAGGATTCACGACATAACGCAGGCATGAAGACGCTTTATGGTTAAAGGTATCCGCTATATTGATATGGCGCAATTTTTCTCCTGCGTAATCAAGCATTGCAGGAATATCGCCTTTTCCGTCATCATAGAAAAACGTATGCGGTACAGAATAGAAGTAACCGATCCAGTCCTTATCGAAGGCGCGAAGCATATCTACTGCCTCATAATTATTTTCAATAAAGTCATATGGGTGGGCTTGGATGTGTAAATTTAGTCCTTCTTTTTCAAAGAAAGGGATCAGTTCGTCCATGGATTTCACAAATTGCTGCTCACACTTGTATGGCATGTCATTTTGACCTGTGAATTCAGAGTTTACGACGTCTACCTCTAATTCCACGGCGATCTCAATTGCACGTTTCCAATTACGTACAGCAGCCTGGCGATCGTCTTCTTCTGGGCCTGCCCAGTGCTGCATGGGAAGGATAGAAGAAAGTTCAACACCAGCGTCTTTACATGCTTGTTTTAGTTCTTTAATGCGCGCTTTATCAACACGCGGGTATTTATAAAAAGGCAAAAAGTCATCGCGCGGGGAAAGCTCAATGTACTTATATCCCATTTCAGCGACCTTATCAACCATTTTAGGGAGCGGTAAATGTCTAAACATATGTGGATCGAGTGTTAATCTCATTAGATAATTCCTCCTTTAATAGAATAGATTAGGTGCTATTACGAATAGGTAATCTGTGGTAAATACACGAAAGTATCAAATCGTTTTTAATTTCTAGCGCAAGCGCCAAGCCTGTTTTTCTCGGGCGCTTACGCTTTTCTTATTACCAGCGAGCTGTAAGCATTTTCTTGCGGGTATAGAATTCGACGCCGTCTGTTCCGTTGGCATGGAGATCTCCATAGAAGGAATTCTTCCAGCCAGAGAATGGGAAAAATGCCATAGGTGCCGGTACACCAAGGTTAACCCCTAGCATTCCTGCATCGATCGTTTGACGGAATTGACGTACGGCGCTGCCGCTGTCTGTGTAGATACAAGCACCATTTGCAAACTCAGACTCGTTAGTAAGAGCAATAGCCTCATCAAGTGTGTCTACACGTACAACAGAAAGTACAGGGGCGAAAATTTCATCTTTCCAGATTGTCATATCGGTTGTTACGTTATCAAAGACAACTGGGCCAATGAAATAACCTTCATCTAAGTTAACAGTTCTTTCTCTTCCGTCGTATGCCAGCGTTGCACCTTCTTCTTGTCCTGTTTTAATGTAGTTTTCTGTTTTTTCTTTATGAGATTGGCGAATAACCGGGCCGAGGAATACTCCATCATCAAGGCCATTTCCGATCGTAATATTGTCAACTTCTTTTTTCAGCTTATCAACAAATTCATCAGCTACGTCTCCAACTGTTACTACAACAGCAGCTGCCATACATCTTTCACCTGCAGACCCATAAGCAGCACTTACTACTTGAGATACTGCGTTTTCAATATCAGCATCAGGCATAACGATGGAGTGGTTCTTTGCTCCAGCTAGTGCTTGTACACGTTTGCCGTTTTGAGCGCCTGTTTTGTACACGTACTCTGCAACAGGTTGAGAACCAACAAAAGAAATTCCTTTTACTTCTGGATTTTCAAGAAGTCCGTTTACTACGTCATGTGCACCGTGAACAACGTTAAGTACACCATCAGGAAGTCCAGCTTCTGTAAATAGTTCTGCAAGGCGGTTAGCTAAAATAGGTGTACGTTCAGATGGTTTCATTACAAAAGTGTTACCGCATGCAATAGCTAACGGGAACATCCAGCAAGGAACCATCATTGGGAAGTTAAATGGAGTAATACCTCCAATCACCCCAACTGGGTAACGATACATGCCGGATTCAATTCCTGAAGCAATATCAGGAAGCTGTTTGCCCATCATTAAAGAAGGCGCCCCTGCTGCAAACTCAACACATTCGATGCCGCGTTGCACTTCACCGTATGCTTCGTTAAAACTTTTTCCATTCTCAAGTGTTACTAGACGTGCAAGCTCATCCCAGTTTTCGACCAAAAGCTGCTGATACTTGAAAAGAATACGAGCACGCTTTGGTACTGCTGTATTACTCCATGTTTTAAATGCCTCTTGTGCACTTTTTACTGCTTTATCTAAATCTTCACGGCTTGAAATCGGCACCTGTGCAATAGTTTCACCAGTTGCAGGGTTAGGTACTTCCTCAGACTTGCCAGATGTTGCTTCTACCCATTGTCCTCCAACGTAATTTTTAAGATGTTGAACTGCTTCTGTCGTATTTGCCATTTTCATAACCCCTCTCTTTGAAATGTATTAATTCATGTCAGGTTAAGTGAAAGTAACCTGACATTTCTACCAACCTGGGAAATCGATTAATACACCTATTGAATGAAATCGATTTCAAACGCTGTTAAAAAAATCTACGTGAGTTAGTGTAAGTGATTTTACGTTGTTTGTAAACGCTTTTTTTAAAATTTTTCTGAATAAAGAATCGGATGAGGCCTTGAAAATCTCTTGTCCTCAAGGCTTTTCATTGGATCATTAAACAGAAATATTTTTTTTGAAACTCTCATGCGAATGTGGAAAGGATTCAGATTTTCCGCCGCAGGAATCACGAATAATCAGATTATCTTTCATCACAAAAGAGTGCTTATTTATTTTTTCTTTATTGATCATTTGCAATAAGAGATTCATTGCTTTTTGGCCAATATTATATTTTGGTTGGTCAATAGAACTTAGGTGAGGTTCTATTACCGTGGACATCTTTAAGTTATCAAAACCAACAATGGCAACATCTTCAGGAACACGAAGGCCGCTGTCTTTCACTGCCTTTATCGCCCCCATTGCCATTTCATCGTTATAAACGAACACACCTGTAGGAGGAGTTTCCAAAGCAAGCAGTTTCATCATTTGGTTATAGCCTGATTCACTTGATTCAATTGTCAAGTCCCCTTCTTGAATATAAGAGGGATCAACGTCTAAATCATTACTCATCATTGCTTGCCGGAATCCGCGCAAACGATCTCGGCCTAAAATAACGTTCATTGGACCGCAAATGTGAGCAATTTTTGTATGACCAAGTTGAATTAAATGTTCCGTTGCTTTTCTTGCGGCACTAATGTTGTCTATGGATACGGTCGGAACGTTTAAGCCATCAATATATTCACAAGCAAGAACAATCGGGAAGTGTTCGGACAGTTCTTCCAGCCTTTCTTTTTCGAGTCTTGCGGTGAGAAGTACCATCCCGTCAACTTGTTTTTGCAGCAGTAAATTGACATAATCACTTTCTCGTTCCAGATTATTTTCTGTATCCCCTAAAATGACTTGATAGCCTTCTTTAATCGCAACATGTTCGATTCCTCGTAACACTTCAGAAAAGAAGGCGCTTGTAATATCAGGAACGACGGCAAGAATCGTTTTCGTTTCCCTGGTCCGGAATTGTCTTGCAACGCTATGCGGCTGGTAGTTCACTTGATTAATAACCTCTAATACTTTGTCTCTTGTTTTTTTACTAACCAGATCCGGGTTGCTGAGGACCCGGGATACTGTAGCGGGCGAAACATTAGCTATTTTTGCTACATCACTCATTTTCATAGTCTATTCCTACTTTCTCTTTCCCTGCGATTTGTTTTCATTTCTAGATAAAAGAAGTATTATATGCTATCTTAATCATTATTGAAAGAAATTTCAAGAAAAATGTAATCGCTTTCTATGTTGACGTTATTAGTTTTCCTTGTAAAAAACTGTTTAAACGAGCAAAAAGAAAGGTTTATTCATAAAATCATAGCTGAAAATTTGAAAATTTGATCAGGTTCTTATACTATTTGAAAGTGCAAGGAAAAATCTGAATGAGGAGGAAAGAAGATGTTGAAAAAAGTTCAAATCGGAAATTCAGACTTACACGTAAATCCTATCGGACTGGGAACTAATGCAGTTGGCGGGCACAACTTGTACAATGATCTCAGTGAAGAAGCCGGAAAAGATCTTGTTCGTACAGCCATTGATAATGGTATTGATTTTTTTGATACGGCGTTTATATACGGGCCGGAACGCTCTGAGGAGTTAGTTGGAGAAGTCATTAAAGAATCTGGAAAAAGAAATGAAATCGTTTTAGCTACCAAAGGTGCGCAAAAATTCGTAGATGGTGAAGAGGTCATCGACAATTCTCCAGAATTTTTACGTCAAGCTTTCGAAGACAGCCTTGATCGCTTACAAACAGATTATATTGATCTTTATTATATTCACTTCCCAGATGAAGAAACACCAAAAGATAAGGCTGTTGCGGCATTACAGGAATTAAAAGAAGAAGGGAAAATTAAAAGTATCGGTGTCTCCAACCTTACGTTTGAACAATTAAAAGAAGCAAACAAAGATGGTTACGTGGACGTTTACCAGGGAAATTATAATCTCGTGCAGCGAGAAGCTGAAGAAGAGTTTCTTCCGTACTGCGCCGAACACCATATTTCTTTTATTCCATTCTTTCCCCTGGCATCTGGACTTTTAGCCGGGAAGTATACGAGTGATATGAAGTTTGACGATCTTCGCGCCGATTTTCCGCATCTTCAAGGGGAAGAATTTAAGAAAAACTTGGAAAAAGTAGGGAAGCTTCGACCGATTGCAAAAGATAAAGGAGTAGATGTAGTACATGTTGTACTGGCATGGTACTTATCACGTGAAGCTATAGATGTGATCATTCCTGGAGCGAAGCGTTCTGAGCAGGTTCTTGATAACTTAAAGACATTGGACGTGACTTTAACAGATAATGAAATCGATCACATCGATCGAATCTTCCAATGACAATATATGCATTTCAGAACCGGTTGTTTATCTTAAAGCAGCCGGTTTTTTTGTCCCTACTTTCGACATTTTTCAAAAAATCCTCCCCCCTTTCTAAAAACTCTCAAACCACTAATAACAATAGAAATTGCGCCAATTTCCGAAATGCAAAAATAAAAATTTCTGAATAATAGCGTTTACATTTTCAAAACTTTATTGTAAAGTGTTTTACATAATTAGATGAGCAGGCATTGAAAGAACAGGAGCAAATTGTAAACGATTGCAGTAATCGAATAACTTTTCCAATAGGGAGGCTTTGCAAAATTGTTTTTAGCTACTAAAAACTTGTAGTTGTAAGTTAACTTATATCAGTATTTTTTAAAAATAATATGTAAACGGTTTCGAATCTCAAATGCGTTTTTTTAGAGGAGTGGGATTATGTCAATAAATAAACTGCCTGTAGACAACTGGGAGAAGGTAGATGTTTCTCACATTCCGAATTCGGATCGCCCTGTGTCCCAACACGAACTACACGGAAAGGGTCGATTCTTCGGATTGTTTGGTGGAGAACATGTCGCCGGGACGGAGTTTGTGATTGGTGCAACCTTTGTAATGTGGGGAGTATCAGCATTTGACGTTATTGTCGGGCTGATTTTAGGGAACTTGCTTGCAGTGCTGACATGGGCTTTACTAACCGCCCCTATTGCAGTGCAAACCCGCTTGACGTTGTATACGTACCTTGAAAAAATTTCTGGAGCTTCCATTCAAAAAATTTATAACGCCGTTAATGGTATATTCTTTTGTATTATTGCTGGGGCGATGGTGACCGTCTCGGCTTCAGCTATACGGGAAATATTAAATATCCCCGTACAAACGACTTGGTATCCAACTAGTGTTTCGTTTGTAGCACTTGTATTAGTTATTGGAGCTATCGTAGCCATCGTGGCGGCATACGGATTCGATTCCGTAACACGTTTCTCTTCCATTTGTGCACCGTGGCTTGGAGTTATCTTTGTAAGCGGCGCACTGGTGGGACTTTATCACCTTGTTACTACTTCTTCTAGTGTGACTGGAATTACTTCATTCTCAGATTTTATGGTGTTGGCAAATGAAAGTATATGGATAGCGAATCCAAATAGTTCATTTACGATCTTCCATGTTATGGCTTTTGCATGGATTTGCAACCTAGCCATGCACGGCGGCATGAGTGACATGGCCATTTTTAGATATGCAAAGAAAGCAAGCTATGGTTATATTTCAGCAGTAGGAATGTTCTTTGGCCACTATATTGCATGGATTTGTGCTGGGATTATGGGCGCGGCAGCAGCTGTCATTCTATCGACGAGCTTAACAGAGCTTGATGCAGGAGCAGTGGCTTATCAAGTACTAGGTACTACTGGGGTGGTGGCGGTAATTATTGCTGGTTGGACAACCTCAAACCCAACGATATATCGCGCCGGTCTCGCTTTTCAAACCATTTTTAGTAAATACTCTGTTAAAACGGTGACACTAGCTACTGGAATTCTCGTTACACTGATTGCGTGTTTCCCCTTTGCATTCACAAATTTACTGGGCATCCTCGGATTTATGGGGATGATCTTACTTCCGATCGGAGCGATCATCGTGACCGAACATTGGATTTTACCGAAGATGGGTTACACACGATACTGGGCTCACTATAAGGGGTTAAAATTGAACCCAGCAGCCCTTTACAGCTGGTTAATCAGTGGCGGTTTTGTAATTCTCATGTCACTTACTGGCTGGATTCATCTGTTCTTCCTTGCGGTTCCAACGTGGATTATTGCTTCTGTAACGTACGTATTCTTTGCGGGTAGGTTTGGAGCAAAAGAGCCATATCCAGAAGAAAAAGCAAAGGATCGATTGATACAAGAGGCGTTAAAGCAAGAAGCCGATAGTGCTGCATTAGCAGAAAGAGAATCACGCTGTCAAGAAGGTCCTACAAAGTTTTTGAACATCTATAATATTGTGGCCGGACTGGGAATAGTATCACTTTTAATTAGTTCCTTTATGGTATTTATTGGTACAATGGATTTGAGTATGTATAAATACGTAGCGTTTATTTCAACAATAATGTACTTCATTTTTGCATCATTTGGTCAAAAAATGAAAAAAAGTGTGCAATAAAATACCAAAAGTTTTGCAAATCTTAAAAACTAATATTGACTGAAACCGCTTCACATATTATTCTAAAGACAGGAGGATTATTCTGTTGGACAATGGTGTGTATAGACAATATAAAAATGTGTCTTGGAAAAGTGACTGCCAATGCCTCTATGCACACCTTTTTTTATTTATCTGAATGAAATCGATTTCAATTCTTCATTTTACATAAGGAGGTTTTAATCTATGAGTAAATTGCTAAAAAAACCAGTAAATGAGCAATTGGAAGATGGCGTATCCCTTGTGCACGAAGTGACATCAGAAAACTCTGACCTTAAATATGTCAGCTTTAAAATGGTTGACCTTGAAGCTGGCGGGGCGTACAAAGAGAAATTAGGTAAACTAGAGGTTTGTGTGGTAGCCGTTACGGGAAAAATTACGGTTTCTGATGACCAGGAAATGTTTGAAAAGATTGGTACTCGTGATTCGGTGTTTGAAAAGAAGCCGACAGACAGTGTTTATATTTCAAATGACCAATCGTTTGAAGTGAAGGCAGAGTCAAAGGCCCGTATAGCTCTTTGCTATTCTCCATCGGATGAACAGCTGCCAACAAAACTCATTAAAGCAGAGGATATTGGTGTAGAGTATCGCGGAAAAGGAAATAACAAGCGGATGGTTCATAACATTTTGCCGGACGATAATCCGGCTGCGAACAGTCTCCTTGTTGTAGAGGTTTTTACAGAAAGCGGTAACTGGTCAAGCTATCCGCCGCATAAACACGATCGTGACAAACTTCCAGAAGAATCGATGCTCGAAGAAACGTATTATCATGAACAGGATCCTGGTCAAGGATTTGTTTTCCAGAGAGTATACACAGATGATCGTTCTTTAGACGAAACGATGACGGTTGAAAACGGCGATATGGTTATTGTGCCGAAAGGCTATCATCCAGTAGGGGTGCCAGAAGGATACACTTCGTATTACTTGAATGTTATGGCAGGCCCCGAACGTATCTGGAAGTTCCATAACGATCCCGATCACGAATGGATTATTAAGTAATCACATGCACATGCGGGCGGAGATGCTGCTTCGCTCGTTCTTACTAAAAGGATTCAAAACAAGAAAGGAGAGACCTCATTCAAAATGAATATTTCATTTCAAACAGATAAAGAATTCGATGTAATTGGTTTTGGCAGAGCATGTATCGACCTTAACGCAGTGGAATATAACCGCCCGATGGAAGAAACGATAACCTTCCAAAAATATGTGGGTGGATCTCCTGCTAACATTGCTATAGGGAGCTCTAAGTTAGGGTTAAAAGCAGGATTTATCGGGAAAATTCCTGACGATCAGCATGGTCGTTTCATTGAGCAGTATTTGAGCGAAAAAGGAATCGACACGTCCAATCTGGTCGTTGATAGAGAAGGCCGTAAAACAGGGTTGGCGTTTACTGAAATTTTAAGCCCGGAAGAGTGCAGCATCCTCATGTATCGTGAAAACGTAGCGGACCTTTATTTAGAGCCGACCGAAGTCCACGAATACTACATTACACGTGCGAAGATTCTATTAATCTCTGGAACGGCACTTGCACAAAGCCCGTCTAGAGAAGCAACTTTAAAGGCAATTAATCTAGCAAAAAAGAACAACATTAAAGTTGTGTTTGAATTGGACTATCGCCCGTATACATGGAAGTCTTTAGAAGAAACAGCCGTTTATTATTCTTTAGTAGCTGAAAAAGCAGATATCGTGGTTGGAACTCGTGATGAATATGACGTAATGGAGAACCTTTCCAATGAAGGGGATAATCAAGCAACCGTTGATTATTTATTCCAGCATGAGCCAGAATTAGTGGTTATAAAGCACGGAGTCGACGGATCATATGCTTACACACGTTCTGGAGAAACATTTAGAGGCAGGGCTTACAAAACGGAAGTATTAAAGACGTTTGGAGCAGGAGACTCTTATGCATCTGCTTTCCTTTATGCTCTTGTCACGGGAAAAGATATTGAAACAGCATTGAAATACGGCGGTGCTTCTGCATCTATCGTAGTGAGTAAGCATAGTTCTTCGGAAGCGATGCCGACAGTAGCAGAAATTGAAAAGTTGATACAGGATGACAATACCTATTAAGGGGGGATGAGCCATGGGAACGATTCGATTAACCACAGCACAGGCGATGATTAAATTTTTAAACCAGCAGTACGTTCATATTGATGGGGAGGAGTTCCCGTTTGTGGAAGGAATCTTTAATATTTTCGGTCACGGAAACGTGCTTGGAATAGGACAAGCGCTAGAACAAGATTCCGGTCATTTAAAAGTAATCCAGGGAAAAAACGAACAGGGAATGGCCCATGCAGCGATTGCCTACAGTAAACAAAAGCTTCGCAAGAAAATTTATGCGCTAACCACCTCCAGTGGTCCAGGGTCCGCAAACCTTACGACAGCAGCAGCAACGGCACTCGCAAACAATATTCCATTATTGCTTCTTCCAGCTGATACGTATGCAACCCGTCAGCCAGATCCAGTGCTGCAGCAAGTAGAACAAGAGCACAGCATGGCGATCACCACAAACGATGCGCTAAAGCCAGTATCCCGCTATTGGGACCGTGTTCAGCGTCCGGAACAATTAATGACGAGTTTGATCCGTGCATTTGAAGTGATGACAGACCCAGCTAAAGCGGGTCCTGCGACAGTCTGTATTTCCCAGGACGTGGAAGGAGAAGCGTTTGACTTTGAGGAAGAATTTTTCCAAAAGCGCGTCCATTATATTGATCGTAAAATTCCCAGCGAGCGGGAGCTTAATGGAGCAGCAGAAAAAATTAAAAAAAGCAAGAAACCGCTTATCGTTGTCGGTGGCGGCGTAAAATATTCCGAAGCACGTGAAGCTCTTATGAACTTTTCTCTGCAATACAATATCCCGCTTGCCGAAACACAAGCAGGAAAATCAGCTGTTGAGCATTCGTTTATTAATAATCTTGGCGGGCTCGGCATCACAGGGACACAAGCTGCCAATAAAGCGGCGCAAGAAGCAGATTTGGTCATAGGGATCGGCACACGTTATACCGATTTTGCCACATCATCGAAAACGGTGTTTAACTTTGAAAAAGCTGAATTTCTCAATTTAAATGTCAGCCGTATGCAGGCATATAAGCTCGATGCCTTTCAAGTGGTTGCTGATGCCCGTACTACCTTAGAGAAGCTTACTCCAAAGCTTGAAGGGTACCAAAGCGAGCACGGATCTTCTATTGTAGAGAAAAAGGAAGAATGGAAGAAGGAACGCGATCGTCTGCGTTCGGTTGCATTCGATAGAAATGATTTTGATCCGGAAATCAAAAATCATTTTTCACAAGAAACGATGAACGAATATGCAGATACTTTAGAAACAGAATTTCCACAAACCAATGCGCTTTTGACAGCAAATGAAGCAGTGGATGAAGATGCAGTAGTAGTTTGTGCTGCCGGGTCGCTGCCTGGAGATTTGCAGCGATTGTGGGAGACGAACACACCGAATACGTATCATTTAGAGTATGGATATTCGTGTATGGGATACGAAATCTCCGGAACGTTAGGAGTAAAACTCGCTGAACCGGACAAAGAAGTATACGCTGCAGTAGGGGATGGAAGCTTTTTGATGCTTCATTCAGAACTTGTGACAGCCCTTCAATATAAGGAGAAAATTAACATTCTTCTCTTTGATAACTCGGGATATGGATGCATTAATAACCTGCAAATGGACCATGGAAGCGGAAGTTACGAATGTGAATTCCGTACAGCAGAAAATAAAGTGCTTAACATTGACTATGCCAGGGTAGCAGAAGGATACGGGGCAAAGGTTTACCGGGCCAACACGGAAGAAGAATTAAAAGCAGCGATTGCCGATGCAAAAAAGCAAGATTGTTCCACGTTGATTGAAATGAAAGTACTTCCAAAGACCATGACAGACGGTTACGAAGGAAGCTGGTGGAACCTTGGAGTAGCAGAAGTAGCGGAAAATGAAAGTATCCGGGATGCTTTTGCATTTAAAGAAAAAATGCTTGAAACAGCGAAAAAATATTAAGAAAGGAGGAGCTTAATGAGTCATCAAGATATCCAATGGGGAATCGCACCAATTGGCTGGAGAAATGACGATATACCTGAAATCGGAAAAGATAACACATTGTCGCATTTATTAGGAGATATTTGCATTTCCGGATTTGACGGGACAGAAGTTGGTGGATTCTTTCCGGAGCCTGACGTATTAAACAAAGAACTGCGCCTTCGTAATTTAAAAATTGCAGGCAAATGGTTCTCGAGTTTTATCGTGCAAGATGGGGTAGAAAAGGCCGCAAAAGCGTTTCAAGAACACTGTGCTTACCTACAAAAAGTGGGTGCGGCTGTAGCAGTTGTATCAGAACAGTCATACAGCATACAAAAACTGAAGAAAAATGTTTTTGAAGAAAAGCCCGAATTCACTGATCAAGAATGGGACAAACTGACGAGCGGACTTAATACGCTGGGGGAAATCGCTAATGAGCATGGATTAAAACTTGTATTTCATCACCATATGGGAACAGGCGTCCAAACGCTCGAGGAAGTTGATCGGCTCATGGAGAGAACCGACCCCGCAAAAGTTCACCTGTTGTACGATACAGGCCATATTTACGTATCTGATGAAGAATATATGCCGCTTCTTCGAAAGCATATGGACCGCGTTGCCCATGTTCATTTCAAAGATGTACGTAACCACATCATGAAGGAATGTGAAAAAGACGGAAAGTGTTTCCTCGATTCATTTTTAGAGGGGATGTTTACTGTACCTGGCGATGGAGACTTGGATTTTACAGAAGTGTACGATGAATTATTAAAACATGATTACAAGGGCTGGGTTGTCATCGAAGCAGAGCAAGACCCAGCAATAGCTCATCCGCTTGAATATGCATTGATTGCAAGGGAGTATTTAGACAACAATCTTTTGAATAAATAATTGCAGAGTTGCTTAAGGGAATGTTTAGCTTCTCTGCTTCACTCAAATGAAAGCGAGGGATTTTGATGACACTAGGATTTGGAGTAGTAGGAACTGGAGCGATTGGCCGCGAACATATTAAACGTATTACGAAAACGCTTACGGGTGCAGATATTGTTGCGGTAACAGATGTGAACCAAGAATTAGCTGAAAAGACAATCGGCGATTTAGATTTAAATGCAAACGTTTATGAAGATGATTCTGCCCTCCTGCAGGATGACAATGTCCAGGCCGTCCTTGTGACAAGTTGGGGACCTGCTCATGAAAGTACCGTGCTTAAAGCAATTGAAGCAGGAAAATTTGTATTCGTAGAAAAACCGTTGGCAACAACAGCAGAAGGTTGTATGCGTATTGTGGAAGCAGAGCAAAAGCACGGAAAACGTCTCGTACAAGTCGGTTTTATGCGTCGTTATGATAACGGTTACCGGCAAATGAAGCAGGCGATTGAAAACAATTTTATCGGAGAACCACTTATGGTCCGCTGTGCCCATCGTAATCCGGAAGTAGGAGAGCGGTACACGCTTGATATGGCCATTTTAGATACTCTCATTCATGAAATCGATACGCTTCACTGGCTCGTAGGAGATGATTATAAATCTATTCAAGTGACGTATCCAAAGAAAACAAGCAAAGCATTAGAGCATTTAAGAGATCCTCAAATTGTGACATTAGAAACAAAAAGCGGAATAATCATTCATGCAGAAATTTTTGTAAATTGTCAGTTTGGTTATGATATCCAATGTGAAGTGATTGGAGAAGAAGGAATCGTGAAGCTTCCAGAAGTACCGACACTGGAATATCGAAAGGACGGTGTACTTGGATCAGGTATCCTTCAAGACTGGCAAAATCGATTTAACGATGCCTTTAATAACGAGTTTCAAGACTTTATCGACTCGGTTAGGCACAAAGGGGAACCACAAGGACCATCATCTTGGGATGGATACATTGCAGCAGTTACAGGAGATGCCGGCGTAAAGGCACAGAAATCTGAGAAAGTGGAACCAATTGAACTTCCAGACCGTCCGGAATTTTATCAACAAAAGAAATCGGAGGAAATCGTATGAAACTTTGCTATAACCAGGCGACAACTCTTGAAAACTCCAACCTGGAAAAAGACTTAGAGCTATGTGAAAAGCATGGTTACGATTATATTGAAATTCGCACAATGGATAAGCTTCCAGAGTATTTAGAGAGCCATTCTATTGATGATTTGGCAACATTTTTTCAAAATAACCATATTAAGCCACTCGCAATGAATGCTCTTGTTTTCTTTAATAATCGCACAAAAGAAGATCACCAAGCAAATATTCAAGAGTTTAAAGACACATTGGAGAAAGCGAAGAAAATTGGTGCGGAATATATTGTTGCAGTACCGCTCGTTACAGAAGAAAAAATTTTAAAAGAAGATATTAAGCAAAGTGCGGTCGAGGTGTTAACGGAACTTTCTGCCCTTGCTGAAGCTTATGATATTAAGGTGGCGCTGGAGTTTGTCGGTCACCCGCAATGTACGATTAACACATTCGGGCAAGCGTACGATATTGTTGAAACCGTGAACCGAAGTAACGTAGGACTTGTTCTTGACTGCTTCCATTTTCACGCAATGGGCTCTGATATGGAAGATTTAAAAAAGGCAAATGCGGATAAAATCTTTATTCTTCATATTGATGATACAGAAGATTTTCCAATCGGCTTTTTGACTGATGAAGATCGTGTTTGGCCGGGTCAAGGGGCAATTGATCTGGAAGGAATTATTTCAACTGTTAAAGAAAAAGGATTTGATGGTGCGGTATCTGTTGAGTTATTCCGTCCGGAATATTACAAACTGGATCCAGATGAAGTGATTAAGACTGCAAAAGATACTTCGTTAGAAGTTTTAAATAGGCTTCACGCAATTGTATAAAGAAAACGCATTCTAAAAATGTACGTTTATTACACTTGCCACTTGGCGTTTTGTCAAGTGGTTCTTTTATTATAGCGCAATTTTTCTGAGAAACAAAAGAAGACTGCGTTAAATGGTAACACAGTCTTCTTTTAAGAACTATTATTGAGTTGAAAGATGACCATTAACAAGCCAGCCCCCATCTACCTTCAGAATGACACCTGTCACGTAATCAGAATCCTCTGAGGCAAGAAACGTAGCAGGACCAGCCATATCTTCTGCATTAGCTAGTCGTCCGAGAGGGATACGATCTTCTAGTTGTGCCGGATCATGAACCCCTTTTTCCACTAAGTTATCGAAAATCGGTGTGCGGACGTATCCGGGGCTAATAGCGTTCACTTGTATATTGTACTTGCCCCATTCTAATGCCAGCGTTTCTGTTAATTGGCGAACGGCACCTTTACTAGCAGCATAGGCTGCACGTTGCGGTATGCCGGCGTGCGCCGCAATCGAAGTGATGTTAATTATTTTACCGCCGGTGATTTGTTTTATCATTTGTTTACCGACTAGCCTGGACATAAGAAATGTGCCGGTTGAGTTAACATCAATGCATCTATTCCAGCTGTCCAAACTTAACGATTCAGATGGAGAGACCATAGTCATTCCGGCTGCGTTCACCAGAATATCTACACTGCCAAAACGATCTTTTGTCGTTTGGACGATTTGCTCGGCCTCTTTTTCTTTTGAAACGTCTCCAGCAATGTAATCTGTTGAGGCGCCTAGCTCGTTTAGTTCTTTTGTTTTTTCTTTTAGAGATGCTTCTGTTCTTGCTGTGATCATAACGGAAGCACCTTCTTTAGTAAAAGCGGTGGCGATAGCACCACCGATTCCGCTGCTTCCGCCGGTTATAAGAGCGGCTTTATTTTTTAGTCTCATATATTATATTTGACTCCTCTCTTAATTGAAGCCACCTTCAAATAACAATCGCTATAGTTTCCCTGTTAAAAATTGGGCTTCACCGTTTCCGAAGCTCCAATCTGCATCGCTGTTTTCTGTAATATTTACCATAACGTCTTCTGGTGAAATTCCACATTCTTTTTCTAAACTCTCGACAATTAAACGGTAAAGATTCTCTTTCTTTTCTTTCGTTCTTGTCTTACTGACAACGCTGATTACAATAACATTGTTTGTTCGCGTTAGACCAAGCCCGGTGTCTTCAATTATCATTTCATTTGGTTTGTGCTGATGCACTATTTGATAACGATCAGACTCGGGTACATCAAATGCTTCAACCATTGCATGATGAGCAGCATCTAGCATCTTTTTCAGTTCTTTGTCACTGCGGCCTTCTATTACATCAAATCTTAATAATGGCATATGGTTTCATCCTCCTAAAAAGTTATGCCTTTTCTGCGATACGTAAAAGGACATTGTTTTTTTCTAAATAATTTAAAAATGCATCAGACAGATTACTGTCTGTTACAATACAATCCACTGATTCAAGAGAAGTATAGGTGATCAACGCATGTTTATCAAATTTGGTTCTATCTGCTAAGACATTGACTTCAGCGCTTTTTTTGACGACTTCTTTTTTTATCTCATTTTCCAACGGAGACGCATGCGTTACCCCGTTATCCATGGAGATGCCAGTAGTAGCCATAAATGCTTTATTTATGTTGTATGAAGTGAGAACATTGGTATTTTGTAAGCTGATAAATGAATTTGTGGCAGAATCAAACAGACCGCCGGTTGTAATAATGGTAATATTCGGCTCTTGTTTGGCGTGCACAATAAAGTCAAGATTATTGGTTAGAACTGTTACCTTCTTTCCTCGTAAGTATTCTGCCATGTATACGGTAGTGGTGCCGCTGTCTACGAAAATAATATCATCATCTTCCACCATTTCTGAGCCAGCTTTAGCAATGCGGTGTTTAGCCGTTTCGTTTACAATTTGTCTTTCTTCATACTGTGCCAGTTGAGAGTCGTGAATGGATACGCCTCCGTGCACTTTTTTTAACTGCCCATCATTAACGAGCTTTTGGATATCCCGGCGAATAGTATTCACAGAAACATTAAATGTTTCCGACAGATGATCAAACGAGACAACCTGGTTTCTTTCAACATATCTTCGTATTTCTTCAATACGCTGCGTTTTGATCAATTAAGACCCTTCCTAACTAACTAATTTCTGCTCGTCTTTTTATATTATCAATAGATTATCTAAAAATTATTAAATATGGAACAGGATATATATATGGATTACTCATCACTATTATATCATAAAACAAAATTTTATACATTTATTTATCAAAAAATAATCAAAAGATATCAAAAAGATGATAAAATACAGATAAATAATAATGAGGAGTGGTAATAACGATGTTAGTCTCGATGAAAAAAATGTTACAAGAAGCAAAGCGAGAAGGGTATGCAATAGGACAGTACAACATTAATAATTTAGAGTTTATTCCAGCTTTTCTGCGCGTGGCAGAAGAGGAAAAATCACCTATGATAATCGCTGCCTCTGACCGTATGGTAGATTTTCTCGGGGGATTTAAAAATATCGCAGGGATGGTTCAAACTCTTTATGAAGACATGGAGATTAAAGTACCTATTGCTCTTCATCTTGATCATGGTCAAAGTGTGGCACGCTGTAAACAGGCAATTGATGCTGGGTTTAGTTCTGTCATGATTGATGGATCCCATCATCCTATTGATGAAAATATCAAAATGACGCAGGAAGTGGCTGCTTATGCTAAGCCGTACGGCGTGTCAGTAGAAGCAGAAGTTGGAACTGTCGGAGGGCAAGAGGATGGTCTTGTTGGCGGAGTGCAATATGCGGATGTACACGAATGTATTAGGTTAGTACAAGAAGCAGAAATTGATGCGCTCGCCGCAGCTCTTGGATCGGTTCACGGACCATATCAGGGAGATCCGAATCTTGGTTTTGAACAGATGGAGGAAATCTCTCGCCAAACGCAAGTCCCCCTTGTATTACACGGAGGAACTGGTATCCCAACACACCAAATTCAAAGAGCGATCTCTTTGGGGCATGCAAAAATTAACGTAAATACGGAAAGTATTCAAGCATGGACGAAAGCTGTCCGAAAAAAGCTTTCAGAAGACGAAAAAGTTTATGAACCACGACTTATCTTGCTTCCAGCAATTGAAGCCGTAGAGAAATCCGTGAAAGAGAAAATACATGAATTTGGAACGAATGGTAAAGCGTAGTACTATTTCTTAATTATAAAGTTCGTATTGCATTGAATAAAATGTTCTAAGAAGTTTAGCGTTGTAACAGGACGTAATGCTTCACGATGTGTGGCTTCTACGTTTAACTTGCACAGGACGTGCTGACTTTTGCATTGTGATCACAACGTTTAAGAAGTTAGCAGAAGTTTCTTAGAGCGGTTGCTGGCATTAGCCGATATTGCACGTCCTATGCGTTGACGTGTACGTTCTTAGTAGAAGTTCATTTATTTTAGCGCCGAACTGCCTTTTTTGGAGTGCTTAATGTTTTTTCGCAAAGAAATATTTGTAAAAGATTTGAAAACGTGAAAAAAGTTACTTTCGGAAGCTGGCTTGGCAGTGTTTTAATGAAAAACAAATGAGTAATCTCTTAACAAACGCTAGTTGTAATCGTATAAACAAGGAGGGGTTTTTTGACATTAATAAATTTCGTATCAGGGAAAATCATTTTGAACCAAATGGTTAATCGCATAGATCAAAACGGAGCCGCCTTCAAGATTCACTATTGGGGGGCGATGCCTGAACATTATAATACGCTTCGACATAAACATTCTTTTTTTGAAGTGTGTTACGTTTTAGAGGGAGAAGGGGTTTATTTAGACGGCAACCATACTTATCCGCTGCAAGGAAATACGATGTTTATATCTAGGCCAAATGTTTCGCATCAATTAAAAAGTGAAAAAGGATTGTTTCTCATACACGTTGCATTTGAATTAATAGAATCTGAATCGAGTCAAGAATGGATAAATATTATAGAAGATGCCAAGCAATGTCCGAAAGTAATCGTACAGATAAATGAGGAATATATTGCTGCTATGTTGTGGAAATCCTTGTTCATCCAAGCGACAAAGGCAGAACATCCTTTTTTTGAAGAAACACTGACAAACCTGGCTGGGAATCTTATTATTTCGTTGTTAGAAACCTTTGTGCCCCTTTCTCAAAAGGGGAAACAAAAGAGCCTTATTGCCCCATCTTCTTCTCCACTCCTTAAACAAGTAAAACTCCATATTCGCGATAATCTTTCAGGTTCTTTAAAACTAACGGATGTAGCGAGTCATTTCCATGTATCCAGCCGGCATTTATCTCGTATATTTGTATCTGAGCTAGGTGTTAGTTACTCAGAATTTGTTCAAAATGAAAGAATACAAAAAGCCGCATCACTGCTTAAAACAACCGATTTATCTATTAGTGACATCGCCTTTGAAAGCGGTTTCTCATCCGTTCATTATTTTACTCGTGTGTTCGCCTCTATTATGCGTGATCCTCCTGGGCGTTTCCGTTCACTCTATACAAATTTAAAAACAACTGAATTTACAGATTATTAATTGTTACCATTTATACAGTTGAAATGGTTTTTTGTTCATTAAAGTCCAGCAATAACGGTAGAAACAAAACTATTTTTATGAAAAGTCTTCAGAATATAAATCGATTGGTGATTTAATGTTGTCTGATCGTAACGGAAGACGCAAGGCTATCATTCATCTTGCTATTATCTTTTTTGTTGCCACACTCGGGTGTACTTTAGCACCAAATGCTATCATTATGGTTATTTTTCGTTTCATGTTGGGGTTAGCAGTAGGGGGGCGCATCAGTTACGGTACCGACTTTTTTAGCGGAAATAGCTCCTGCAGAACGAAGAGGGCGTATGGTTACTCAAAACGAATTAATGATTGTTACCGGACAGTTATTAGTCTTTACGCTTAATGCCGTTATTGGGAACACAATGGAAAGACCACGCTGGTATGCATCTAAAGGTGAATTTGGAGACGCTTTCAACATTTTAAAAAAAGTACGTGAAGAAAAATAGGCTAAGACAGAACTTGATGAAATCGAAACCAACATTGCCGAAGAGTCCAAAATTAAAAAAGCAAGCTTTAAAGACTTAACTGTTCCTTGGATACGCCGCATCGTTTTTCTAGGAATTGGAATCGCTGTCGTCCAGCAAATTACAGGTGTTAACTCAATTATGTATTATGGTACAAAAATTTTAATAGATTCTGGCTTCGAAACGAATGCCGGACTAATTGCAAATGTTTCCAATGGTATCATTTCGGTATTAGTTACTTTCGTTGGTATCTGGCTTCTTGGAAAGGTAGGCCGCCGTCCAATGTTGTTGACTGGTCAAGTAGGTGTGACTACTGCACTTCCTTTTGTTGTGATGGCATTGACCGTTACTTTTCTTGCTTTTATGCAGGAAGCCATTGCACCAGTGACATGGCTGATGCTTAAATATTCCCATTGCAGTTGCGGGGAATGGGGATGAATGTAAGTGTATTTTGTCTTCGGACTGTTAATTTTCTTATAGTTTGGTATGTCCAGTGGCGCTCAGCAGTCTTGGTTTTACTACAACGTTCTTTATTTTTGTAAGGCTTAACGTTTTGGCAATTGCTTTTGTGATGAAATTTTTGCCAGAAACGAAAGGACGTACGTTGGAGCAGTTAGAACAATATTTCCGTTCGTATGATGAACAAGCACTTCGATCAACTGCTAGAAAAGCAAATTAAAGTCCCAAAGATATATCATAAATAATCGATAGTTATATATTTTTGAAAGCATCTTCATATGAAGATCGAGACGGATGAAAGTTTAGTACTTTATGAAAGAAGGAAATTTGTCGTTTAATCAATAAGGCCATTACTTGTCCATTCGTGTATTTTGAGACAAGTAATGGCTTTTATTGTAACAACTGTATTATCTTTTTTCTCTCACAATAGTAAGAGGTTTCTGTTGATGTAAATGATTGGTTGTCCTCTTCCATCCCAAAAAAACGGCTAGATATGATAATATGAAAGGTAGTGAAACGATGCAGCTGATTATTGGAGGAATTCTACAGTGAATGAAAATCGTTCTGCCTTGCAAACTGTTATTGAAAATATAGAACGCGTTGTAGTGGGAAAACGCGAAGAAATAGAACTAAGTTTAACTGCTTTATTAGCCAAGGGCCATGTTTTACTTGAAGATGTACCAGGGGTTGGGAAAACAATGATGGTTCGAGCGATTGCTCGTTCCATTGGAGCAGAGTTTAATAGAATACAGTTTACACCTGATTTACTTCCTTCTGACGTAACTGGTGTCTCTATTTATAATCAGAAGACACTTGCCTTTGAATTTCGTGAAGGTCCAATCATGGGAAACGTCGTACTTGCAGATGAAATCAATCGTACTTCTCCAAAGACACAAGCTGCTTTATTGGAAGCATTGGAAGAAAAAAGTGTGACGATTGACGGAACAACTCGTCCTCTCCAGGATCCATTTTTTGTAATGGCCACACAAAATCCTATTGAATACGGAGGGACATATCCGCTTCCAGAAGCCCAGCTTGATCGTTTTCTATTAAAATTAAAAATGGGCTATCCAAGTTATGAGGAAGAATTAGAAGTACTAAATCGTGTAGCTGAAAAACATCCAATTGAGGATTTAACAGAAGTGCTTTCGCTTGAAGAAGTCCTTGCTATGCATAAGGAAGTTACACAAGTGTATGTAGATGCTTCAATCAAACATTATATTATAGCTATCATTAACGAAACGAGAACACACAGGGATATTCATTTAGGTGTCAGTCCACGTGGGTCGATTGCATTAATGAAAACAGCTCAGGCATACGCTTTTCTTCAAGGAAGAGAATACGTTATTCCAGATGACGTGAAGTATTTATCACCTTTTGTTCTCTCGCACCGCCTTATTTTGAGACCCGATCTGCAAATGGTGGAAAAATCAGGTGAAGACGTCATCGGTGAAGTTCTTAACACTTTACGAGTTCCCTTATCTAAAAAGGAAGCGGTGCGTTAAAACATGAAGTTATGGGGGGCGGTTATAAAAGCCATAAAGCTTCTGTCCATATTCGTAATGGCAGGGGCTTTGTATGCTTATGCGATGTTTCAGGGAGGATATGTGAGCTGGTTTTTGTTTTATAGTGTTATAGTGATTGTTTTATTTAACGCTGTTTTTATTCTATATCCGCTTCGCTTTATAGAGGTGGAACGGCGGATAGATAGAAGGCTGCTTTCTTATAATGAAACAGTGAAAGTGGACCTGGTGTTAAAAAAGAAAATACCGTTTCCTCTCCTTTTTTTGAGTGTTTATGATGAGGTTCCATATGGTTTAAGAGGGCAAGGCCAAACCTCAGGTACGGTCTTTTTCTTTGCAGCAGCAAAAAAACTAAGTTATACGTATGAGGTTCGGGCAAACAGACGGGGTGAATACCATTTTTCTCCTATTTATCTGCAGGCAGGGGATTTATTTGGCTTTTTTCAAAAAGAACGAACAGTAGTTTTACCTGTCACGTTAACAGTTTTTCCGAGACTTCTGCCGTTACGAAGATGGAATACTGCTCAACGAGATGAACAGTATAGCACTCTTTCTGTTTCCTCAAAGTCAATAGAGGAGGCATTTTCAGTTGCTGGGGTAAGGGAGTATATACCGGGCGATAAAATGACAAGTATTGATTGGAAAATGTCGGCAAGAGCCGCAAAATTAGTTACAAAAGAATTCGAGTCACAAGAGGGAAAAGGATTTCTAATGGTACTTGAAAATGACAAGACAGATCATTGGACAGAACCTTTTGAAAGAGCCGTAGAATTTGCAGTTTCTTTTATTGATTACTGCTATAAGCAAGAGATACCTGTTGGTTTTACACTTTCGGCTCGGAGCGAAATACTGATCGAAGAAGAAACAAAACAAAGCCATTTTCAGCAGATTTATAAGGAATTGGCTAAAGTGAAAAAAGAAAAAATTTCTCCCAATACTACCAGTGCTGCTAAGCGGTTTTCAGGCCGTTCTATTGTCTGGATTTCTCCAGGGTTAACACTTCAGACATTAGATGTGCTCCAGCGAATAGCTAGTCCTGGCAAAAAGCTTGTCGTTTTTTATATTCCGAATGAAACAAATAACAGCTTGGAGAAAGAACGTCTTTATCATTTGCAAAGGCAAAAGGTCAATGCTTTTGCTATTCAGTTAAAGGAATCTTCGTTTGAAGTCACTTCTTAAAAAGGGGGAAACCATATTGGAAAGCTCAAAGCGAACACCGCGTCTGTTTCTTCTATATATGCTTGGCTATTTGTTATTAATGGAGTGGCTGATTCCTTTGCCAGAAGTAACAAAAACGGCATTTGTTCCTGTATTTATGGCTGTCGCTGCTTTCTTTTTTCTAATTATGTTTTTAGGGTTTCCTTGGTGGGGAACATTACTGCTTATATTTGCAGGGATATTGTTCGGTCTTCATACGATATTTTTTGATTCCGCTTTTTTAGGAAGAGGATGGTGGAACACGCTTATTACCGATATTGGTCATAATGTCGGTTTTATGTTTGGCGGGCAGTGGCATGGTTTGAGTGATTTGTTTCGCAGTCTATTATTTCTGGTTTTATTAGCAATCATGAGTTATTTAATTTATTTTTGGGTCGTACATGCACGGCGTATTCTATTCTTTTTCGTTTTCACGGTGATTTATATAGGAGTAATGGATACGTTTCTCCCATACGATGGGAGCCGTGCAGTAATACGAATATTTATCATTGGCTTTGTGTTGATGGCGCTGCTTCAATGGGACAGACTGGCTGCATTTTTTCCCGGTGCGAAGCGAAGGTCTTTATGGCTGCGCTGGTTTTTTCTTTCCATGGTTGTTTTAGTCATTGCAGCTGGGGTGGGGATGGCTGCTCCTAAAGCTGACCCGCAATGGCCGGATCCTGTTCCATTTCTTGAATCTAAGACAGTTTTAGATGGAGAAAACGAATTAGGAAACAATAACGCACGGAGGATTGGATACGGTGACAATGACGAACGTCTTGGCGGCGGTTTTGAAATGGATGAATCTGTTATTTTTACAGCAAAAGGTGAAAGAAGCGGGTATTGGAGAGGTGAATCCAAAAACGAATATACGGGGCATGGCTGGAATTCCGATACCCCTGAAGATTCTGCCGATCGGAGTACGTTTTTTGAAGACACGGTCCAAACAGAAGCTCAAACAGTTGAAGTAGAAATGGCAGATAACAGGGCATTTGACTTTGCTTTTTATCCAGGAGCTTTTCATTCTTTAGATATTCCGGGTGAGAATAATGTTCAAACTCAGGTGGACAGATATTCTGGTAAAGCCAATATCCTAGTCAATGAAGAGTCTTATGAAACGGATGCTTATATTTTAACTTATGAAGATCCTGAATTTCCTATAGACAAAATGCAAAATGGTTCAAGTGAAGATCCAGAAGAAATTACAGAATACTACCTATCGTTACCGGAGGACCTGCCTTCTTCTATTCATGAGTTAGCGGAACAATTAACAGAGGATGAAGATAACCGCTATGATAAGGTTCGGGCTGTAGAAGATTATCTTCACGGACCTGAATTTGTGTATGATACGTCTAATATTGCTGTACCCGAAGAAGGTCAGGATTACGTAGAACAATTTTTATTTAAAACCCAAAGGGGTTACTGCGATAATTTCTCTACCAGCATGGCTGTCATGCTGCGCACCCTTGATATTCCAACAAGATGGGTGAAAGGATTTACAGAAGGAGAAGAGTTAAACAGTGGTAATGAAGAAACACTTTATGAAGTGACAAACGCCAATGCCCATTCTTGGGTAGAAGTGTACTTTCCAGATGTAGGCTGGGTGCCTTTTGAGCCAACACGCGGCTTTACTTTTGAATTTGATTATACTAGAGAAAATACAGAAGCTGACAATGACCAAGAGGAAGAAAAAGAAGAAGAGGAAGAGCAAGAAGAGGAGGAAGAAACAGAAGAAAATAATGAAGAAGAGGAAGAAGATGTGTCGTCTGCTGGCTCAAGCATGCCGGTTTGGCCTTTTTTGGCGGGCGGTGTTTTCGTAGTAAGCATGGTGTTTATCTTCCGTTTTTATTTAATGAAAAGGATTCTTCTTTATCGATTTAAAAATGCAAGGGATACCTCTGCATTCACCAATGCTTTTCACTCTCTTTTATGGCTGCTTGGCTATGCAGGATTTAAAAAAGAAGATAGTGAAACGCTGCGGGAATATGCATGTCGAATTGATAAATTATTTGAAACAAATGACATGTCTTACCTCACATATGAATATGAAAAAATTCATTATGGAATGCAATCTCAGGCAGTGAAGACATCTTCTTCTTTGTCCGCTTGGGAAAACATGGTGAATCGAATAAAAGCTTGACCGCCCTAAGTGCTACTGCTAGAATGATAGGCATGTTTTAGTCGCATATATCTCTTCGTATATCCTAGGGGGATGGGCCTGGGAGTCTCTACCTGGTCACCGTAAATGACTGGATGACGAAGGCAGTTCTTGTATTGGATGATATCTATAAAGGTATCAATCTTTGTTCCCGGACCTGCCTTCGTTTCCCTAAGAAACAAAGGCAGGCCCGGGTTATTTTATATAAAAACATATTGAATACAGCAGTATTTAATGTACAGGACTGTTGTTTAACGGTTTCGTTTATAAGGCAACCAGCGGCGTTTTTATAACAATTATCGCTTATCAGAAGAATAGGGAAATACCACTTTTTCTATATTATAGGTTTCAATTTAAATATGTTGTTTACACTTTTAAATATAATATGACTTTAATTGAGGTGGAATAGACATGGAACAAGACAATGAAATGATTGTTGTCCTCGATTTTGGAGGCCAGTATAATCAATTAATTACACGCAGAATCAGAGACTTGGGGGTCTACAGTGAACTCCACCCAAATTCTATCAGTGCTGAAAAAATAAAAGAGTTAAATCCTGCAGGTGTTATTTTTTCTGGTGGGCCTAACAGCGCTTATACAGAGGGAGCTCCTTCCTGTGACCCGGAAATTTTTAATTTAGGAGTTCCGATTCTAGGTATTTGTTATGGAATGCAGCTTTTAACCCACCACTTTGGCGGTAAAGTAGAGGCTGCTAATCATAGGGAATATGGGAAAGCAGTCATTAAAGTTGAAAATGATTCTGCTTTATACCATGATCTTCCGGAAGAGCAATCCGTTTGGATGAGTCACGGCGATCTTATTGTTGCTCCTCCTGAAGGATTTGAAATTGATGCTGTCAATCCGTCATGCCCGGTCGCTGGCATGAGTGATAAAAATAGAAAAATGTACGGTGTTCAATTTCATCCAGAAGTTCGTCACACTCAATTTGGAGATGACCTATTAAAAAACTTTGCATTCGAAATTTGCCGCTGTGCTGGCAATTGGACGATGAGTAACTTTGTCGATGAACAGGTAGATATTATTCGCGAACAAGTAGCAGATAAAAATGTTTTGTGTGCATTAAGCGGCGGCGTTGATTCATCAGTAGTAGCTGCTTTGATACATAAAGCAATTGGAGACCAGCTTACCTGCATGTTCATTGATCACGGCTTGCTTCGTAAGAATGAAGCGGATAGTGTAATGAAAACATTCGGTGAAGACTTCAACATGAATTTGGTGAAAATTGATGCACAGGACCGATTTTTAAATAAACTTGAAGGGGTATCAGATCCTGAACAAAAACGGAAAATCATTGGGAATGAATTCATTTATTTATTTGAAGAAGAAGCCGGCAAGTTGACTGATATGGACTTTTTAGCACAAGGGACTTTGTACACAGATATTATCGAAAGCGGCACAGATACAGCACAAACCATTAAATCCCATCATAACGTTGGCGGTTTGCCTGAAGATATGAATTTTGATTTGATTGAGCCGTTGAACAGTTTATTTAAAGACGAAGTTCGGAAACTGGGAACAGAGCTTGGTGTACCAGATGAAATTGTATGGCGTCAGCCTTTTCCAGGTCCAGGATTAGGTATTAGAGTACTTGGTGAAATCACAGAAGAAAAGCTTGAGATTGTTAGAGAATCAGATGCAATTTTGCGTGAAGAAATCAAAAATGCCGGGTTGGACCGAGAAATTTGGCAATATTTCACGGCTTTGCCTGATATGAGAAGTGTTGGAGTCATGGGTGATGCCAGAACCTATGACTATACAGTCGGAATCCGAGCGGTTACTTCTATCGACGGAATGACATCAGATTGGGCGCGCATCCCTTATGATGTATTGGAAAAAATCTCTACACGAATTGTAAATGAAGTTCAGCACGTTAACCGGGTTGTGTATGATATTACTTCTAAGCCGCCTTCGACGATTGAATGGGAGTAAAATATTCTATAAGCCGAATGAAATCGCTAAATAATCTATCAACGTTCGGTTATTGGTTGACTTATGAAAAATCAGTTGCTAAACTATGGATAGGTAATAAGTAATATAAGCTTTTTCGTATAATCGCGAGGATAGGGCTCGTGAGTCTCTACAGGCTACCGTAAATAGCTTGACTACGAAAAATCTGCGGCTTGAAATGTATGAAAACGAGAAAATCCGTTCATTATATTCCAAGGGTTGATTTTTTGTATTAAAGAAGCTCCGGGTAGTTCGTGCTGCCTGGAGTTTTTTTGATGTGAATTATTATTCGCAGATTGTATTACAGAGACCAATATGAAATGGAGGAGCTTATTGTGAATCGCTATTTTGAGTTTGAAAAATGGAAGACCAATTTCCGTCAGGAAAGCGTTGCTGGATTAACGACATTTTTGTCTATGGCTTATATTTTGTTTGTAAACCCCCTTATTTTATCTGATGCGGGAATGGATCAAGGGGCGGTTTTTACAGCAACTGCTCTTTCCGCTGCAATTGGTACGATTATTATGGGACTTATTGCTAGATATCCTATTGCACTAGCACCAGGGATGGGGCTGAATGCATTTTTTGCTTATACAGTCGTTCTAGGAATTGGCATTGAATGGCAGCTAGCCTTATTTGGTGTATTACTTTCAGGTATTATATTTATTTTAATTACGTTATTTGGTATCCGAGAAAAGATTATTAATGCTATACCCGCACAGTTAAAATATGCTGCAGCTGCTGGTATAGGTTTATTTATTGCTTTTATAGGGCTGCAAAACGCGGGAGTAGTTGTACCGGATGAAGAAACAGCGGTAACCCTTGGTAATATGACCAGTCCTGCTACCATCCTCGCTTGTTTTGGACTAGTTGTTACGGCAATATTAATGGTACTGGGCATCAAGGGCGGTATTTTTTACGGAATGGTCATTACTGCTGCTGCAGGTATGATAACTGGTTTAATTGGGTTGCCAGAAGGTATTATAGGATCAGTCCCAAGTTTAGCTCCAACGTTTGGATCTGCTTTTTCAATTCTTGGAGAAATGGAATGGACAAGTCAGTTACTTGTACAAATGTTAATTGTCGTATTAACTTTTCTGTTTGTTGACTTCTTTGATACCGCAGGTACACTGTATGCGGTGGCAAATCAAGCTGGTTTTGTGAAAGACAATAAACTGCCGCGTGCTGGAAGAGCATTGCTGGCCGATTCGTCAGCCACTTCTATTGGTGCAATTCTCGGTACTTCTACAACGACGGCTTATATTGAATCTTCCTCAGGTGTTGCAGCGGGCGGGAGAACAGGTTTTGCATCTATTGTAACAGCTGCATTGTTTCTTCTTGCTATGTTTTTTTCACCGCTTTTAATTGTCGTTACAGAAGAAGTGACAGCTCCGGCACTTATAATTGTAGGGGTGTTAATGGCTTCGTCTTTAAGACTGATTGAATGGAATAAGCTTGAGATCGCTCTGCCTGCCTTTTTAACAGTAGTCGCTATGCCTTTGACATACAGCATTGCAACAGGTATTGCACTCGGTTTTATTTTCTATCCGATAACGATGCTTCTTAAAGGCAAAAGTCGTGAAATTCATCCTGTAATGTATGTATTGTTCTTTGTTTTTATAGCGTATTTTGCATTTTTAGGAGAATAGAAAAGCTCTGTTGTATGCCTTTATATGCAAAAACACATGGCCAGTTATAAAAATGGTCATGTGTTTTTTTGCTGCTCATAAGTCAGTTAATATACTTGCTTTCATCTTGGAGTCTCACGTATTTCAGATGCTAGATGACCATCTATCCTAAACAAATCTTTTTTTTTTGAAATTATCATCTTTCTAATTCTGCAAAATTGTTACATATTGAATGAATTTCTTCATTCATTTCTATATCATTATAAACGATCATTATATAAAATGTCCTCGTTATCGTTCGATTTTCGCTACAGGCGGACGCTTTCACTCTCTGGGCACAAGCGCGACATCTACTCCAACTCACTTTGTTCGTTATCGTAGTGTTTTCTTTGCCGCGGGCTTGGCTTCAGCCTCCTCGGCAGCAAGCTGCCTGCGGTGTCTTCAGTTCAAGCTTATCCCGCAGGAGTCGCCGCCTTCCGCTACAATCAATCGATATAATGTTCGTTTTTGATAATCAAAATAGTACTTATGAAATTGATTCATATTATATAATCCACTCTAAACTTTTTGGGAGACTTCCTTTACATGATGACAAGACGATTTTTATAATGGGTTGATACTTACAGAAACAAGAATAAAGACGGAGTGCGGTCGGTGGAAAATAGAGGTAGAATTAAAGTAAATATTCAGGTAAGGAGGAATTGTTGTGAAAAAACAAGTACGGTTAATTCCTTATCGTGTCGAAGAAGTGTTGAATGCATCTGAAGAAAAAATTCCTAAAGGCGTTGAAATGATACGAGCCCCTAAACTTTGGAAGGAAGGTTATAAAGGAGAAGGAAACGTTATTGCGGTTATAGACACAGGCTGCCAGCCGGACCATCCCGATTTAAAAGATCGAATTATTGGCGGAAGAAATTTTACTGATGATTACAATAGTGATCCTGAAAATTTTTCAGATAACCAAGGCCATGGGACTCATGTAGCTGGTACTATTGGTGCTACTTTAGATGATTCAGGAGTCGTCGGTGTTGCACCTCAAGTGAATCTTCTTATTTTAAAAGCTCTTTCTGGAGAAGGGTATGGATCATATCAAGGCATAATAGATTCTATTCATTATGCAATAGACTGGCGAGGAGATAATGGAGAAAGGGTCCGTGTCATTTCTATGTCACTAGGCGGGCCGAACGATATTCATGAAATGCATGATGCGATCAAAAGGGCAGTTGAAAACAACATCCTGGTTGTCTGCGCAGCTGGCAATGAAGGAGACCAGGATGAAAGTACAGAAGAAATTGCTTATCCTGGATATTACAAAGAAGTAGTGCAGGTAGGGGCCGTTGATTTTGATCGAAATTTAGCTGAATTTACTAATTTCAACGATGAAATTGACCTGGTAGCCCCAGGGGTTAATATTCTTTCCACTTATCCGGATAATAAATTTGCGAGACTGTCAGGTACATCAATGGCTACTCCTCACGTGGCAGGGGCAGCCGCCCTTATTATTAATCAATGCGAAGATGATTTTAACAGGGAGTTAACGGAGCCGCAAATCTATTCACAAGTCGTGAAAAGAACCGAATCTTTAGGGAACAGCAGGAGCATGGAAGGAAATGGTTTAATTGTGCTGACAAATTACGTTACAAGCTCTGAAGATAAGAAAAGACGTCAAAAGAAATATGCTTCAAAAAAATCATAAAGTTCTTTGTCTGAAAAGAGAATATATAAAAGCGCAGCCTCTTTTACAGGGGTTTGCGCTTTCCTATATTTTCCGACTTTCTGGATCAAAGGTGAAACCTTCGCCCGCTACTTCTTTTACGTCATGAACAGCTACGAAAGCGTATGGGTCCACGTCATTAATAATGGATTTTAGCTGAATCAGTTGATTTCGATTGACCACACAATACAACACATTACGTTCATCACGTGTGAAGCTCCCTCTTCCGGTTAATACCGTCGATCCTCGGTGCATGCGTTTAATAATGGCGTCAGATATAGCATCGGTATAATTGGAAATAATCATAGCAGATTTTCCGGCATTTGCCCCTTCGATAATAAAGTCAATAACACGAGTTGCAATAAAGACAGCAACAAGAGTATACATAGCTTCAGGTAGTGTTAAATGAATTAAGGAAAATGAAATAACAAAGGCGTCAAACATAAACATAAATGTACCGATCCCTATCCCGAAATATTTCTCCGCCAGCCGGGCGAGAATATCTACGCCGCCTGTTGTACCGCCTGCACGAAATATGATCCCAAGTCCAGTTCCAGCAAAAACCCCGGCAAATAAAGAAACAAGTATCATATCGTTTTGAAGAGCTACATTCATATGCCAATATTTTTCAAAAAAATGAAGCGAGCCGGAAAGCATCAATGTGCCAAACACGCTGTATATAAAAACTTTTCGACCTAGAAGCTTGTAGCCTACAAAAAACAAAGGAATGTTTAACACAAGGTTCGAAATCGAAGGTTCAATTGTAAACAAATAATAAATGACGAGAGTGAGACCAGTAAAACCACCGTGAGCCAGCCCATTTTGCAAATTAAAATGAATAAGGCCAAAACCGAAAACTATTGTACCTAGAAATATAATCAATATATTGGTTAAGCGAATGCCTTCAAATAGATTTTTCAATCGGGTATCCTCCTATTCTCTGTCATTATAAACCTTAAAAAAGCTGTTATACACACAACCAGAAAAAACTAGCAGCCAATAAAAGAGCTTCTCTTTTCAGTATGGCCAATTGTAAACGAAAAAGCCATTTATCGACGCAGTGATTATTGGAAAGAGTGAGAAGGAAATAATTAAAAGGAATATAAATGATTTTGTAGAAGGTTGTCAGAGTAATACGACTATTGAGGAGGAACCACTATAATGACCAGTTTTCAAGCAATGATGGTAGAAGAGACAGGCAATAAGGAAGTAGAAAAACGTATCCGTACGCTTACATTAGATGATCTGCCAGAAGGAGATGTTCTCGTAAAAGTTCACTACTCCAGTGTGAATTTCAAAGACGGTATGGCTTCTATGGCAAACGGAAACATTGTAAATGAATACCCGATGGTTCCTGGTATAGACTTAGCAGGGGTAGTAGAAGATTCGTCAGATACTCGCTTTTCTAACGGTGATAAAGTCATCGTAACAAGTTATGAATTAGGAGTTTCTCATTATGGAGGTTTTGCTGAATATGCAAGAGTTCCGGCAGAGTGGGTTGTACCGCTGCCTGAAGGTTTAGATTTAAAAGAAGCTATGATCTACGGTACAGCTGGTTTTACAGCTGGTTTATCTGTTATACGGCTTGAGGAGGAAGGAATTACTCCAGAAAGCGGCACTGTACTTGTAACAGGAGCTACAGGCGGAGTAGGAAGCATGGCAGTTGCAATGCTTGCTCACCTAGGATACAACGTGGTAGCAAGTACTGGTAAATCCTCTGAACATAATTATTTAAAAGAGTTGGGGGCAAAAGAAATTCTTTCACGAGAAGACGTGCAGCCGGAGAAAATCCGTCCGCTTGATAAACAACGCTGGGCTGGAGTTGTTGATCCAGTAGGAGGTGAAACACTGGCATATGCGTTAAGCACGCTTGCCTATGGCGGTGCTGCTGCGGTAAGTGGGTTAACCGGGGGGACAAAGATTCCAGCCACAGTGTTCCCATTTATTTTAAGAGGTGTGAACCTTGTAGGTATTGATTCTGTCTATTGCCCAATGGATAGAAGAAAGCAAGTCTGGAATCGTCTTGCATCAGATTTAAAAGTCAAAAATTTACTCGAAACGATAGCAAGTGAGATTACAATAGAGGAGCTTCCGGAAACATTAGAACAAATTCTTCAAGCGCAAGTGCGGGGGAGAAAGATCGTCCGTTTATAAAAATATAGAAAAGAGGAGGTGCTTCATAAAGGCAAAGGAGCAGCCTCTTCTGTTTTTGGCATTGCATTTTATTTCAAATAGACTTAATGAAAATATACTAGGAACATAAATGATCTCTCGCATATTAAAGCAGGGCCTTGTCATTAAGATATCGGTGAAGAAGATAACTCATATTGGCATCTTTCTCTTTTCTAATCTACCCATTGATTAAAATCTTGGTGCATGTCATTCGTTTATCAGAGTTAAAATCCACTTTTCATCATTTCGAAAGTGAGTATGCTAACCTCAAAAGCTTAAATAATTTTTCTGAATTTTCTATCATTTAGATTGTCGTTAGATAAAAGTCAAAAAAGAAGGAATAAACTTTATTCTCTAGAAGCTAGGTGAGGAAAAACTTATACTGTTACCGACAAAATTTTTAATATTCACAGTGTAATAAAAGGGGTATGGTTACGTATGAATGTATTTTCTAAGAAAAGATTGCTGGCTTCTAACGATAATTTAGCTCTAACTGAATCTCTCAACCCAGGAATTTTGGCAGATAGACTGGCTTCCTTAGCAGAAATAGGGAAAACAGAAGATGGTGGAGTTACACGCTATGTCTACACTGAAGAAGAAGCGGATGCCAAAAAGTTGTTTCGTTCCTGGATGGAAAACGCGGGACTAAAAGTAAGGGAAGATGCAGTTGGAAATATGTATGGGAGATTAGAAGGAAAAGAGCCTGAACTTCCTGCACTGCTTACCGGGTCGCATTTAGACACAGTACCTAATGGAGGTGCTTTTGATGGATCGTTAGGATGTGTCAGCTCGTTAATGGCTATCGAAGCAATTATTCAAGAACATGGACAATTGAGAAGATCGCTTGAATTAGTAGTGTTTGCTGATGAAGAAGGGGCTCGGTTTGGAAGTGGATTGTTTGGAAGCCGGGCTGCCATGGGAGAAGTAAGTAAGGAGGATTTGTTTCAGCTTCGAGATGAAAATGGAGTTACAGCAGCAGAAGCAATGAAAAGACAAGGCTACGCGCCAAATAAGCTGAAAAAATGTGTATACCCGAAAGAGGAAATTCACGCATTTTTAGAACTTCATATAGAACAAGGCAAAAGCTTAGAACAACAACAGAAAAATATAGGCATTGTCAACGGAATTGCAGGCCCTTCTTGGCTTGAGGTGATTTTTGAAGGAGAAACAGATCATGCAGGTAATACACCTATGGACATGCGGTCTGATGCTGCAGCTGGAGCGGCTGATTTAGTTTTGTCGATTGAAAATATTCCCCGGGAAATAAGCTCGACTGCTGTCGCTACAGTAGGAAAATTGCAGCTTTTTCCCAATGGATCGAATGTTATCGCAGGAAAAGCAGAGATGACAGTCGATGTTAGAGATATAGATGAAGAAGTACGCGACAATATGTTAATTGAAATAAAGAGAGAAGCAGAACGGATTGCGGAAAAAAGGGGTTTGAAAACGGAAACGAAGATTCAGATTAAAATACCGCCTGTCCCGGTTCCTAAGTGGATCCAGCAACATGCACAAGAAGCAGCAGAAAAATTGAAGCTATCCTATAATTATTTACCAAGCGGGGCAGGCCATGATGCGATGATTGCAGGTAAATACGTACCTTCTGGGCTCATATTTGTGCCGAGCTATCAAGGGAAAAGTCATTCACCGGAAGAATTCACCTCATTGAAAGATTGTTTTAACGGAGTATTGGCACTAAAAGAAATAGCAGAAAATATTGGAAACGATAATGGGCAGAGTTAAGGATTTAACTCCTTGAAAATAGAGTATTATTTAGCAGCAAAGGAAAAACTATACTTGACGATTATAGAGAAGGTGAAACAATGCCATTTATACAGCATGTAGAAACAGCAGATGCTCCTTACCGAGTAACACAGCAAGAAACGGTAGAAGTGGTTCGTGAATTATTCGGTAATTCTTTTTCAGATATAGATCGTTTATTAAAAGTATTCGGGAATGGTCAAATTGAAAGTCGTTTTTTGGCTGCGCCGCTGTCTTGGTTTCAACAAAATCACGATTTTGAAGAGAAAAACCAGCTATATATAAAACAGGCACTTACGTTAGGAAGCGAGGCCGTAATGAGGTGTTTGCAAGAAACAAACACGTCAAAAGAAGAAATCGATGCCTTTTTCTTTATTTCAAGTTCAGGAATGGCAACACCGACGATAGATGCACGGATTATGAATGAATTAAATTTCCCTTCTCATATAAAAAGAATTCCAATTTGGGGACTGGGGTGTGCTGGAGGAGCTTCAGCCTTGAGTCGTGCCCATGAATATTTACTTGCTTATCCTTCTGCTAAAGTACTTGTACTTTGTCTTGAATTGTGCAGTCTTACTTTTCAACGCGATGACACATCTAAAAGTAATTTAATCGGCACCTCACTATTTGCAGACGGTGCTGCATGTGTCCTTATGACAGGGGAGAAAGTAAAACATAAAAACACTTGCCCGCGCACGATAGATACGATGTCTACTTTGATGCCATATTCGGAAGATGTGATGGGATGGGATATTAAAAATGAAGGACTTCATGTTATTTTCTCAAGAGATATACCAGCTATTATTGAAGAATGGTTAAAACCGAACGTAACTGCTTTTTTAAAAAAGCTAGATAAGTCATCAGCAGATATCGACCATTTTGTTGCTCATCCAGGCGGTAAAAAAGTTCTTCAAGCTTACGAAAGAGCACTGGGTTTTTCAGAAGAAAAAACAGAACCGGCTAGGGAAGTTTTAGCTGTACAGGGAAATATGTCCTCTCCAACTGTCTTGTATGTTTTGAAAAAAATAATGCAAAAAAAGCCTTCATATGGAGAAAATGGTATAGTGACAGCTCTAGGTCCTGGATTTAGTTCAGAATTGCTATGGCTAGAATGGGGAGAAAAAGAATGACGTTTTTTATCATTTTGGTATCAGTTGTTGTATTGCAGCGACTAGCAGAAATTATATACGCCCGTCGAAATGAAAAAAAAATGAAGGCAAAAGGTGCTATAGAAATCGGAGCTTCTCATTATAAATGGATTGTTTTGTTACATATTTTTTTCTTCTTTTCTTTAATTATTGAAGTGACAGAAAGACAATTTGCGCTTAGTCCAGGCTGGCAGGTGTTTTTACTGCTTTTTATTGTTGTGCAAATTCTTAGAATCTGGACGCTGACTTCACTGGGAGAATTTTGGAACACGAAAATAATCGTCCTTCCTGGGGCAAAGAAAGTAAACAAAGGTCCATACAGCTGGATTTCACACCCCAATTATGCCATTGTTGTGCTTGAAGTTATCCTATTACCTCTAATATACGGTGCTTGGATCACAGCACTTATTTTCTCAGCTGCAAATGCCATTATTTTACTTCTCATACGAATTCCTGCTGAAGATAGAGCACTCGAACAATTAAAAAAAATGACGAATGATTAGTACTTCCCACACTATCTAAAACGTGATATATTTTTTTCGACTTTATGATGAATGCGCTTTTAGCGGGGAAGGAAGCGGTATAATATGCTCGATGTTCTCCTTGAAAATGCTTGGACAATGCTCCTTATTATTTTTACTATTAACATTGTCTATGTCACCTTATTTACGCTGCGTATGATTTTTACTTTAAAAGGACAGCGTTATTTTGCTGGTGCGGTTGGTATGACAGAAATTGTGGTATATGTTCTCGGTCTCGGCCTTGTACTTGATAACCTTGATAATATTTTAAATGTAGCGGCGTACGCTATTGGTTTTGGGACGGGAGTCGTGGTAGGGATGAAAATTGAGGAGAAGCTGGCATTAGGGTATATTACAGTAAACGTCATTACAAAAGAATACGAACCCGATATTCCAAATGCTCTCCGTGATAAAGGATATGGGGTAACTAACTGGGTAGCATACGGCAGAGAAGGTGAACGCTTAATGATGCAGATTTTAACCTCAAGAAGGTCAGAAACGGATTTATATAACATTGTGAAAAAACTAGATCCTAAAGCTTTTATTATTTCTCACGAACCAAAAGCCTTTTTCGGAGGTTTCTGGGTAAAAGGAGTAAGGCGTTAATTATATAGAAGGAGATGGAACAGTGCCCAAAAAAACAAAGAGGAAAAAATTCGAAGTGAAAGATGGGGAAACGATTGATGAATGTTTGAAAAGAATAGATGAAGAAGGTTATGTACCTGTTCGCCGCATGGAAAAACCTGTATTCGAGGAAGTGAGGAAAAACGGAAAAACAGAAAAAATTCCTATTAAACAACAAATATTATTTGAAACTAAGCTTAAATAACCGAACATTAAACTTTCCGCGGGTTTAAATGTTCGATTTTTGTTTGACAGATTTCGTGACAACTTGTTAAGCTATACATGTAATCAAACGGATGAACGAAATAAACCTCATATAATGTCAAGAATAAGGCTCGACAAGTTTCTACCCGGCGACCGTAAATTGCCGGACTATGAGGGAAAGGTATGCAAGCACCGGAACATGGGACAGCTGGAGGCAGCGCCTGTTCACCATGTCCATAACCCCGGCAGCTGGCAGCTTTCTCTCATAGTATAGAGAACTGTCAAACCGGGGTTTTCTAATGTGCGATTTAAAGGAGAGGAAATAATGGAACCGCAAGTAGGAGTAATCATGGGAAGCACTTCTGATTGGGATACGATGAAACATGCTTGTGAAGTGCTTGAAGAATTATCTATACCTTATGAAAAAAAAGTAGTTTCGGCTCACCGTACGCCAGACCTTATGTTTGAATACGCTGAGAAGGCTCGGCAAAAAGGATTAAAAACGATCATCGCCGGTGCAGGAGGGGCTGCACACCTTCCTGGTATGGTAGCTGCTAAAACCACCCTTCCGGTTATTGGGGTTCCTGTGCAGTCCAAGGCTTTAAATGGCATGGATTCTCTATTGTCTATTGCTCAAATGCCAGGAGGCGTTCCGGTCGCTACCGTGGCAATCGGTAAAGCGGGAGCTGTAAATGCAGGACTGCTTGCCGCAGAATTTCTGGCAGCTTTCGATCTTGAACTTGCTGACCAACTCGAACAAAGAAGAGAAGGCCTTCGTCAAAAAGTGATAGAAACGGGGGATTTATCGTGAGTCGCATTCTTTCTCCAGGAAAAACAATTGGTATATTAGGAGGCGGCCAGCTTGGACGGATGATGGCAATTGCTGCAAAAGCGATGGGTTTTCGAATTGCTGTTTTAGAACCAAAATCAGATTCTCCTGCTGGACAAACCGCTGATATAGAAGTAGAGGCAGCCTATGACGACAGAGAAGGTGCCAAAGAACTTGCAAAACATTGTGATGTCCTTACCTATGAATTTGAAAACATTGATGCTCCCACTGCGGCATTTCTAGAAGAAACACTTTACCTTCCGCAGGGCGGCAGCCTGCTCTACACGACGCAGCACCGAATACGAGAAAAAAACGCGATTGAAGAAGCTGGCGTGCATGTATCGCCTTATCGTTCGGTGGATTCAAAAGAGTCTTTAGGACTTGCACTAGAAGAGCTTGGAAGGCCTGCTGTATTAAAAACGTGTCAAGGCGGCTACGACGGAAAAGGACAAGTTGTGATTAAAGAAAACACTAATGCAGATCAAGCATTCGAAACCCTTAATGGAAACGAAAAAGATCTAGTTTTAGAAGCCTGGGTTCCTTTCGAAAAAGAAATTTCTGTGATTGTGACAAGAAGTACAAACGGTGAAATTTCGACATTTCCTGTCGGGGAAAATATTCACGAGAACAACATTTTGCATCAAACAATTGTGCCGGCAAGAATCACGTCAGATACAGAAAGAAAGGCAAGAGACATCGCGTATCAATTAGCTGAGAAACTCGAACTTACAGGTACTCTGGCTGTAGAAATGTTCGTATTAGAAGATGGGAACATTTATGTTAATGAATTAGCTCCGCGTCCGCACAATTCCGGTCATTACACGATTGAAGCATGTGAAACGTCTCAATTTGAACAGCACATCCGGGCTATTTGCGGATGGCCGTTAGGGTCAACCAACTTACTAAGGCCAGTAGTAATGACTAACTTGCTCGGACAACATCTGTCCCATGTTTACGACAATGTGGAAAGCTTCAGTAAAAACGGACATCTTCATGTGTACGGAAAAGATGAAGCGAAACACGGACGGAAAATGGGACATTGGACAGTACTTGGCAGCGACATAGAAGAAGCTCTTGCCAAAACTAACTATGTTTGGGAAAAACAAACATCTTTTATAAATAAATAATAATAAAAGAAAAAAGAGATAGAGAGTGGAGGAAATCTCATGATCGAACGGTATACACGCCCTGAAATGGGATCCATTTGGACAGAAAAGAATCGTTTTAATGCTTGGCTGGAAGTAGAAATCTCTGCATGTGAGGCTTGGGCAGAACTTGGAGATATCCCAAAGGACGATGTGAAAAAAATTCGTAAGAATGCAAGCTTTGATGTGGAGCGTATTAAAGAGATTGAAGCGGAAACTCGTCACGATGTGGTAGCTTTTACTCGTGCTGTTTCAGAAACTCTCGGTGAAGAAAGAAAATGGGTGCATTATGGACTGACCTCAACAGATGTGGTCGACACTGCCCTTTCTTATTTACTGAAACAAGCGAATGATATTTTGGAAAAAGACCTTGAACGTTTCCTTTCTATCTTGAAAGATAAAGCACTGGAACATAAATATACGGTGATGATGGGAAGGACACATGGTGTTCATGCTGAACCGACCACCTTTGGTCTGAAACTTGCGCTTTGGTATCAAGAGATGAAAAGAAATCTAGATAGATTTAAAGCGGCGGCAGAAGGTGTCAGAGTTGGAAAGCTCTCGGGTGCAGTAGGAACATTTGCTAATATTCCTCCGTTTATAGAGTCTTACGTATGTGAAAAGCTTGGACTTGAAACAGCTGAAGTCTCCACGCAAACACTGCAGCGAGACAGGCACGCTCATTATATGAGTACAATCGCACTTGTCGCCACCTCTATTGAAAAAATGGCGGTAGAAATCAGAGGGCTGCAAAAAAGTGAAACGAGAGAAGTAGAAGAGTTTTTCGCGAAAGGACAAAAAGGATCGTCCGCCATGCCGCATAAACGAAACCCAATTGGATCTGAAAACATGACAGGCCTTTCAAGAGTTATCCGCGGACATATGATGACAGCTTATGAAAATGTACCGCTCTGGCATGAACGCGATATTTCTCACTCCTCAGCAGAACGAATCATTTTACCTGATGCAACCATAGCACTCAATTACATGCTCAACCGTTTTGGAAATATCGTGAACAACCTGACTGTATTCCCAGAGAATATGAAAGCTAATATGGAAAGGACATTCGGCCTCACTTATTCTCAACGTGTTCTTCTCACTCTTATTAATAAAGGAATGGTGCGAGAAGAAGCATATGACCTTGTTCAGCCCAAAGCCATGGAAGCTTGGGAAAAAGGAATTCCATTCCGAACATTAGTAGAACAAGAGCCCCGCATCACAGAAACGCTGACAGCAGAAGAAATTGATGATTGTTTTGACTATAATCATCACCTGCAGCGAGTAGACGAGATTTTTACCAGAGCAGGTTTAGAATAAAACGGGGCCTAAAACCCCCTTCCAGATTTTAAGAAAAAACAAGGAGGCGCTCTCCGGTGCAAAAAGAGAAGCTGTTGTATGAAGGAAAAGCGAAGAAGCTTTACCAAACGAATGAAAAAGAGGTTTTGTGGGTTGAGTACAAAGATGACGCCACTGCTTTTAATGGGGAGAAAAAAGAAGTTCTTCATGGAAAAGGAAAACTGAACAATGAAATCTCATCCTTGCTTTTTCAAAAATTAGCAGACACAGGAATTCGCAGTCATTTTGTTAAAAAATTATCTGCTACCGAACAACTTGTAAAACAAACAACCATTGTTCCTTTAGAAGTTGTGGTCAGAAACATCGTAGCCGGCAGTCTCCATAAAAGGACCGGCATAGAAGAAGGAACTGAGCTCAACCAGGCTATTGTTGAATTTTATTATAAAGACGACGATCTTGGTGATCCACTTATTAACAATGATCACATTCGCATCCTTCAAGCAGCAGAACCTGAACAGGTCCATAACATGAGAGAACAAGCTTTAGCAGTTAATAAATCATTAAAAAAACATTTTGACGACTGCGGCCTGCTGCTAGTAGATTTTAAGCTTGAATTTGGAACGACTGCTGATGGAGAACTTCTGCTAGCAGATGAAATTTCTCCTGATACATGTCGTTTATGGGATAAAGAAACGAGAGAAAAGTTCGATAAAGATTTATTCCGTTTTGGCCTAGGTTCATTGCAGGACGGCTATACCGAAATATTAAAAAGACTGGGAGGGGCTGTACATGGTTAAAGTCCAAGTATATGTAACGTTAAAAGAAGGGGTGCTCGATCCGCAGGGAAGCGCCATTACGAACTCTCTTCACACAATGAATTATAATGAAGTAAAAAGTGTTCAGACCGGAAAATATATTGAGCTCGAAGTTGAAAAAACAGATGACTTGGAAGAACGTGTAAAAGAAATGTGTGAAAAGCTTCTCTCCAATCCAGTGATTGAAGATTATACGTATACCATCGGGGAGGCTGTTTCCTAATGAAGTTTGCAGTCATTGTCTTTCCTGGATCAAATTGTGACGACGATATGGTCTATGCTGTTCAAGAAGGTCTGCAAGAAGAGGTAGATAAAGTATGGTACACCGAAGAAAGTGTAGCCGATTATGACGCTATTTTACTGCCTGGCGGTTTTTCTTATGGTGATTATTTGCGCTCAGGAGCAATTGCAAGATTTGCTCCAGTAATGGAAAGTGTAATCGAAGAAGCACAAAAAGGAAAACCTGTATTAGGTGTGTGCAATGGATTTCAGGTTCTCCTTGAAGCAGGACTTCTTCCAGGGGCGATGCAAAGAAATAAAGACTTGAAATTTATCTGCCGTCCGGTGGAATTAAAAGTAGATAACAACGAAACTGGTTTTACCAAAAGCTACGAAAAAGGTGAATCTATCATAGTTCCGGTTGCTCATGGAGAAGGTAACTATTATTGCGATAACAAAACATTACAGCATTTAAAAGAAAATAATCAAATTGTCTTCACTTACCAAGATGATATAAATGGTTCCGTAGAAGGCATAGCAGGCATTGTGAATGAAAAAGGAAATGTTCTCGGTATGATGCCTCATCCGGAGCGTGCTACGACTAGTTTATTAGGAAGCAGCGATGGCTTAAAGCTTTTTCAATCGATCTTGAACCACTGGAGGGAATCTCATGTCCTTACTTCTTGAACCAACTCCCGAGAAAATTAAAGAAGACAAAATTTATCAGGAAATGGGCTTAACAGACGAAGAGTTTGAACTGGCTGAGAAAATTCTTGGACGTCAGCCAAACTACACAGAAACAGGCTTATTTTCGGTTATGTGGTCGGAACATTGCAGCTATAAACACTCGAAAGTACTTCTAAAAAAATTTCCTGTCAAAGGAGAAAAAGTGCTGCAAGGTCCGGGTGAAGGAGCAGGAATTATAGATATTGGAGACGAGCAGGCGGTCGTTTTCAAAATAGAAAGCCATAATCATCCTTCTGCCATTGAACCTTACCAAGGGGCAGCTACAGGAGTTGGCGGTATTTTGCGTGATGTTTTCTCCATGGGAGCAAAGCCGGTAGCACTTCTAAACTCTTTGCGCTTTGGAGAACTCACTTCTCCTCGCGTCCGTTATTTGTTTGAAGAAGTAGTAGCTGGCATTGCAGGTTACGGCAACTGTGTCGGCGTACCGACCGTAGGCGGTGAAGTTCAGTTTGACCCATGTTATGAAGGAAATCCTCTCGTTAACGCAATGTGTGTAGGACTGATTGACCATAAAGATATTCAAAAAGGGCAAGCCAAAGGTGTTGGCAATACCGTGATGTATGTGGGGGCAAGTACCGGAAAAGACGGGATTCACGGAGCTACTTTTGCTTCTGAGGAATTAAGTGATGAATCAGAAAGCAAACGACCTTCCGTTCAAGTAGGTGACCCATTTATGGAAAAGCTTCTGCTCGAAGCTTGTTTAGAGCTGGTTCAATCTGACGCTCTTATTGGTATTCAGGATATGGGAGCTGCCGGATTAACATCTTCTTCAGCAGAAATGGCAAGTAAAGCCGGTTCTGGTATTGAAATGGATTTAGACAAAGTACCTCAGCGAGAAAAGGACATGACACCTTATGAGATGATGCTTTCAGAATCTCAAGAACGCATGCTGCTTGTTGTTGAAAAAGGCCGCGAACAAGAAATGAAAGACATTTGTGACAAGTGGGGGCTGCTTTCTGCAGAGGTAGGTCATGTCATTGATGACAAACGCCTTCGTTTACTACATGAAGGAAATGTCGTAGCCGATGTACCTGTAGATGCACTAGCAGAAGAAGCACCAGTTTATCATCCGCCTTCTAAAGAACATTCTGCCTTTCAGGTAAATCAGCAGGTTAAAGAAACCGTATTTCACATTGACGATATAAAACAAACACTGCTTGACTTATTAAAACAACCAACCATCGCAAGCAAAGAGTGGGTATATGATCAATATGATTATATGGTACAAACAAATACGGTCGTGCAGCCTGGTTCTGATGCAGCAGTTCTGCGAGTTCGCGGGAAAAACAAAGCACTTGCGATGACTACCGATTCTAACAGCCGTTTTATTTATCTGGACCCAGAAGCTGGAGGCAAAATTGCAGTAGCTGAAGCAGCTAGAAACATTGTTTGCTCTGGAGGGGTACCACTAGGTCTAACTGACTGCCTGAATTATGGAAGTCCAGAAAATCCAGAAATTTACTGGCAGCTTGAAAAATCTACAGATGGTATGAGTGCTGCATGTGAGCAGCTGCAAACTCCTGTCATTGGCGGAAACGTATCTCTTTATAACGAAACAAAAGAAGGAGCTATTTATCCAACTCCTGTTGTAGGTATGGTTGGTCTCATTGAAGATCTAGACCACATCACTACTCAATCTTTTAAAAATGCAGACGACATTATTTATTTAATAGGAGAGACCAAACCTGAATTTGGAGGCAGTGAGCTGCAAAAACTTTTAGAGGGCGATATCTCAGGGAAAGTTCCAGAAATTAATCTTGAGACGGAAAAAGAGCGTCAGCACAAACTTTTAGAAGCTATTAGAAATCAGCTTGTTTCATCGGCGCATGATGTGGCCGAGGGCGGTCTTGCTGTAGCCGCATCAGAAAGCCTGATTGGCACAGGGCTGGGGGCAGCATTAACAATTGATGTTGATACCGCAGCAGAGCTTTTCTCAGAAACACAGTCGCGTTTTCTTGTTTCCGTACCAAAGGTTAAAAAAGAAGAATTTGAAAAGATTATCCCGGAAGCCCGTGCTATTGGAACAGTGACAAATGAGGAGAAGCTTGAGATTTATAGTCGATCAGGAGAAACCGTGCTTCAGGCGGCAGCAGATGAATTAGAAAGCGCCTGGAAAGGAGCTATTCCATGCTTGGTGAAATCAAAGGACTAAACGAAGAATGTGGAGTTTTTGCTGTTTGGGGACACAAGGATGCTGCACAAATAACGTATTACGGATTGCACAGTCTTCAGCACCGTGGACAAGAAGGGGCAGGAATTGTAGTAAGTGACGGAGATCAGTTATCTATTCATAAAGGCCTTGGACTTGTAACAGAAGCTTTTAAAGAAGGAGAACTTGATCAATTGAATGGCAATGCTTCCATTGGTCACGTACGGTATGCGACAGCTGGAGGCGGGGGGTTGAATAATTGTCAGCCTCTCTTGTTCCGTTCACAAACCGACAGCCTTGCGGTTGCTCATAATGGTAATATCGTTAATGCTAATGGAGTAAAGCACCAGCTTGAAAACCAGGGCAGTATTTTTCAATCTACTTCAGACACCGAAGTCCTTGCTCACCTTATTAAGCGCAGTGTATATCCACGCCTTGAGGATAAAATGACAAATGCATTATCTATGCTTAAAGGAGCCTATGCATTTGCAGTGATGACAGAAGACAAACTGATGGTAGCTCAGGACCCGAACGGATTACGACCGCTTTCCATTGGCCGCCTAGGTGATGCATATGTAGTAGCTTCTGAAACATGTGCATTTGATGTGGTAGGAGCAGAATATGAACGGGAAGTGCAGCCGGGTGAAATCATTACGTTTGATGAAAACGGCATGCATTCTGAATTGTTCTCCAATGCAGCTCCGCGACGGCTTTGCAGTATGGAATATGTTTATTTTTCTCGTCCTGATTCCAACCTTGATCAAATCAATGTTCATACCGCACGTAAAAATCTTGGAAAACAATTGGCAGAAGAGTCACCTGTTGAGGCTGATATCGTCACGGGTGTACCGGATTCTTCCATTTCTGCAGCAATCGGTTATGCAGAACAAACCGGAATTCCTTATGAATTAGGAATGATTAAAAATAGGTACGTTGGCCGCACATTTATTCAACCGTCTCAAGAGCTGCGCGAACAAGGTGTAAAAATGAAGCTATCACCTGTACGTGGAGTGGTAGAAGGAAAGCGTGTTGTTATGGTAGATGACTCCATCGTAAGAGGCACGACCAGCCGCCGTATCGTAGGAATGTTAAAAGATGCTGGAGCATTAGAGGTGCACGTGCGGATTAGTTCTCCGCCTATTACCCATCCATGTTTTTACGGAATTGATACGTCTACAAAGTCAGAACTTATTGCAGCAAACCACACGACCGAAGAAATGCGGGAAAAAATGGGTGCAGACTCGCTTTCCTTTATTAGTATTGACGGTATGTTAAAAGGAATTGGCCGAAAACATTATGATTCCAACTGTGGTCAGTGCTTGGCTTGCTTTACAGGTAATTATCCGACAGAAATTTACCAAGACACTCTTCACCCCCATGATAAAATCACGAACGGTTAAGAGATTAGAGCAATAACGAGGAGGCTCACTTTCATGTCTGAGGCATATAAAAAAGCCGGTGTCAACGTAGAGGCTGGCTATGAAGCAGTAGAACGAATGAAAAAACACACCAACCGTACCCTTCGTCCGGAAGTGTTAGGGGGACTGGGGGGATTTGGCGCCATGTTCGACTTTTCCTCCCTTCCTTATAAAGAACCGGTACTTATTTCAGGTACAGACGGGGTTGGTACAAAGCTTATGCTCGCCTTTGCCATAAACAAGCATGATACGATTGGAAAAGATGCGGTGGCCATGTGCGTAAATGACATTGCAGTCCAAGGAGCAGAGCCTCTTTATTTTCTTGATTATCTTGCGTGCGGGAAAGCAGATCCTGTGAAAATTGAAGCAATTGTAAAAGGGGTCGCTGATGGCTGTGAAGAAGCAGGCTGTGCATTGATTGGCGGTGAAACGGCAGAGATGCCGGGAATGTATGAAGAAGAAGAATATGATCTAGCTGGTTTTACCGTTGGAGCGGCTGAAAAGAGCTCTATTATTACAGGAGAAAGCATTAAGCCTGGTGATAAATTAATTGGACTGCCTTCCTCTGGCATTCACAGCAACGGCTTTTCTCTTGTACGAAAAGTACTGATTGAAAAGGCAGGATTAGACTTAAACGAAACGTATCCGCCGTTTGATCGTCCATTGGGAGAAATTCTGTTAGAACCCACCCGTATATATGTAAAGGCAATAAAAACGTTAAGAGAAAGCGTGGAAGTAAAAGGGATGGCTCATATAACAGGAGGAGGATTTTACGAAAATATTCCTCGTATGCTTCCAGACGGTCTCGGAGCCTCTGTAAACCCAGCCAATTGGGATTTGCCGCCAATCTTTTCATTTATTGAGAAACACGGAAACCTTTCTTTGGCTGATATGTACGGTACTTTCAATATGGGAGTCGGTTTAGCAGCAGCGGTCGATGAAGATCAAGCAGAAAAAGCAGTCACTGCGTTACAAGAAAATGGGGAAGAAGCAGCAATCATTGGTTCTATTACAGAGACAGGGGAGCTTACGATTGAGAGGGGGAGCTTCTCATGAAACTTGCCGTTTTTGCATCAGGCAGCGGATCAAACTTTCAAGCAATAGCTGATGCGGTTCAAGAAGGAAGAGTTCAAGCAGAGATAGCATTGCTTGTTTGTGATAAACCAGGGGCATATGCAGAAAAAAGAGCTAAAGCATTAGGTATTCCCGTTTTTTCCTTTCTTCCTAAAGAGTATTCCGGTAAGGTTGCCTTTGAAAAAGAAATCGTTAATCGGCTTCAACAAGAAGAAATTGATATAATAATATTGGCTGGATATATGAGGTTAATTGGTTCAACTCTGCTGCACGCCTACGATAAGCGTATTTTTAATATTCATCCCTCGCTTCTACCCGCTTTTCCTGGGAAGGATGCAATAGGCCAGGCTTGGCAAGCAGGCGTGAAAGTTACGGGTGTTACGATTCATATGGTAGATGAAGGAATGGATACAGGTCCTATCATTTCACAGGAAGCCATATCAGTTAAAGCGACGGACTCCCTCGAATCATTGACAAAGGCTATTCAAGCAGTAGAACACCGTTTATATCCAGACACTATTCAATGTTTAATTGAGAAACGAACTTCAGAAGGGAGCCAAAATCAAAATGAGCATCAAACGAGCATTAATTAGTGTTTCAAATAAAGAAGGAATCCTTCCTTTTGCAAAGCAGCTTGAAGAACAAGGTGTGGAAGTAATTTCTACAGGCGGGACAAGCCGTGTGTTGAAAGAAGGCGGTGTTAATGTTACCGGCATTTCGGAAGTTACTGGGTTTCCAGAAATTCTTGATGGCAGAGTAAAAACATTACATCCGAATATTCATAGCGGCCTCCTTGCTATGCGTGAAAAAGAAGAGCACATTGCTGAATTGGAAGAACAAGGAATTGCTCCGATAGATCTTGTAGTCGTAAACCTTTACCCATTCAAGCAAACAATTGAAAAGCCGAACACAGAGTTTGAAGAGGCTATTGAAAACATTGATATTGGCGGTCCAAGCATGCTCCGCGCCGCTGCAAAAAACTATAAGCATGTTACTGTAATAACCGATCCAGAAGATTATGAAACCGTGTTAACAGAATGGCGCACCGATGGAGATGTTTCAACCGAAACGAAAAAGCGCTTGGCTGCTAAAGTGTTTCGTCACACTGCTTCATACGACGCGCTTATTGCTAATTACTTAACGGAACAATCAGGAGAGCTGTACCCTGAAACATATACGGTTACCTATGAGAAAAAACAAGATTTGCGTTACGGAGAAAACCCGCACCAGAAAGCGGCCTTTTATCGTGAGCCAATCGGTCCGTTGAGTTCAGTTGCTAATGCGATTCAGCTGCATGGAAAAGAACTTTCGTACAATAACATAAATGATGCTGAAGCTGCTCTTTCCATCGTTAAAGAATTCGGTCAGCCGGCAGCCGTTGCTATCAAACATATGAATCCTTGCGGCGTTGGTGTAGGAGAAAATATTTTTGAGGCGTATGAAAAAGCATTTGAAGCAGATCCGGTTTCTATTTTTGGAGGCATTGTTGCTCTGAATCGGGAAGTGGACAAAGATACGGCTCAGAAGATGAAAGAAATTTTCCTTGAAATTATTATTGCTCCAGCTTTTACACAAGAAGCGTTGGATATATTGACAGAAAAGAAAAACCTTCGCTTGTTAACAGTTAACCTGGATGAGGAACCGCAAAAGCGCTCAAAAATCACTTCTGTGCATGGAGGAGCTCTTATTCAAGAAGAAGACCGAGAAGGATTTTTAGATGCAGACGTACGGGTGGTAACTGAACGTGAACCTACAGAACAGGAATGGCAGGATCTAAAACTGGCCTGGAAAGTTGTAAAACATGTGAAATCAAATGCCATCCTTCTTACAAAAGATGATATGACGATTGGTGTGGGGGCAGGACAGATGAACCGTGTAGGTGCTGCGAAAATTGCTATAGAACAAGCCGGCGATAAAGCAAGTGGAAGTGCTATGGGATCAGATGCCTTTTTCCCAATGAAAGATACAGTAGAAGAAGCTGGAAAAGCAGGTATCAGTGCTATCATTCAGCCTGGCGGCTCGATACGGGATGAAGAATCGATTGAAAAGGCAAATGAATTAGGTATCACAATGGTCTTCACCGGAATGCGCCATTTTAAACATTAATTGGGGTGTTACAGTTCAAAGGAGGATCCTTTTAAAATGAAAGTGCTGGTAATTGGAAGCGGGGGCAGAGAACACGTAATAGCTAAAAAATTAGCTGAAAGTCCTAAAGTGGAACAAGTGTATGCTGCCCCTGGAAATCCAGGAATGCAAAATGCTGCAGAATGTATCGATATAAAAGAAGAGGATCACGAAGGGTTGATCCGCTTTGTAAAAGAAAAGGAAATGGCATTTACTGTCGTAGGCCCCGAAGCTCCTCTACTTGCTGGAGTAGTAAATCATTTCGAAGAAGCTGGACTTAAAGTATTCGGACCTACACAAGAAGCAGCTCTTATTGAAGGCAGTAAATCATATGCAAAATCGTTGATGCACCGTTATGAAATCCCGACTGGATCTTATGAAGTATTTTCTGATTATGAGGAAGCCGCAGCATACATTGAAAAAAAGGGCGTTCCGATTGTCATTAAAGCGGACGGATTAGCAGCTGGGAAAGGTGTTACGGTTGCTTTCTCGAAGCAGGAAGCATTAGCAGCTTTGAGGGACATTTTAGAAGATAATAAGTTTGGAGATGCAGGTTCAGAAGTGGTGCTAGAAGAATACCTTGACGGAGAAGAACTTTCATTGATGGCATTTGTTCATGGTGAAACTGTTGTTCCTATGGTAGGGGCACAGGACCATAAACGCGCTTATAATGACGATCAGGGTCCTAATACCGGTGGAATGGGTGCCTACAGCCCGGTACCACAATTCACCTCTGATGATATTGACCGCGCAGTACGTGAAGTCTTGCAGCCTGCAGCATCAGGTTTAGTAAAAGAAGGACGTTCTTTTACAGGAATTTTGTATGCTGGGCTCATGATGACAGAGAACGGACCAAAAGTTATTGAATTTAATGCTCGTTTTGGGGACCCTGAAGCCCAAGTTGTGCTTCCTAGGTTAAAATCTGACTTGTCTTCTGTCATTCTTGAGTTGTTAAACGGTGGCGTTCCGGAACTTGAGTGGTCTAATGATGCTGTTTTAGGAGTAGTGGCAGCTTCGAAAGGATATCCAGGGTCTTATGAAAAATATAAGCCATTAAATGCGCTGCCTTCTTCGGAACACCTTTATTTTGCAGGGGTGGAAAAAGAAGGAAATCAGCTATTAACAGCAGGCGGACGCGTACTGTTAATAGCAGAAAAAGCTTCTAAACTGAAACAAGCAAGAGATACCGTCTATCAAAAGCTCGAAAAGCTTGATACCGAATATCTTTTTTATCGAACAGATATAGGAGACAAAGCTATTTTTCGAGACAATTCCTAACTAAGTAGTACAAGACCATTAACAATATCTTTTATTTCAAAAACCGGTTTGGCATACGAGAAATTCCACGTGCCGAACGGTTTTTTTAATGTTTAACTTTGTTAAAGGATCAAAGTATAAGCAAAACTACGACTTCCGCCATAAGGACTCGGCGGTAAGCCAAGTTTTCTATTCAAATGATGTAAGCACAATTGTTTTGTAAGATTATCTCTTAAATCAATAGGAAATAACCAGTATGACTTGGTACACTATCATCATACTGTTTACATAAGCTTGCGTTTACAGCTCATTTATCTGCGGGTCAGGTGTTGAAGATCCGGTTTCATCAGTATGGTTCTTTTGAGCAGAGACACTGTCAGTAATCATTTTAGTCAGCGGACAAAAACGTGTAATGCCCTCCGCTACTTTCATAGCTCCCATCATGGCATACAGAAGGTGTCTGCCGTTTCGGCGGTATTTAGTTAATTCTGCAGTAGAACATGCTAAAATGGTTAAACCGCAAGTGATCCGGACCATTGCATTTAATGTACCTATATTAGGTTTCATACTTATATCCTCCTTAATAAAATCTTTGAAATCTTGTCACTTACTTTCATGGAGTAATGAGTGAAATTGTGATAAGATAGGGAAACATTAACGCAAACACTGTTGATGATTTAAAAAAATTGTCTGTTTATTTACGGCAATAAGATGAACATTTGAAAGAACTATACGCTGAAGGACAAAAGAAAGCAGGTGACGATTATGGCAACACAGCTATTTCGTTGGAATAAACAAACGTTGAGACGCCAGCTTTCCGTTATACGCGGTGAATTGGCACCAACCATTGTACTAAAAGACGCAACTTATTTGAGCAGCTCACGAAAATCATGGCTGGAGGGCCATATCTGGATATACGAAGATAGAATCGTTTATACTGGGATAGATTGGCCCGCGAAAACGGAAGGGACAGAAATAATTGATTGCCGAGGCAAACATGTTGTACCCGGTTATATTGAGCCCCATGCTCATCCGTTCCAGTTATATAATCCCCATACGCTTGCTGAATATGCATCGGTGCGGGGAACAACTACACTGATTAATGACAACATGTTCTTTTTTTTAAATATCGAAAAAAGGAAAGCGCTTTCACTTATTGAAGAACTGGATCAATTACCAACTTCGATGTTTTGGTGGGGGAGATATGATGCCCAAACAGAACTAGAGGAAGAAGATGCTTTGTTTTCTCCTTCGAACATGAAGGCATGGCTTGAGCATCCTCTTGTTGTTCAAGGGGGGGAATTGACATCTTGGCCCAAAGTGATGACAGGGGATGAAACGGTTCTGCATTGGATGCAGCATACCAAAGAACTAAATAAACCTATTGAAGGACATTTGCCAGGTGCTTCTTATCGAACGCTTACACAGATGGCTCTTTTAGGCGTGAATGGGGATCATGAAGCTATGGATGGGGAAGAAGCGTTGAGAAGATTAGATGCTGGAATGACAACGTCACTACGTTATTCTTCCATTCGCCCTGATTTGCCGAAAATGCTGGATGAATTACTTGAAGCTGGTATCACGGAATTCCGTCGTTTTACGTTTAACACAGACGGATCCACCCCCTCATTCTACAAGCAGGGGGTTATCGAAAAATCGATAGCTATTGCTTTAGAAAAAGGGGTTCCTGTCATAGATGCTTATGAAATGGGAAGTTATAATTCAGCTAAACACTACGGATTAGACGATTATATTGGAATGATCGCGCCGGGGCGCATCGCTCATCTTAATATATTAGAGGATGTTTATAATCCTGTTCCGGAAGCTGTATTGGCTAAAGGGCAGTGGGTGTTTAAAGACGGACAGAGCTGTTATCCTGATCGGCATTTTTCCTGGGAAGACTATGGAGTGCATCCTTTTATGATTGATTGGGAATTAACCGATGATGATCTGCACTTTTCCATGCCAATGGGAATTGAACTAGTGAACTCTGTAATTTTAAAGCCTTATCAAATAAGTGTAGATGTCACAAACGAGCACCTTTCCGAAGCCCATGACGAATGTTTCTTTGTAATGCTCGACCGTCACGGGAAGTGGCGGATTAATACGGTCATAAAGGGGTTTGGCACTACACTTGGAGGGCTTGCCACTACATTTTCCAATACGGGTGATATCGTATTAATAGGCAAAAATAAAGCTGACATGCGAAGAGCGTTTGAAAAATTAAAACAGCATGATGGCGGAATTTTTATGGTGGAAAATAGCTCTGTCATAGAAAGTATTCCCTTGAAACTATTTGGTTCTATGTCATTAGATCCAATGGAAGAATTGATCAATAAACATGAGAGCCTGGAACTTGCTTTGAAACAAAAAGGCTATCCTCATGAAGACCCGATATACAGCATGCTTTTCTTTTCTTCAACTCACCTTCCTTATATAAGGGTGACACAAAAAGGAATTTTTGATGTTCATAAGAAAACGGTACTCTTTCCTTCGATTATGCGTTAAACTGTAAAAGTGCAGTCATTTAAAATAGGAGTGTATACGGGGCAGCAGCTAATTAATCCGAGGCAGTGCTGAAACTGGATATTAATGTAAAAAAGGATTTGGGGATATGAATAAGTGGATTTTAACCTCATGTTCTCTTTGTTTTCTTCTTCTTTCTGCTTGTTTCGGAGGTGATGAAGAAGTTAAGACACAGCCAGGTGAACAAAGTCAAGTCGAAGAAACGGATGCAAAACAAGAAGAGCGGGAGAATATTATACAAGAAGAATCGGAAGCATCAAATGAAGACGATGACGAACAAGTATACGAAGAAATGCATCCATTAACCGGAGAGATGACAGAAGAAATATCGCCCTACAGGCCGATTGCCGTAATGGTGAATAATCACCCGGCTGCTAGGCCGCAAAGCAGTTTGAGTAAAGCTGACATTGTATACGAAGTATTAACCGAAGGAGACGTAACTAGATTTTTAGCAATATATCAAAGTGAACAGCCTGAAAAAATAGGCCCTGTACGAAGTGCTCGCGGCTATTTTATTGATTTGGCTCAAGGTTACGATTCGTTTTTTGTAACTCATGGATGGAGTCCGGAAGCCGAACAAATCCTACAAAATGGAACTGCTCCGTTTTTGAATGGATTATTTCATGATGGTACTCTTTTCCAACGTTCATCCGACCGTCAGCCGCCTCACAACTCATACATTACCTTTGATAACATTCTAAAGGGATTAGGAAATAAAGGATATGAACTAGAAAAGGAAGTAGAGCCAAATACATTTGAAGAAGAAGCGATCTCGTCTTTTGAAGGACAAGAGGCAAAAGAGGTAGAGGTTTGGTATCGTGATAAATACTCTGTTCAGTTTGAATACAATGAAGGAGAAGAGACATACGAACGTTCTAGTGATCACGAGCCAACCTTAGATGAAAAGAAGAATTTAAGGGTTTCTCCTGAAAATGTTCTCCTTATCGAAGCCCCTCATCAAGTAGTAGACGATAAAGGGCGCCGGCAAATAAACTTTGACGCTGGCGGGGAAGGTCTTTTACTTCAAAAAGGAGAACTTTTACAAGTAAAATGGAAAAATAAAGACGGCCGTATTCTTCCTGAAAAAGAGGGAGAAGACATAGCGTTTGTGCCAGGGCAAACATGGATCAATGTTGTGCCAACTGCATCTGCTCTTGATGATATAGTAAATGAATTACAAGATTAATACATTGCTGTATGAAGAGTACTTGTTTGGAAATGAGGTGTAGCATAATTGCAAATCGATAAGTTAAGAGGTAAAGAATTAGACCAATTATTTAAAGCAATCTTGTCCCTTCGTGATTTAGAAGAGTGCTATGAATTCTTTGATGATCTTTGCACCATCAATGAAATACAATCACTTGCACAGCGCCTTGAAGTAGCACGTATGCTGCAGCATGGCCATACCTATCATAAAATTGAAACAGAAACCGGGGCAAGTACAGCAACGATTTCGAGGGTTAAACGTTGCTTGAATTATGGAAATGAAAGCTACCAGATGACTTTAGACCGCGTACGAGAAGAAGAACAAGGAGAAAAGGAAAATCAGAAATAACACAATGTAAGAAGTTTTTACAACGCTAACTACTCTTTTGGTGACAGGGGCGGCCAAAAGGGTAGTTTTTGTTTACTCCATAGGATGGAGCGTGATTATTGAGTGTATAAATGCAAAAGGCTTCGCTTTTATCCATAAAACGAGCTAGTATAGAAAATAAGTTATCAAGAACAGGGGGCAGACATGACAGATTTCATTGGAAATAGTGTACGTTCCTTTGTTGAACGATTTGGTCTTCATTGGTGTAAACAAAACAATAATCTTAAGCACGCTCTTTATGCTCTATATGGAAAAGAGAGACAAGACATAAATGTACTTATCAATATGCTTGAAGAAGGAATGGTTGATTCTCTGCAAGAATTGAATTCTATAGAGGAATACAAAAAGTACGTTACATGGCTTCAAGATAAAAAAAACGTTTCTGAACAGATGGCAAAATGGGCTGTCCATACCTGGACTAAAGCCATTCTTGACCGTTCCTTTTTGAAAGAGGCACCACCGCCCCCGTCCTATGTTTCCTTTCCCTATTTATATTCCGAGTTATATAAGATGAAATATTCTTCTACTAATTCACAGAAGATGGATTCTAAACATGCAGAACAACGAAGCCTTACCAAACCTTTGCAGCAAAGCAAGGAACAAACTTTATCTACACCTCCCCCTGTTGAAACAAGAAGATCGGTTTGGTGGACAAAAAAATTAATATTACTTGTAATTGCATGTATGATAGTGATTCTTATATATGCAGGTTTCATGTCATTATCTTCAGACAGTCAAACGGAAGTTACGATGTCAGAAGCAGAAAGCCCGTCAAAAGAGGATTGGATAGATTGGCTGGAGGATAAAATCAAAATGAAAATAGACTAATAATCCCAGGTTGTGAAAGCATAGAAAAGGGGGGCAATGATCAGCATTTATTGACCAAATACGGATATAGTGACACTCAATCTGTTATAGAAGATCGTTTTTACAGAGGAACAACCGGCACTTCAGGACAAGAAGTTAGAACCTCCTCTTCAAGCTTTTGAGGAGAATGTATAATGTTTGCTATAATCAATCGTTGAGAAGAGTATTTGTATTTTTAATTTGGAGGAGCAGAAATGCTTTCATATACAGAATGGAAACATGTATTTAAACTTGATCCAGCAAAAGAATTGAGTGATGAAGATTTAGAAGCAATTTGTGAATCAGGAACAGATGCTATTATTATCGGTGGCAGCGATAATGTTACGCTAGACAACACAATTTCTCTTTTAGCGAGAGTGCGGCGTTATTCGGTAGCTTGTGCGCTTGAAGTTTCAACTTTGGATTCTATCACGCCGGGTTTTGATTATTTTTTTATTCCTACCGTGCTGAACGCGGGTGATCCTCGCTGGATTACCGGAATGCACAGACAAGCCTTAAAAGAATACGGTACAATGATGAATTGGGAAGAAATTGTGACGGAAGGTTATTGTATACTTAACAGTGATGCAAAGGTTTCATCTCTAACAGAAGCCGATACAGCACTTAATCAAGAAGATGTAGAGGCGGCTGCAATGCTTGCTGACCGTCTGTTTCATCTTCCTGTGTTTTATTTGGAATACAGTGGCGTTTACGGTGATCCAGCTATCGTTAAAGCTTGTGCTGACACTCTTAAAGATGCGAGACTATTCTATGGCGGCGGTATCAAAACGACTGAGCAGGCAGCAGAAATGGCAGCTTTTGCTGACACCGTAGTTGTAGGAAATATAGTATATGAAGATGTGAAAGCTGCCCTGAAAACTGTAAAAGCAGTAAAAAACAATGGAAGCGATGACGGAAAAAACGTATAATATATTCGAACATATGTTTGAGGTGGTGTACCCATGCAACGACAAATTGTAGAAAAGATGCTCGGCGGAATGAATCCAGAACAAAAAGAAGCAGTACAGCACACAGAAGGCCCTCTACTAGTGATGGCAGGAGCAGGGAGCGGAAAAACCCGTGTGCTCACTCATCGGATTGCTTATTTGATACGTGAAAAAGGGGTGCCTCCGTATGCCATTTTGGCCATCACGTTTACGAATAAAGCAGCCCGTGAAATGAAAGAGCGCGTGGCTAATTTGGTCGGACCGGTGGCCGAAGACATTTGGATGTCGACTTTTCACTCCATGTGTGTAAGGATATTGCGTCGTGATATTGACAGAATCGGCTATAACCGAAACTTTTCGATTCTTGATAGCTCTGATCAATTGTCTGTCATTAAACAAATTTTAAAAGACCAAAATATTGATTCTAAAAAATATGACCCGCGCAGTATGCTTGGAATGATTTCATCTGCTAAAAATGTGCTGGATACACCGGAAAAATTTGCAGAAAAAGCATATGGACCTGTTGAAGAAACAGCGGCAGACGTTTATAAAGAATATCAACGCCGCCTGCGAACCAATCATGCTCTTGATTTTGATGATTTAATTATGATGACCATTAAGTTATTCAAGCAGGTGCCGGAAGTTTTATCTTTCTATCAACGAAAATTTCAATATATTCACGTCGATGAATATCAAGATACAAACAGAGCTCAGTATGTCCTCGTTAACTTACTAGCTGAGAATCACCGGAATTTATGCGTAGTGGGGGACTCAGATCAATCGATTTATAAATGGCGCGGAGCTGATATTGAAAATATCCTTTCTTTTGAAAACGATTATGAAGAATGCAGGTCGATTCTTTTAGAACAAAACTACCGATCCACTAAGAAAATTTTGCTAGCTGCCAATGAAGTCATTAAAAATAACAGCGGACGTAAACCTAAAAACCTTTGGACTGAAAATGATGATGGGAAAAATATACACTACTTTCAAGCTGCGGATGAACGGGATGAATCGGTGTATGTCGTGGAAAAAATAAAAGAAGCGGTGCAAAA